>JBKJUK010000292.1:0-9821 GCA_046590705.1 Thermoanaerobaculia bacterium
GCCGTTTGTCAGGCAACGCCAGCTGCTCCACGATCGAGCGGTCCGGCTTGCCCTGATGCCAGGAAGCAGGCGGATGGAAGTGGAGTCGCTTCTGCCGGTCATGCTGGAGGCTGTGAAATTGATCGGAGAGCGCCGAGTGGTCGACGCATTCATCATCCAGGCTCCGACCATCAGCAGCTCACTTCTGGATGCGACACTCGCAGCAGCCGGTTCCAACGTCCGAATTGCTGACGGCGAAGGTAGGGCTGCGCTGGCCGGGAGCGACATCGCCATCTGTTCCTCAGGTACGGCCACACTCGAGGCAGCGCTACTGTCGGTTCCCGCAGTGGTGGTGTACAAACTCAGTGGACTCACATACGCACTCGGCCGGCTGCTCGTTCGCCTGCCGCACTTCAGCCTGGTGAACATCATTGCGGGAAAAGCGGTCGTTCCGGAACTTCTGCAGGGCCAGGTGACAGCCTCGCGTATCGCCTCGAGCGTGCTCGATCTCCTCGAACCCGCCACATACGCGACAACGATTGGAGAACTCGAGAGGGTAAGAACACTGGTCGGTGGTCCGGGCGCCGCGCACCGCGCCGCAGAGAAAATCATTACACTGATGCGTGCAGTCGCCAGCGAGAAAGCCGCAGTGTCCTCTTCCGTGAACCGATGAAACTCCTTCGACGACTCTACCGCTATCTGATCCCGTACAAGGCGTGGGCAATCCTCGCTTTCGGAAGCATGATCGTAGTGGCCGCCTCGCAAGGGGCGCTGATGGCGTTGATCCGCCCGCTGTTCGACGAGGTACTTACCGCACAGGAGAAGAGCGCCAGGACAGATGACGATCGCGCTTCCATCGGTGCACTCAAGAAAGCAGGCGGATCGAAAGGAAGTTCGAACGCTGTCTCGGATCTCGTCCTGCGGAGGAACATTCCGGAGGGAGCGCGGGGACCGATCATCAACGCCGCCGACAATCTCTCGCGCCCAGCGCGGCAATGGTGGCAACAGAATGAGAACGAACGCTGGAAGATGATTCTCGGGATGCTGCTGATCGTCTTCGTGATCAGGGCCATTACCACCTTCTTCTCCGAATACTCCTTTCAGAAGGTTGGTCTCTCCACCGTGCGCGACCTGCGCAACGAACTCTACGAGAAAATCATCGGTCAGAGTCACCGATTCTTCAGTCAGCGTTCGACAGGTGAACTGGTGAGTCGTGTGGTCTCCGATGCGGATGCCATACAGGCCGCCGTGTCGGTGAGAATGGGCGATCTCTTCCAGGAAACGACCACGCTGATGGTGCTGGCCATCTTCGTGTTCGTCTCGAATCCGGAACTCGCTCTCATCAGCTTCGTGATCGCACCGGTCATCGTCGTGCCGGTGGTGCAGTTCGGCAAGCGACTGCGCAAAACCACTCATCAATCTCAGGAGCGGATGGCGACCATCGCCACGCTTCTCGAGGAAACGATCCGCGGCGTACGCATCGTCAAAGCGTTCACCATGGAAAAGTTCGAGATGACTCGCTTTCAGGCAGCGACCAAGAAGCATCTCAGCTCGAACCTGAGAGCGCAGAAGATTCAGGCTTTGTCATCGCCGGTCATGGAGTTGTTAGCGGGGATTCTCATCGTCCTGCTGCTGTCGTATGCGGCGGTGCGAATCCGTTCTGGTGAACTTACTCTGGGACAGTTCCTCAGCTTCGTCTTCGCGCTAGCTGCGATGTACGCGCCGGTCAAACGACTGAATAAGGTCAATCTCGCTATGAATACCGCGCTCTCCGCGGCAGAGCGAGTGTTCTCCATGCTCGACATCGACAACGAAGTGAAAGACAAAGCAAACGCAACCAATCTCTCCTCAATCGGCAACGGCATCCGTTACGAGAACGTCTCGTTCACGTATGGCGAGGGCGCGATTCTCAAAGGCGTGTCGCTGGACATCGCACCAGGTGAAATGGTGGCAGTAGTAGGTGGCAGTGGCGCTGGAAAGTCCACCATGGTCAACCTGCTTCCGCGTTTTTACGACGTGACCGAAGGACGAATCACTGTTGCCGGAACGGACATTCGCGACGTGACCATGCTCTCCTTGCGCAGCCTGATGGGTTTTGTGACGCAGGAGGTCGTGCTGTTCAATGACACTGTGCGCAACAACATCGGATACGGACGCGCTGATATCTCCATGGACCGAATCGTCGATGCGGCCCGAGCCGCCAACGCTGCCGACTTCATCGACGCACTCCCGAATGGTTACGAAACCATCGTCGGAGAGAGTGGCGTGCTTCTCTCCGGTGGACAGAGGCAGCGGCTGGCCATCGCCCGCGCACTTCTCAAGAACCCGCCGATCCTCGTGCTCGACGAAGCAACCTCGGCACTCGACACCGAATCCGAGCGTCTCGTTCAGCAGGCTCTCGCCAATCTCATGCGCGGCCGCACCACCCTCGTCATCGCTCATCGACTCTCCACGATTCGCCGTGCAGACAAGATCATCGTGCTCGACAAAGGGCAGATCGCCGAGTCGGGTACTCACGACGAGTTGCTCTCTAAGCGAGGCATCTACAATAAACTCTACGAGATGCAGTTCGCTCATGACGAACCGCTGACCGAGGTCATTCTTTGAGACGCTTCGATGCTGGACTGTTCTTCATTCCGCGACTTGCTGCGGCGCTGATCCGCGCACTGCATCTCACCATGCGCGTTCGCCATGTGAATGCCGGGCCGATGCTTGCGCTCAACGCTGCCGGAAAGGGTTACGTCTTCGCGTTCTGGCATGGGCATATCCTGATGATGGTCTACGCCATGTTCGCCAAACCGATTCAGGTGATGATCTCCCGACATCGCGACGGGGAACTGATCGCCAGGGCCATGCAGCGGTTCGGAGCGGAACCGTTCCGCGGTTCAACAAGTAAGGGCGGAGCATCAGCGCTCAAACAGATGATCCGCAAAGGTCGCGAAAATCTTGTGCTTGGGATCACACCCGACGGTCCTCGTGGGCCGCGACGCATCGCACAGGAAGGTGTGGTGCTGGCCGCGCAACTTTCGCGAATCCCAATCGTTCCATGCGCGTTCGTCAGTAAAAAAAAAAGCTTCTGAAAAGCTGGGATCAATTCGAGGTCCCTGCTCCGTTCACCCGTGCCATCTTCCTTTACGGGGAACCGATTGCAATCCCTGAGAGGATCGAGCGTCATCAGGTCGAGCAGTACCGGCTCGTTGTCGAACAGGCACTGAACGCTCTCGCAGATCAGGCTGAGAAAGATTTTGAATCGCTCTACAGGCAGGGCAGTCCAGCGGGAATGCTGGGAAAGGGAGTCAGATGATTCACAGCATGACCGGATTCGGGCGCGCCGCAGGTACGGCCGGTACCAGATTTCATATCAATGTCGCGGTGAAGAGCGTCAATCACAAGTTTCTCGAGGTGAGTGTGCGGGTTCCGGAGTTTCTCTGGGAACTCGAATCGATCGTACGCACTCTGGCCGTCGAAACGTTCTCCCGCGGCAAGATCGACATCTCGTTACGCGTCACACGACTCGACGAGCCCGATTACCACGTCAAGATCAATCGCAAAATTGCCGACAAAATCGTGCCGCAGATCCGCGCCACCATGGAAGATCTCGGAATCGCTCCGAACTTCACCGTCAACGATCTCCTTCGCGTTCCCGACTTCATCAAGGTCGAGGCCGTCGATGCGGAGATCGAAGAAGAGGACCGCCTGAAAATGCGGGAGATCGTCCTCGAAGCGTTCAAGGCCCTGCAGGAAGCAAGGCAGGCCGAGGGCGAGTCACTGAAGAAGGACTTCGAAACCAGGATTGGATGGCTGCAGGAGCAGAGCGGTCGAGTCACCGCCGAACGGGAAGGGCTGATGCAGGAGACGCTTCTCAGCTACCGCACCAGAGTGAACGAACTCGCCGCGCTGGCCGGGACTGCGGTTGATCCGGATCGTCTGGCGCAGGAAACAGTCATCATGGTCGAGAAGATGGATGTGGCCGAGGAGATGACCCGGCTGACGATCCATCTGGAGCAGTTTCGCAAACTGCTCGAAGGCACCACGGCTGTCGGGAAGAAGCTCGATTTCCTCACCCAGGAAATTCTGCGCGAGATCAACACCCTCGGAGCCAAATCCCGCGCACCCAACCTTCGCAGCCTCGTTGTAGAATTGAAGACCGAAGCGGAGCGAATCCGCGAGCAAGTACAGAATGTCGAGTGACTCAACTTCCAATTTCCACCCTGATGGAACTCTGTTCATCGTTTCCGGCCCCTCGGGCGCGGGAAAGACGACTCTCATCAACCGTGTGAAGAAGGAAGTCGAGCCTCTCGGAATTCAGCTGCACTTTTCTGTGTCTCACACCACGAGGGAGCCTCGCGCAGGCGAGCAGCACGGAAAAGACTATTATTTCGTCGCCAGAGAGAAGTTCGACGAGATGGTGGGCCGCGGGGAGTTCATCGAATGGGCTCAGGTCCATGGCTACATGTACGGGACCTCGAAGCAGGAAGTACAGACGAGGCTGCAGCGCTCTGAGGATGTGATTCTTGATATCGACGTCCAGGGTGCGCAGCAGATTTCTGAGAGTTCAGATTTACAGCCTCATTCGCTTAGCGTTTTTGTTTTCCCGCCATCGTTTGAGGAGCTCGAGAAGCGGCTCCGTTCGCGCGGGCTGAACTCCGAAACCGAGATTGAAATTCGTCTTCGAAAAGCCACCAGTGAGATCGAAGAGGGTTGTACGTTTTACGAGTATGTCATCATCAACGATGATATCGACCTGGCGACAGCCTGCCTCAAGGCAGCGGTGATCGCCAGGAAGCTGAAGTCAAAGTCGGCGCTGCTCACCCTGCGTGAGATGGCGCATCGCTTCAAAGAGGAGAGAAATGGAAGAGCTACCGGTAGGAGTTGACAGCCGGTTTCGCTACGTATTGCTCGTGGCGAAACGTGCAGAACAGTTGATTCAGGGCGCATACCCAAAACATAAGTCACGCTTTGCGAAGCCGACCCGTGTGGCCATGGACGAAGTGCATCGCAATCTGGTGAAATGGCAGCTCGCTCCCCCAGTGAGCGTCGACGCAAACGACGAAGAATGAACATCGTCCTCGGCGTCTCGGGGGGCATTGCTGCCTACAAGGCGCCGGAACTGGTCCGGCGTCTCCGCGACGTCGGGGCTGAAGTGCGCGTCATCCTCACAGAGAATGGCACGCGCTTCGTGAGTGCCATTGCGCTCGCTGCTGTCTCCAATCAGAAGGTCATCGTCAGCCAGTGGGGTGACTCCGAGAACGGCGGCGTCGATCACATCGAGCTGGCGCGCTGGGCTGAGCTGCTGCTGATCGCCCCGGCCACGGCGAATACTCTGGCCAAGCTCGCCCATGGCATTGCTGACGATGCTCTGACCACCTACGCTCTGGCTCACCGCAGCGCCGTTGCAGTGGCGCCGGCCATGAACTCCTTCATGCTGCAGCACCCCACCGTTCGAGCCAACGTTTCCGCGTTACGCTCCAGGGGCGTCTTCATCCTCGAGCCGATCGATGGACTGCTGGCCTGCGGAGACCAGGGACAGGGGAAGATGCTGGAGGTACCTGACATTGTCGCGGCCGTACAGAATCTCTCTTCGACGCGTGATCTCGTGGGTTTGCGCTTCCTGATTACGGCCGGACCGACCCGGGAGCCGATCGACCCTGTGCGTTATCTCACCAACCGCTCGTCTGGAAAGATGGGCTACGCGTTGGCGGGCGCTGCTGCCTCACGCGGCGCTGCAGTCACGTTGGTGAGCGGTCCGACGGCTTTGCAGGTTCCTGCAGGCGTAACCCTTGTCCCGGTCATGACCGCGAAAGAAATGCTCGAAGTGGTAGTCAGCCACGCCGCGTCGAACGACGTACTGATCAAAGCGGCGGCCGTGGCGGACTTCACCCCGCAGATCGTTGCCGCGCAGAAGCTGAAAAAGTCAGATGAAGAATCGAGTCTCAACCTGCAACTGCAGAAGACCGGGGACATTCTGGAAGCCGTTTCAGCAATCGCTGACCCACCGTTTATCGTCGCCTTCGCTGCGGAGACGACCGATCTGGAGCAGAATGCGCTGGGGAAGTTGCGGAAGAAACGCGCTGACATGATCGTAGCGAATGATGTCTCGGATCCGACCATCGGCTTTGATGTCAACGAGAACGAAGTCGTCGTTCTTACCAGAGAAGGGGAGCGCCACAAGTTCCCCCGTCAGAGCAAGGACAAGGTCGCCCACCAGTTGCTGGACCTGGTGGCAGCAGCGGTAGCGAACGGAAGTCGCAAGCATGGATCCTGAAGAACTCCACGCTGAACTGACGCTACTCAGAGACCTCGGCTTCTCGCACCTCGACCTCGGCGTGCCAGCCACTGAGAGTGTTGACGGGCAACGAACGCCGCAGAGAGTGGGCGATTCGGAAGTTCGCGAGACGACCGACAGCTACCAATCGGTCGAGAAGAAAGTCTTCACTCCTGCGGTCTCTCAAATTCTTCCAGCCATCACCGCCATCGCTGCAGCGACTGAGGACTGGGAATCATTTACGGCGTTAGCGAAGCAGTGTACCCGCTGCAAACTGTCTGCAAGCAGAACCCAGGTCGTGGTGGGCAGTGGCAACACGAACGCTGAGCTCATGTTCATCGGAGAAGCGCCAGGACGCGACGAGGATCTGGCAGGGGAGCCCTTCGTCGGTCGCGCTGGCCAACTGCTTACGGACATTCTCAAGGCGATGCATCTCTCCAGAGAGCAGGTGTACATCGCCAACGTCATCAAGTGCCGGCCACCCGAGAATCGTAATCCCGAGGCGGACGAACTGGAAGCCTGCCGGCCATACATCAAACAGCAGATCGAGATGGTCAACCCGAAAGTGATCGTGACCCTCGGGAAATTCGCATTGCAGAGTATGGTCAATCAAACCCTGACCATCTCCGCAGTACGCGGAGAGTGGCAGAGTTACGGCAACATTCGCCTCATGCCCACCTACCATCCGGCCTATCTGCTTCGCACGCCATCTGCAAAGAAAGACGTATGGAACGACATGAAGAAAGTGATGCTGGAGTTGGGCATCGCGTTCTGATAGTGGGTGGAGTCGAACAAGATCCTGCAGACTGAAGAAGCGACCCTCCAGCCAGGCGCAAAGGACCAGTAACGTCATTCCGATGGAGCGCGCCGTGATCGGTATTGAACGCAGAAAGGCGTGCGACTGAGGAATCTACGAGCAAGGGTCGCGCTCGTCATTCCAAGCGCGGTCCCTGTGCGTAGATTCCTCGCACCCACCCATCCCACCGCTCGGAATGACGGCGATCCTGCTGATGCACAGAGCCCCTGTTTCTTTCTCTCAGTCGCCGCGCACCGCGATCCGGGGCTCGGAATGACAAGTCAATGATTCGATCACTCGGCAGCGCGTCTCACAGCCCCACAGCGGAAAAGAAGGCCCAATCACGGCACTGACCGCCTCGAAAGCCAACTCAACTCCGTCACCCGGCACCACGCCTCCGCGCCTCAGCAACATTCCCAAGCCCATCATAAGCAGCGTACTTATATCCATCGCCAAGAGTAGGAAAATTAAACACCGTCTCAATGAAGGCGTTGATCGTTCCCTCGTACTGCATCACCATCAAACCCACATGCAGCATCTCCGAAGCGTTTTCTCCGACGATGTGAACCCCGAGCAAACGCAACGTCTCGGGATCGAAGATCAGCTTGATCAGTCCATCGCTGTCACCGATGATCTGGCCCCGCGGATTCTTCTCGTAATACGCTCGCCCCACCTCACAGCGCATCTGCTTTTCACGGCACGTCTCCTCGGTTTCGCCTACTGTCGAGATCTCCGGAATCGTGTAGATGCCGTAAGGGAGATGACGGGCCATGGCCGTTTTGTACTTGAGGTCGAAGGCATGCACCATCGCCACGCGTGCCTGCTCCATAGAAGTCGACGCCAGCGCCGGAAAACCGATCACGTCGCCGGCGGCAAATATGTTCGGGACGTTGGTCTGGTACTTCTCGTTGACAGTGATGACGCCGCGCTTACCGGTTTCAACTCCGGCGGCCTCGAGCGCAAGCCCGCCCGTGTTGCTGTTGCGTCCCGCGGCATAGAGAATCTTGTCGACGTCGATGGCAGTGCCATCCTGCAAATGCAGCGTGACACCCGCTGGATGCTTCTCATGCCGAACCACCTCGGCGCCGAGATGCAGGCCGACCCCAAGGCGATCCTGAAACGAGCGGAGCAGCACATCCACGATCTCACGATCGATGTGGCCGAGCAGGGAGGTGCGACCATCGATGAGGTGAACCTCGACTCCCAGCGCCGCAAAGATCGAAGCGTACTCGCAGCCGATCACGCCTGCGCCAGCCACCGCCAGCCGGTGGGGAACGCGGTCGAGCTGCAGTATCGAGTCGCTGTCATAGACTGTCAGGTGATCGAAGTCGATGCCGGCCGGATGATGAGGCGAGGAACCGCTCGCAATCAGCATGACCTCGCCGCGGATGATCTCCTGCGCACCATCACGCGAAGTGATCGCAACACGGTGAGCGTCGAGAAAGCGCGCGGAGCCCTGATGACGGGTAACCTGGTGTCGGTCGAGATTGCGATCGATGAGACGCCACTGGCTTTCGCGAACATGCGTAGCGCGGTACATGAAGTCGCGCACAGAGACTTCGTCCTTCCTGGTTACGTCGATACCCAGAAGCTCGCGGCGCTGAAAGCCGCTCAGATGCAGCGCAGTCTCGCGCAAAGTCTTGGAAGGGATAGTGCCAGTGTTGACGCAAGCGCCGCCCGGCACATCCTCCCGTTCCACAATGGCCACACGCTTACCAAAGTAAGCCGCCTGCGCAGCACCCTTCTCACCAGCAGGACCGGCACCGATCACCACAAGATCGTAACTGTTCATTCGAAGAAGGAATGGTAACGAATTTCAGCGAAGGCGGCCTCGAGAAAGACGAGAAGCATGGAAGGTTGGCATTCCCCTCACCCGCGAGGAGAGGGGACGGCCGGAGCTCGGGGATGTGGGGCGCTGTTATTTTAGGTAGCGGGTGAACCACTCCATCCAGCAGCGGTCGACGTCGCCCTGATGCACCGGGTCGGCGGCGTTGTGGCCGCTGAGGGGGTAGGCGATGAATTGGGTGGGGACTTCGTTGTCTCGTAGCGCGCGGTACATGGCGAAGGACTGCGTGATCGGCACGCGCGCGTCGCCTGTGTTCGACAGGATCAGCGTTGGTGTGCGCACTTTTGACGAGTACGCGATCGGCGCGGCCACATCTGCAGTCTGCAGGGAATCACTCGGCTTACCATCGGAGGAATTGCGCGGTCCTGATCACGTGGCTCGGTATTTGAGTCAATCGAGTCAGCGATGACGCAAATCCCTTTCGACAACACCTACACGAAGTTTCCCGATCGATTCTTCACCCGCACGGCTCCTACACCGGTCCGCGCGCCGCGGCTCATACGCGTCAACGAGACGCTGGCTATGCAACTCGGAATTGACGCTGCCTGGCTGGCCAGCGCAGACGGATTGAGCGTTCTGGCCGGCAACCACATTCCTGACGGAGCGGAGGCCATCGCAACCGCGTACGCCGGCCATCAGTTCGGATCGTTCTCGAGTCAGCTCGGCGACGGAAGAGCAGTGCTGCTTGGGGAAGTCGTCGACAAGTCGGGCACTCGCCGCGACCTGCAGCTCAAGGGCGCAGGAAGAACACCGTTCTCTCGCGGCGGCGACGGTCGCGCCGCGCTCGGACCGGTCCTGCGCGAGTATCTGGTCAGTGAAGCGATGTTCGCGCTCGGCATTCGAACCACCCGCGCGCTGGCGGCAGTCATTACCGGCGAGACCGTTGTCCGCGAAGAGCTGATTCCTGGAGCGATCCTCACCCGTGTGGCTTCGAG
>JBKJUK010000005.1:0-3105 GCA_046590705.1 Thermoanaerobaculia bacterium
ACGGCGCGCAAATTCAACAGGAGCGTCCCATGCTCATCGGAATGACGTGGCGGGGCGAACCCGGTTTGCCTGCTCCGGCCCCCTGACCCCGGCCCCCGGCCGCCTCTCACAACACCAGCAACGATTCGATGTAACTCACAGGCAGCTTGATCGTTCCAAGTGACTTTCTCTCCGCGAAGCCGTGATCGTCCGAACCTCCGGTAATCAGCCTGCCTCGTGAAGTCGCCAGCTGCATGTACTGCTCTCGCTCTTTCCCGATCACTTTGGGATGCCATGCTTCGATTCCGTCGACGCCGAGGTCAAGCAGGCGTTTGACCACCTCAAAGTGGTCTTTGTAAAGCGTGGGATGGGCGACTGATGTGCGACCACCCGCACCGCGAATCATTCTGACCGCTTCCTCCGCAGAGAACATGGCTTTTGCTACCCATGCTTTCCCTTGCGGCCCGATCAGTTCGTCGAAGGCCTGCTGAATCGTAGCGACCGAACCTGACTCGACGAGGGCACGCGCGACGTGCGGTCGTCCCATCGCGCCATCGCCGCAAAGCTCGCGAACACGCTCGAGAGTGATCGGATAACCCAGCTCGATCAACCGGCGGACCATCTCCTCGCCGCGCGTGGCCCGTACGGCCCTGAACTCCTCGAGCCGTGTCGTGATCAGAGGATCGACGGGTGCGAAAGAGTAAGCCAGGATGTGAATGTCCTGCCCTTCGAAATCGACCGAGAGTTCCACGCCCGGAATGAGTCTGAGACCCCGCTCGGCGGCATACTCACGAATCTCGAAGTAGCCGGCCAGCTGATCATGATCGCTGAGCGCAATCACCGACAAACCTTTCTCGATGGCAGTATCCACGACTTCGCGAGGGGTACGCAGTCCATCCGAATGCAACGTGTGCAGATGAAGATCAGCGTACATTACGGCGAATGGAGAATGGAGAATGCAGAATGGAGAATGCGAAGGCGAGAAGCAGAATGGCAGTGTTTGACTCTAGACATTCTGCATTCTGCATTCTCCACTCTCCATTCGGTTTCATAGACTATCCACAATGGTTTTGCAGCGGTTGCAGAGACCTGCTTCTTCGGTGACTTCGTTGCGGTAGTTCCAGCATCGCGAGCACTTGCCACCTGCGGCGCGTTTCATGCCGACGTGGACCTTGCCGATTCCTTCGAGATCGATGGTGTCTTCGCTGGTGAAGGTGCGGTCGAAGGAGACTGCCGACACGATGAGCAGCTTGGCCAGATCGACGCGGATTCCGCCGAGCAGGCGCTCGGGATCGAACGGACCTCCGAGAATGATCTCGGCCTCGAGTGATTGTCCGATCTGCTGTGCTGCGCGAGCGCGTTCGAGAACTTTTGACGCGGTTTCGCGAAGCGAGAACAACCGGTCCCACGCTGCTGATTCGCGATCGGAAATCTGAAAGGAATGCAGATCAGGAAAGGTGGTGAGATGAACGGACGCTTCCCGATGACCCGGAATGTTTTCGTAGATTTCTTCTGCCGTAAACACCATGATCGGCGCGATGGTACCGACGATGCCTTCCAGGATCCGGTACATGGCGCTCTGGGCCGACCGTCTGGCCGGACTGTCGGGCGCATCGACGTAAAGCGTGTCCTTCATTACGTCGAGATAGATCGATGAGAGATCGACCGTGCAGAGGTCGAGCACGCGATGGTAGACGGTGTGGAACTCGAAATCTTCGTAGGCCTTCCGGCAGCGATCGAAAGTCTCGCCAGCCCTCGAGAGTGCCCAGTGGTCAAGATCGGAGAGCCGATCGGGAGCCACCATGTGCCTGGTTGGATCGAAATCGTAGAGATTCGACAACAGGAACCGTGCGGTGTTCCTGATCTTCCGATAAGCCTCGGCGATACGCGAGATGATCTCGTTGCCGATGGCCATGTCATCGCGGTAGTCGATCATCGACACCCACAGACGAAGAATGTCCGCACCGTGCTGTTTGATCACGTCGTGCGGCGAGACCACGTTGCCGACGGACTTCGACATCTTCCGGCCCTTGTCGTCGACGACGAAACCGCATGTCACGACACGCTCGTACGGCGCTCCCCCTTCGATGCCTGCACCTACGAGCAGGGAGGAGTGGAACCATCCGCGGTGCTGGTCGTGACCCTCCAGGTAGACCGCTGCTGGCCAGGTGAGTTCGGGTCGCTTCTTCAGAACCGCGACGCTCGAACAGCCGGAGTCGAACCAGACATCGAGGATGTCCGACTCTTTTCTGAATGCAGCGTGACCGCATTTCTCGCAGGTCTGTCCAGCTCTGAGAAAGTCGGCGGCAGGTCGTTCGTACCAGGCATCGGCTCCCTCTTTCTCGAAGAGCGACACCACGCGCGCGAAGAAGTCCCGGTCGTGGATGGCCTCGCCGCATTCTTCGCAGTACAGAACGGTGATGGGGACGCCCCAGAGACGCTGGCGTGAGATGCACCAGTCCGGACGATTCTCGATCATTCCGTTGATCCGTTCCTGTCCCCAGTGGGGAACCCATTTCACCTCACGGATCTCTTCGAGAGCTTTCTTGCGAAGGCCTTCGTTGTCCATGCTGATGAACCACTGTTCGGTGGCGCGGAAGATGATCGGATTTTTGCAACGCCAGCAGTGCGGATAGGAGTGATTGATCTTCTCCTGGGCTACGAGAGCTTTCTTCTCGATGAGCGTCTCGATGATGAGCGGGTTGGCCTTGAAGACATGCAGGCCTTCCCACTGCGGCACGTCGCTGGTGAATACTCCGCGGTGATTCACGGGTGTGTAAGTCGGGAGTCCGTATCGGCGTCCGAGGTTGAAGTCGTCGGCGCCGTGACCGGGAGCCGTGTGCACGAGGCCTGTGCCGGCGTCGAGCGTCACATGATCGCCGACGACGAAGAGGCCGATCTGGTCGAGAAAGGGGTGTCTGTAGTGAAGGTTGTCGAGTTCGAGACCCTGAAACGTTTTCACGGTCCGGTGAGACTTCCACTCGGCCTTCGCAGCGACGGCCGCGACGAGATCGGTGGCGATGATGTGATTCTCACCCTCGACTTCCACCACTGAGTATTCGTAGTCGGCGCGAAGGGCGATGCCGAGGTTGGCGGGTAGGGTCCAGGGCGTGGTGGTCCAGATGA
>JBKJUK010000073.1:0-9860 GCA_046590705.1 Thermoanaerobaculia bacterium
GGGTCAGACGCGGCGACGACATCATCGCGCTTAGCGCGAACTCTCCAACTCGAGGCCGAGGATTTATGAGACAGTCCGTGCTGCGCGTCCTACGCCGACCACGAATGCGGCGTGAGCAACGATTGGGCAGGCGGTTCGCGGCATGCCCCACCAGTTCGCGAGCTAAGATGCGGCGATGGTTCTCGCCCCCACTCCCCCACCGAAACCGTTCTCGAGGCGCCAACTAGTGTTCGTGGGTGCACTGATTCTCCTGGGAATTGCCTTCAGCGCAGCCGGCGCCCGCTACATGCCGGTGAACGACTTCGCAGAGTGGCTCGCTGGCGCCGCAGGGAGTCGCTTCACACCTGCTTTGTTTCTGGTTCTCTACGTTGCTCTGGCGCTGCTGGCGATTCCTGTGGTCCCTCTTTCCGTGGCCGCGGTACTGATCTGGGGCTGGCAAACAGGCGCGACCATCGAACTCGTCTGCGCCGTCATCGCTGCAGTTCCGCCCTTTCTGATCACACGCGCAACTGCTCGCGGAAGGATCGAGAGCATGATCTCGTCGCGCATGCCACGAGCGGCCGCCGCGATCACGAGAGAAGGGGCATTCGCAGTCCTACTGCTCCGGATCTTTCCCCTCATCCCGTACAACTTTCTGAATTACCTGGCGGGGCTCACCTCCATGACCATCGCGCGCTACACACTGATCACGGCCGTGGGGATGCTGCCGTCTCTCTACGCATTCGCTTATCTGGTCGACGCGGCCCGTGCCGGAACCTCAGACATCAACGCAGCGATGCCACGACTGCTGCTCGCGTGCGGAATCACGGCACTACTACTCCTGGCCGGTCGCGTGGCGCGGCGACGGTGGGGACATCGTCTCGGCGCTGATTAACGCCGGTCAGCATGACCGCGAGACGGCGCGGATCGCGATTGCGCGTTCCGGCCAGGGCTGCCGGCACGAAAGATCGATCGCTCCTGATCCTGAGCACCACGCTGCCTGCCGGCAGCGGGAGAAGAATCTGCGCGGCGCGATCTCGTCTCACGACCAGCTGCCCAGCCTCCACGCCGTTCAGGAAGAAAGTTGTCCTATTGCTCTCCCATGGCGCGTCGGGATGCAGCCGGAGTCTCAACTCCACCCCGGCGGCGCGCAGATCGGGAAGACGCACCTGCGCCTCGGGCGAGAGCCATCTCCAGGAACCGGCAGAGACCGACCGCTCGATCGGATACACACCGGAAAGTACACGGAATCGTTCCTCAGCGGGGAGCGGTGCTAGAGAGACGACCCGATAGTGGTTACGAGTCAGCTTGCCGTAGGCATCACTGTCGGGCCAGGTCCAGTTCTTCGCACCCTCGCGGGAGCTACGTCCGTGGCCGTAAATCCAGAGCGGCACGTCCGTGTCAGCGTACGCTGCAAGACCTTTTTCCACGGGCATCGGACGGAATCGGACTAGAAGACGTTCTGCGTGAGGCAGCAATGGCCTCTCGTAGAGAACTACCGCGCTGGCAGGCAGCGTCCTCCTGGCTTCCTGCGCTGCCGCGACTGGAGGAGAAAGTCCTGACCTTCTCGCTTTGATCATCGACGAAACGTAGAAGCCTGATGCGATGGCGAAATCGGCCAGAAGCAAAAAGGCCAGGAAAGACCGCATTGGCGTTTTCGCCGCGATCGCGACGAAGCTACCCGCCAGTAGAGCAATGACCATCGTGAATGGGAGCGAGTAGCGAACCCCGTCGGCCGGATCCATGAAGGCGAGCGCGAACGCCAGATAGCACGATCCGGCCACCACAAAGGGTATCGAAGCGCGTTTCCGTTGTCGCAGAAGCTGAACAAAGCCTGCGATTGCGGCAGCAAGCACGAAGATGGAGAGCCACTTCGGACCCCAGGCATGCGCGACAAAACGAAAGAGAAGGCCGACCGGGGTCCAGCCATTCCGCGAGATCTCCGCATCGTGCGCCGCGAGATAATCGGCCTGTCCAACTTCGAAAGCGAGCAAACCTTTGAATCCGTTCGTAGCGAAAGCAAGCGGAATCAACCAGCCAACGCAAAGCAACCCGAAGGTCGCCAGCACAATGGCGGTTGACCTCACGTTACGCAGCAGACCAAGCGTCAGAAGAAGCAGAGGCACCACGATAATTGAGAGTTGAGGTCTGCAACCGATCGCGGCGGAAGCGGTCAACGCGAACAACAGGCAATGTTTCGTGTCGGGCGCGGCCACGAGACGGATTGATAGATAGAACGCTGTCGACAACAGCGCCAGCCCGGTCGCATCGCTGACGGGTAATGTCGAGTGAACCAGCATGGCCGGAGAGAGGTAAAACATGAGCGCTCCGGAGACTGACAGGGCAGTCCTTCCGGTGAGCAATTCACCGGAGAGCGCGAGCATCAGAAAACCGAGCACCGAGGCGACTCCGCTGAGCCAGACCATCGCAGTGAAGGGGTCTCCGATGAAATAGTTCAGCGTCTGCCCGAGGCCGATCAGCAGCGGGTATCCGGGCGGCGGCGGATGATGTCTCTCTAGCGGCTGGTAGGACTCGAGTGCTGATGCGAATAACGGCTCGTCATACTCCAGGAGCGAGGCCGGTGCGACTACGAACTGCACAATGATGATGAGCAATATTCCGCATAACAACGATATTCGTCGGCTCAAAATACTGGGCAAGGTCGCATTCACCGCGCGCATTCTAGTACACCGGACGGGATAGCAGCGTTGGGCCTCGCCTCTGTATGACTGACAGTGCGCGGTCCAAGCATGCCCTGTGTATCCATCTCTGTAAGTGCGTTTCGAAACCGGTCAGAGACTCTGACTTGGCCGATCAGGAAGTGCGATAATCCGCGACTGATGAAACCCGGTTACTTGCGCGCCCTCCACCTGCTGCACCAGACCTTCCGTCATTACCCTTTCTCGATGCGGCTGCATATCCTCATCCGCTTCTTCACCTGCCCGTTCCTGAGAACGCTCGATTTGATTCCTAGGGGCGCCACCATCCTCGACATAGGAGCGGGACATGGCACGTTCGGCCGGCTTGCCATCGCGGCCGGTGCGAAGAAAGTCTTCTCGGTCGAGCCCGACATCCGTAAAGCGCTGCTGCCTCTGCGCAGCAGCGACATCCGATTCGTGGCAGGCTTCGACGATGCCATCCGCGGCACCTTCGACGTGGTTTCCATTTACGACGCCATCTACAGGATTCCGACCGAGCAGCGCATCCCTCTCTTTCAGCGCGTCTTCGCGCGCCTCGAGCCAGGCGGGCTGTTCATCCTGAAGGATCTGGACGCATCACATCGCACGAAAATGGGTTGGGCGCGCCTCCAGGAGATGGTTTCGGATTCGCTACTTGGCGTTTCCATCGGGGAAGGCTTCGTCTACGAGAGCGGCGCGCAGATCAGGCAGAAGCTGGAGGCAATCGGCTTTACCGATTTTTACGAGCGGAAAATCGACCAAGGCTATCCGCACTCTCACATCGTCTACACCGCGCGACGTCCGGCCTGAGCGTCTCGGCGCCTCCAGCGCTGGTCACAATTCGTTCAACACACTCCCGGAGTGCTCTCAGCCGCATCGAAACTGATAGAATCCGCGTCGCTGTCAGAGAGTTGCAGCAAGGAGAATCCCGTGGCTAATTTTCAAGGCGTCGACTACCTCGACATCGACTCCCTTTTCACCGAAGAAGAATTGATGGTGCGTCAAACTGTTCGCGACTTTGTCGATGAAGAAGTCCTCCCGATCATCGAAGATGCCCATCGCCACGAGAAGTTCCCGATGCACCTCGTGCCGAAGATGGCCGAGATGGGCCTGTTCGGCGCGACCATCAATGAATACGGCCTTCCCGGGCTCAATAACGTCGCCTACGGATTGATCATGCAGGAGCTCGAGCGTGGCGACTCCGGTCTCCGCTCCTTCGTTTCAGTGCAGTCAGGCCTGGTCATGTATCCCATCTATGCCTTCGGTTCGAAAGAGCAGAAAGACGAGTGGATTCCGAAACTGGCCAAAGGCGAAGCGATCGGCTGCTTCGGGCTCACTGAGCCGGACTTTGGTTCCAACCCCGGCGGCATGCTGACCAACGCAAAGCGTGACGGAGACTTCTGGATCCTGAACGGAGCGAAGTCGTGGATCACCAATGGATCCATCGCTGATATCGCCGTGGTCTGGGCGAAAACGGACGAAGGCGTCAAAGGCTTCCTGGTCGAGAAGGGAACTCCCGGGTTCACCACCGCCTACCACATGGGGAAATTTTCACTCCGCGCCTCGGTCACCTCGCAGCTCTTCTTCGAAGACTGCCGCGTTCCGGCGACCAACGTGTTGCCCGGCGTTTCCTCTCTCCGCGGACCACTCAGCTGCCTTTCGCAGGCACGTTACGGAATTGCATGGGGCGTACTCGGTGCGGCCATGGCTGTTTATAACACCGCGCTGCAGTACACGAAATCGCGAATTCAGTTCGCCGGGCAGCCCCTGGCCTCACATCAGCTGGTGCAGAATAAGCTGGCCTGGATGATCACCGAAATCACCAAGGGCCAGCTGCTGGCATTGCAGCTCGGGAAGCTGAAAGACGGTGGCAAGATTCAGCCGCATCACGTCTCAATGGGCAAGATGAACAACACCAACATCGCCCTGGAATGTGCGCGTGTGGCGCGCGACATGCTCGGAGCGAACGGCGTTTCCGACGAGTATCCGGTCATCCGGCACATGCTGAATCTCGAGTCGGTGAAAACGTACGAAGGCACGCACGACATTCACAACCTGGTCATCGGTGAAGCCGTAACCGGGATCCCCTCGTACAACCCTCCGATGTCGAACGAAGCGGCATCCAAGGCAGCCAGAGAAGTGGCAGCGCTGAAACGCTAAACGCAGGTCTGAAACCCGCAGCAGCGCGACCGCACTGCCGCTCAAGGAGCATTCATGGAATCGAGTCTGGAGCTCGGATTTCTTCGAGCCACCGAAATGGCGGCCATCGCTGCTGCACGAACGATGGGCTACGGCAACCGCAAGTACTCCGATCAGGTGGCCGTCGAAGCCATGCGTGAGGAACTCAACAAGCTCAAGATGCGCGGCTGCATCGTGATCGGCGAGGGTGAACGGGACAAGGCTCCGATGTTGTACGTCGGCGAACTGGTCGGGCGCGGCGCGCTCGGCGAAGACGCCTCGGCCTATCCGGAAGTCGACATCGCTGTCGATCCTCTCGAAGGGACCAACCTCTGCGCCACTGGCGCCGCTGGCTCGATCGCCGTTCTGGCTGCCAGCGAGAAGGGTGGACTCCTCAATGCTCCCGATGTGTACATGGAAAAGTTCGTGGTCGGGCCGACTGCGGCTCAACACGTCGACATGAACAACAGCATCGAAGAGAATCTCAAGGCAATGGCTATAGCGTTCGGGCGGGACATTGAAGACCTGACCATCGTGGTCCTGGAACGCGAACGCCATCAGGACCTGATCGCCCGCGCCAGGGAAGCCGGCGCACGAATTAAACTCATCAGCGACGGTGACCTCTCCGCCGGCATCTCGGCGGCCGTCCGCGGAACCGGAATTCATGGAGCGATGGGAACCGGTGGTGCTCCTGAAGGCGTCATCACCGCAGCAGCGATGCGCTGCCTGAACGGCCGCATGCAGGGCCGGCTCAAGCCGCTGGAGAAGTGGCAGGAAGATCGGCTCACTTCCATGGGCTACCACGACACCGAGAAGATTTACGAGACCCACGAACTTGCTGCAGGCAACGACATCATCTTCAGCGCAACAGGCGTGACCGACGGCGATTTGCTGCGAGGAGTTCGATTCTTCGGCGGCGGGATTCGTGTGTCTTCGATCTTCATGTCGCAGAAGACCAACACCATCCGCTTCGTCGATACCATCTATCAGGAAGAGGGAACGAAACTGGCGGTCAGCTTCACCTGAGCTCCCTTCACCAGCCTAAAAAAAAAGCACCCCGGAGGGTGCTTTTTCATTTGTGATGAGATGTCGTCAGCCTTTGGATGACCAGTCATCGAGCTGATAGGCAAATGGCAGAGCCATTGCCGCGTGGGCACGAGCCTCAGCGGCGTTCCCAGCCATCGCAGCCGTACGCATCTCCCGCACATGTTTCCGAAGGTCAGCAGCGATTGACCTGCCTTCCGTCGAAGCAGTGTTGGCGTAGATTCTGTTGGCCAGAACATTCGACTCATTCGCGACCGTTCGCCACGCCTCCGCTGAAAACGTAGCGTCGGAGCGTACCGAGCGAAGGATCGACTCGAGACGGTTCACGTCGCTCCCGACCCGGTTCATCTTCTGCGATGAATGCCCCTTGCCATGATTGTGCTTGACGCCCTTCTTATGAGCTTCGGCGACCGCAGGCATCAACAGCGCTGCTGCCAGAATTCCTGCCATGACCATCTTTCTCATGCGTTCCTCCGATTTTCGAGGGGGATCATTCCCCACTGTTGGCATCGCAAGGTTCGAGCCACGAAGAAGAAAAGAGAACGCGGACGCGGAACTCAGAACGTCGAAGTAAGAAAAGCGTGGGACCCGCAGAGGGCGAGTTGCACTCGCCCGCTCCCCCGGCCTCTGTAACACGGACAATCCTGTGAGGCCCGGCAATCCTGCATGCGGCTCGATAGATCACGTGCTCGAGCCGACCGCTGAACCAATCCCACCCATGATTGGAAGACATTCCTGAGAACGACCTCAATTCAAGCTTTTTTCAACCCTTCGATTCTATGTTCAGAGTGAAGTCATCTTAAGGAGGAGCAAACATGTCGAATTTCCATCTGGTCAAGGCCGCGGTTCTGTCTGCGCTCATTGTTTCTGCAACCACTCTTGCCGCAGCTACACCATCGAGCGGAACCGTTGACAATCACAACGAACTCACCTGGAGCGGCAAGCCGCTAGCCTCGAATCCTGTAGCTTGCGCGACAGCAACGGATCCCTCCTGCGACCACTTCACACTCACGATCGCGAGTGGTGTCAAACGAGTGCTGGTGGCCATCGCCCCTGCCGCAGGCTTCGACGGCGATGACTATGATCTCTTCGTGTACGACAACTCCGGAACGCAGGTCGCCTCGAGCGCAACCAGCAGTGCACGGGAGTCGGTTGTATTCGAAAACACCGGCGCGCCTTCCTACGAAGTGCGCGTACAGCCATGGACGGTTTCTCCCGGCTCCAGCTACAACGGAGTCGCCATGAAGACGAAAGAGATGGCCTTCGAAGAATCGAATCAGGACTGTCTCGAAGCAGTACCTGAGAACGTCAGCGTGTCAGGAATTCTTGACGCAGGCCAGCGGATCGAACTCTCGGTGCTGCTTCTTCTCGATGGCACCGACGCGACGGTGGCAGCGAACCTGATCAAGCGCGCTGCGGAGTCCTACCGTCCGCTCGGTATCGACCTGGTTCTTGCAGGAACCAAAACCGTGGCGTACACCACAGTCGTATCGAATGAGCTCATTCAGGAAGCGAAGAATAGCGTCGGCGGCGTTCCGCCGAGAGGCGTCGACATCGTCGGTGTCTTCACCACGAAGAAGATGCAGGCGATTGCTGGTGGCGCGACCGTAGTAGGTCAGGCTGACTGCATCGGCGGGATCCGGTACGATGGGAGTTCGTTCTTCGTCGTGAGCGACATCCGCAACATCGAGAATCCTTCGACCGGGACGACAGGAACTCTGAATTCGCTCGGCTTCAACCCTAACGTCGATGCGACGGCAGAAGTGTTCGCGCACGAGATCGGTCACCTCATGGGTGCACATCACCACTACGCGAATTGCGTGGAGGGTGGTCTCAGCAGCGGTGCAGCGAATGATCTCTCCCCCTGCACGCTCATGTTCAACGCCGTGAACTTCGCATCTCTCAACTTTTCAACGCTGGAAGGAAGCGTCGTGCGAGGGCATGCTGTGAACCACGCCGCACCGTAGCCTGAGCGCACTCGAGTAACATCGGGGCACCGGCTGGCAGGCGGCCGGTGCCCTTTTGTCATCTTCACGAACAGGAATACGAAGGCGCGAGTTGCGCTCGCTCCCCCGGCCTTCTGTGGCAAGGTCGATATGTATGGCAAGGCAATACTGTGTGGACAGGCAATCCTGCCTGTGAGCGATCGTACATCGTTTCTGACATTGTCCTGCTCTGTGGATCCGCCACTCAAGAACGTGCTTTCACTACCCTTCAAAATCATCTGCCACCGCGATTGGTCTTGTTCATCCGGGCCCCCGCGACCTCGATTGACGCATCATGATTAAGAGAGGATCATCACCCGCATCCATAGTTAAACGAATCGAAGTGCGGGCGAGAAGTGATCTCCGCCATGCGGAAAATCGCTCTTGGAGGCCAAATGATCCGTACAACCGAAGGGGATTGCGTGTCTCGCGGAAACCTGCGTAACGGGTGCGTCCGCATGGCGCTCTTCGCGCTCGCGCTCTCTTCGGTGGTGGCAGCGCAGGCGAGCTGGGCGGCTTGCCCAAACTTCGCCGCGGCGGTGAATTACGCTGCCGGGGCGACTCCCTTTTCGGTTGCCATCGGCGACTTCAACGGCGACGGAAAACCCGACCTCGCCGTCACCAATCAGAGTTCCAACAACATCTCCATCCTGCTCGGCAATGGGAGCGGCACCTTCGCCGCCGCCGTGAACTACGCTGTCGGGACAACTCCGCACACGGTCGCCACCGACGACTTCAACGGCGACGGAAAAGCAGACCTCGCCGTCACCAACAAGACTTCCAACAACGTCTCCATCCTGCTGGGCAATGGCAACGGCGCCTTCGCCGCCGCGGTGAACTACCCTACCGGCACTACTCCGCTCTCATTCGCCGTTGGCGACTTCAACGGCGACGGAAAACCGGACCTCGCCGTCACCAACGCCAGTTCCAATAACGTCTCGGTCCTGCTGGGCAATGGCAACGGCGCCTTCGCCGCCCCGGTGAACTACCCTACCGGCTCGAGTCCGCGCTCGGTTGCCATCCGCGACTTCAACGGCGACGGAAAACCGGACCTCGCCGTCACCAACCAGCCTTCCCACAACGTCTCCATCCTGCTGGGCAATGGCAACGGCACCTTCGCCGCGGCGGTGAACTACGCTACTGGGACTTATCCGAACTCGGTTGCCGTCGGCGACTTCAACGGCGACGGGAACCGGGACCTCGCAGCCGCCAACCAGACTTCCAACAACGTCTCCATCCTTTTGGGCAATGGCAACGGCACTTTCGCCGCCGCTGTGCATCACGCCGCCGGAACGTCGCCGGTCTCGGTTGCCATCGGTGACTACAACGGTGACGGAAGACCCGACCTCGCCGTCGCCAACGGCAATTCCAACAACGTGTCGATCCTGGTCAACAGCGGCCTTTGCTCACTGAATTGCGGCGCTTTCACCGCCGCGGTGAACAACGCTGTCGGGACGAGTCCGGGCTCGGTAGCGGTCGGGGAATTCAACGGCGACGGGAAGCTGGACATGGCCGTCGCTAACATTGGTTCCAACAACGTCTCGATCCTGCTCGGCAATAGCAACGGCAACTTCGCTGCGGCGGTGAACTACGATGTCGGGATGGCTCCGTTCTCGCTTGTCCTCGGCGACTTCAACGGCGACGGAAAAGTGGACCTCGCCATCGCCAACTACGTTTCCAACGACGTCTCAATCTTGCTGGGCAGTGGCAATGGCATTTTCGGCGCCGCGGTGAACTACGCTGTCGGGACGACTCCGTTTTCGGTTGCCATCGGCGACTTCAACGGTGACGGAAAAGCGGACCTCGCCGTCGCCAACGCCAATTCCAACAACGCCTCGATCCTGCTGGGCAGTGGCAACGGTACCTTTGCGGCGGCGGTGAACTACCTTGCCGGGACGGCTCCGTACTCGGTGGCCGTGGGCGATTTCAACGGTGATGGGAAACCGGACCTCGCCGTCGCCAACCTCAACTCCAACAACGTCTCGATCCTGCTGGG
>JBKJUK010000206.1:0-25771 GCA_046590705.1 Thermoanaerobaculia bacterium
AGTGTACCGCTAGATGGTGGAGCACAGGCAATCCTGCCTGTGACGGGACCCAGTGACTTCGAAGGACGATTTCGTTTCGCGACGGCCAAGCGCGATCTTCAGGAATATGGAGCCAGCCATTGCACGGTAGTCTGTGTGGCACAGGCAATCCTGCCTGTGGCGCGGGGATGGTGATCCATGCCATGTTGCTTTTCGATTGTTTGCCCTCACAGGCAGGATTGCCTGTGCTCCACACAGCCGCCGTCACTTTTTTCTTGCAACTCTCACCAGACTTCCTCGGGCGAAACCCCAGCAGATTCCAGCGAAATACGTAGCGTGGTGAGCAGCAAAGAAAAGAGGAATGAACGGCCATGCAGCAATTGGTAGCCGAGTCGTTCCGATCGCAAGCGCCCAGGTCAGCAGAGCGTAGCCAGCAAACAGAACCGCGCCGATCAAGGGTGCAAACAACACGCTCGTCAGAAAAAGCACGCAGGCCCCAAGAAAGACGCGAATCTTGATGTTCTTTCGATAAGGTGAGTTCGCTTGCGCCATCAGGCTGCCGGTCTTCACGCGGTACCGCCAACGCTGCGTCAGATAGGCCCGTGGAAATGCGCGACGGCGGTGAAAGACCTTCAGCGCGCCGTCATATCGAACCACTCCCCGCTCGATCGCGCGGGCGATGAGGTCGGTATCCTCGCCAACGTAACCGACCGCCGGATCGAAACCTCCCATCGCCTCGAAGTGGTCCTTTCTCACGAAGAGATTCACCAGCGCCAGGTCGTGCCCACTGGTGATGTCTCGAACGCCTTCGGGACCAACGTGACACAGCACTCCGCTGCCGATGTAGGGAGTGGACAGCAGCGTGTCCGAGACCAGTTCCGCGAGAGTCGAATCATCAGGCGCCGGATCAGAGCCACCCAACACAATCAGCAGAGGATCCGAAAAGTGCGCCTTGGCCTTCTCCAGCCAGTTCTCGGCTGCATAGGCATCGTCGTCGATAAACGCTAGAATCGCCCCTCGAGCCTGAGAAGAGCCCGCATTTCGACGAAGAGCGGGATTACGTTCTTCGACATGAACCTGCAGAATGCGCGAATCTTCTGGAACCTCGACCGGCGACGCGGAAACGAGTATCAACTCGAACGAGACCGCTCCCTGCTGGCCGAGAATGGAAGAGACGGTTCGTCCTGCAGCAGAATTACGATCTACCGGCACGATGACCGAGAAGTCGACACGGCCTGCGATCGGCACTGAAGCATTGAACAGGGGTTGCATTGAAACTGATTATCCAGATTCCAGCCTTCAATGAAGAGCTGAATATTGCAGCGGCACTTGCCGACCTGCCGAAAACGATCGCAGGCATCACCTCGATCGAGACTCTCGTCATCGACGACGGAAGCAGCGACGCCACTGCGGACATCGCCACGAAGGCAGGAGCGACGCGGGTGCTGCGCCTTACCAGCCATCGCGGCCTGGCCACCGCATTTCTGGCCGGACTCGACACGGCTCTGCGCATGGGAGCTGACATCATCGTCAACACCGACGCCGATGGCCAGTACCGCGGTACAGACATCCCTCGACTCATTCAGCCGCTTCTCGAGGGACGAGCGGAAGTCGTGATCGGAGATCGCGAAGTCGCCAGGTCTCCCCACATGGGAGCGATGAAACGTTCGCTGCAGAGACTAGGGAGCTGGACTGTGAGTCTTGCTTCCGGAATCAATCTCCCGGACGTGACCAGCGGTTTTCGTGCATTCTCGCGTGAAGCGGCGATGCAGATCAACGTGTTCAACCCGTTCACCTATACACTCGAAACCATCATTCAGGCGGGGCAGCGTAACCTTCACGTCGCATCTGTGCCGATCACAACGAATCCGCCCACGCGACCTTCGCGACTGTACCGAGGTATAGGTAGCTATGTCCGCAAATCCGCCGCGACCATTTTCCGGATGTACGTCGTCTATCGCCCGCTGAAAACATTTTTCGCCATCGGCGCGGTGCTCTTCTCAATCGGTGTCGCTCTCGGTCTGCGCTTCATCTACTTCTACGCGAACGGCGTCGGCGGTGGTCACGTGCAGTCCTTGATTCTTGCCGCGGTGTTTCTCATCATCGGCTTCCAGACACTGCTGATCGCGCTACTGGCCGATCTGATTTCCGTGAATCGCCGTATCAACGAGGAAATACTCACGCGGTTACGCAGATTGAAATCGGAAGAATCAGTCCCGACCAGAACGAGAAAGCCGGTGGCGAGCGACGTGCAGCAGCGCCGCGAGCGACCTGAGAGGAAAAGCGCGGCCATCGCGACTCCCGCAACCGCAGCCACGACGGAATGGGTATGGATCGAAGGTAAAGAATCAAACATGGCAGTCGATCACGGGACTCCAGTCGCCGCACCGCTCGCCTCACCCAGAAAGCGGCGACGGCGCAAACGTGGTGACAGTCGTCATTTCAGCGAAGTTCGACCGCATCATCACAAGAGCCTGGAAGAGAAAGCTGCAGATCCACGAACCGAGGGAGAGTCAGACTGAGCGAACGTGGCAAGCCATTCGAGATCCAGTCGTCCGGAAATCTTCCTATCCGCGGAATGCTCGACATTCCCAATCGTGCTCGCGGCCTCGTGATCATGCTTCACGGATTCAAGGGCTTCAAGGAATGGTCCTTTTTCCCCTGGCTGAGCGAACAACTTTCTCATGTGCGAATCGCGACCTGCCGGTTCGATTTTTCGGGATCAGGCATCGGTGAGGTTGAAGAAGAGTTCGGAAGGCTCGACCTTTTCGCGAACGATACCTATAGCGCTCAACTGGAAGATCTCCGTGCCGTCGATGGCTACCTCACGGGACTCGATGAGATCGGCGATTTACCTCGCTCGATCTTTGGTCATTCGCGAGGCGCCGCCATCGCCATCCTCGGAGCTGCGCAGTGCGCCGGGATTCGAAGCGTCGGCACCTGGAGCGGAATCGCAACGGCCGATCGCTGGGATGAACCGACCAAAGAGATCTGGCGTCGCGGCGGCCGCCTGGAAGTGACGAACGGCAGAACCGGCCAGTCCATGCCTTTGTCCACCAGGCTCCTCGACGACTACGAAGCGAACCGCGATCGACTCGACATTCTCGCCGCTGCGTCGACTCTCGAACTCCCGCTGCTGGTCGTTCATGGAGACACCGATGAGACGGTAAACGTCAACGAAGGTCGCCAGTTGTCGCAGGCCGCGCCCAACAGCAATTTCGTGATGATCGGCGGCGCGAGCCATACCTTCGGCGCCATTCACCCGCTGATTCACGTTTCAAATGAGCTGCAAATGGCAGCAGAAGTAACCACCAGATTCTTCGCGACGCACTGCTGACTGCGTGGCACAGGGGTAGCCTGGCTGAGCGAGAAAGAGTGGAGCACAGGCAATCTTGCCTGTGACGCTGGAATGGTGGTTTATACGATGGCGATTGCCGAGTATTCGGCCTCACAGGCAGGATTGCCTGTGCTCCACATTGCAATCGCACTGCCTCAGACGTTGAATCGGAAGATGATGACGTCGCCGTCCTGGACTACGTATTCCTTCCCCTCGCTGCGGACCTTCCCGGCTGCTTTCGCGGCCTGTTCGCTCCCGAGATCGGTGAGTGTTTCACAGTGAATGGTTTCTGCGCGGATGAAGCCTCGTTCGAAATCGCTATGAATCTTCCCGGCTGCCTGGGGCGCTTTAGTGCCTCGATTGATCGTCCAGGCGCGTGCCTCCTTCGGACCTACGGTGAAAAAGGTCTCCAGATCGAGCAGTGTGTAGGCCGCGCGCACGAGTGAGGCCAGACCAGGTTCTTCCAGTCCCATCTCTTTCAGAAAGTCAGCTCGTTCTTCGACGGGGAGCTGAGCAATCTGCGCCTCGAGTTCTCCGGCGATCACGACCACCTGACCCTTCTTCTCTGCTGCAATCTCCCGCACACGCTTCACCATGGGTGTGTCGCTGCCCAGGTCTCCTTCGCCAACATTGGCGACATACAGGACCGGCTTGATGGTGATCAAATTCTGCTGATCGAGGAAGACCCGTTCGTCGGCGGTGAACACCACACTACGCAGCGGTTTTCCGCTGTCGAGCGCTTCCATGGCCTTTTTCAAGGCGTCCACTTCAGCGACCGCATCTTTCTGGCCGGCCCGAGCCAGTCGAGCTACCCGATCGATACGCTTCGAGACACCATCGAGATCGGCCAGCATCAACTCGGTTTCGATAATTTCGATGTCGCGCTCAGGATCGACACTGTTCTCGACGTGCACGACATTGCTGTCATCGAAGCAGCGCACCACATGAAGGATGGCATCGGTCTCCCGGATGTTCGCCAGGAATTGATTCCCCAGTCCCTCGCCCTTGCTCGCGCCGCGAACAAGACCGGCGATGTCGACGATCTTGAGATCGGTGAAAATGGTCTGCTTACTGCTGGCCTGCGCTGCGAGCTTATCGAGGCGGCGATCCTGAACCATGACGATTCCGACATTCGGCTCGATCGTGCAGAATGGGTAATTCGCACTCTGTGCCCCTGCGGCGGTGAGAGCGTTGAAGATGGTGGACTTTCCGACGTTGGGAAGTCCTACGATTCCGGCACTGAGACCCATGGCAACTTTCCTGTGTAGACTGGCGTTTCTGGCGGCGCGCATCATAGCAGGCCTGTCGCGGGGAGATCCGCACCGCTCTCAGAAACGTTCTATCTCAAACGAAGGAGATCCCGAATGAAAAGAATGATTCTTCAAACGGCACTCGTGGCCCTGCTGGCAACTGCGTGCAGAAGCGAGATGAGCGACAAACCGGCAGCTGAAGTACAGAATGCGTCATCCGCCGACGCGACGTCCTCGTCCACGCCAGTGGACTCCGCGTCCAACGTTTCGACGAGATCAGTCGATGTAATCAAGGAAAAGAGTTCGATCGCCTTCGTCGGCGCAAATCCGATCGACTCTCACGAAGGAACATTCGGTGAATTCACTGGACAGATCGACTATGCCGGAACGGAAGCGAAGCAGATTCGCTTCGAGGTCGACACGAATTCGGTGAAGACCGACGCGGCAAAACTGGATAAGCATCTGAAGTCGCCCGATTTCTTCGATACCGCCAAATTTCCGAAGGCAACCTTTCAATCGACCTCGATCGCTCCACTCACCGGCGGTGCAAACGGTGCGACTCACGAAATCACCGGCATACTCAACATGCACGGCGTCGAGAAGTCCATCAAATTTCCCGCTCGCGTGGAGATGGATGCGAATGGTATTCGCGCCAGAAGCGAGTTCACAATTCAACGCAAAGACTGGGGAATCGTTTATCAGGGAGCGCCTGACAAAGTGATCAAGGACGATGTGCTCATGAAGATCGACCTCTACTTTCCGCCAGCCCAGATCTGAGCAGTTTCAGACGAACTGTCGGCCAATCAACCCAAACGCACTCCCGCCCCACTGGCAGGATTGCCTGTGCCACACAGGCTCTTCGATACGGGAGGGAAAGGGTTCCGCGCCTTTGCAGCAGTTGACTCACTTTCTTACTTCATCGTTCTGCGTTCTGCGTTCCTCAGCCCTCGGTCAATATCACGGAGTATGCATGTCTGAACCGGAATACCGAGGATGGCGACGACCTGGTCCGGAGGTAACCGGCGGACTCGAGCCTGATAAAGGCGAGACCCTCGACTATCTATCCGGTCACTTCAAGATTTTTCAGTTCGAAAAGGGGCACCGATACTCGACCGACGACGTACTCACGGCCTGGTACGGTACTCAATGGGCTCCGCGAGTGAGCCGAGTTGCGGATATCGGCTCAGGGATCGGCTCCGTCGCTTTGATTGCCGCCTGGCGGCTGCCCTCGGCGACCTTCTGCACTGTTGAGGCGCAGGAGATGTCCATCCGCCTTGCAGGCAAGAGCGTTCAATACAATGATCTGCAGAGCCGCTTTCGTCTGTTTCATGGCGACCTTCGCGATCATTCCGTTCTCGCGGATGAAGCGCCCTTCGACCTCGTCACTGGATCACCACCTTATTTCCCGGAGGGAACGGCTACAGCGGCCGAACACGCTCAGGCGATTCCAGCGCGAATGGAAATCAGGGGAAGTGTGGCGGATTACGCAATTGCAGCTGCGCGCCTGCTGTCAGTAGGCGGCGTCTTCGCGTTCGTCTTCCCTACCCTGCAACTCGAGCGTGTGGACCGGGCATTGGAAGCGGCTGATCTGATTCTGCTCCGTCGTCGCGACATCGTCTTCAAGGAAGGCGAACCACCGCTCATTTCGCTCTTCGCTGCAAGCAGACGCAGCGACCTTCCGCGTAGTTTCTATGGTGGGAGATCAGGCAAGCCAGTCATCGAATCGCCGCTGATGATTCGTACGAAGGCAGGAGCCGTCTCCGGCGAATACGCCACGATCCGTCTGAGCTTCGGCTTTCCGCCCGGTGACATGTCCGCCTCGGATTGACTCGCATTTCTCACGGTGAGCATTCGATCAGCCGACTCGCTTCACCTTGAATCCGAGTTTCACCAGTTCGGACACAACGACATCGAGATGCCCGCCCTGGATCTCGATCTCATTCTCTTTCGCTGTCCCGCCTGCACCGCAACGCTTCTTGAGCGACTGCGCAACTGATGAGAGCGTCGACTCTGTGAGTTGGAAGCCACTGATCAGAGTCACAGTCTTTCCCTTGCGACGCTTACGATCAATCTGAACTTTCAGCTGCTGCGAGGGGAAGGCCACATCTTTCTGTTGCGGATCCGACTCTCGCAGGCGTCGCGCCTCCTCAGGGTCACTCGTCCAGACGATCTTCGAATCTTTCCCAGCCATCGTTCCACCCTTTCGTAATTGACGATCATATAAAGCCGCAAATCCGAGCGGCGGTCAAACGCGTTGGGTAGAATGCGCACTGGAGATCCGGATGAAGACATGCAGCACATTCGCTTCAGTGGTCATGCGTAGAGCGTCGGCTGTGCTCGTCGCGCTCGCTTTCCTGCAGGGCTGTCGTTCCAGCGCGCCGGTCAGCCGCCCCGACCCGAGCGAGATGGCGAAGATGGGTGCACTCCGTGAGCGCGCCGACATCAAGGTCGCCTTTGCGCACATCGAGTCGGAACGCGACAGAATCCTTCAGGAGTGGATTCGCCTCACTGCCATCAATGCCCCGTCCGGTCAGGAGGCAGCGCGTGCCGCAGCGGTCGTCGAGCTCCTCCGAAATACCTCGGTGAAGGTCACTCGTGACAGCGCAGGGAACGTGCTGGCACTACGTGCCGGAACCAGCAGCGCCACCATGATCGTGCTCGATGCGCATCTCGACACAGTGTTCCAGCCAGGGTCAGTCATCACACCTGTGGTCCGCGACGGAAGACTCTACGCTCCAGGAGTTGGCGACAACACCAGAAACATGATCGCCCTGATCGCGATCATCCGTGCACTCGATGCCGCCAAAGTGCAGACACCAACCGATCTGATGTTCCTTTTCACGGTTGAAGAGGAGACTTCGTTTCGCGGAATCCGCCAGTTCTTCAAGGACAACAAAGGAAGTACATCTACATTCATCGCGCTCGACGGCGGATATTCAGGATTTACCTACGGTGGAATCGGAACGAAGTGGACGAGATACCATTTCATCGGCCCGGGCGGGCATACCCGTTCCTCGACGCCTCCCTACTCCGCAACTCTGCCCGTCGCACGCGCAATCACCAGAATCAGCAAGCTGCGCGTACCCAAAGACATCCCTTCCAATCTGAACATCGGAATGCTGGGCGGGGCCGAGGTCGTGAATGCGAAAGCGAGTGACGCCTGGTTTTCTGTCGATCTCCGATCGACGGATGCTGCAGTCATCAGCAAGCTGAACGAGAAGATCGAGAGGATCGTCAGAGACGAGGCCGCACGTGTCGACATGACCGTCCGCGTAGAGAAGATCTCGGATGAGAGGCCGGCTCAGATCGAGAATCAACGTTTCGCTCCGCTGACCCTCACCACCGAAGCTGTGCACGAAGTTCTAGGGTTCAACAATCCTGGCATCACGCCGACAGCGTCGAATCACTCCAGTGAGGCGTTGAGAGAAGGTATCTCAGCCATCTCCACCGGCGTAGCACCTTGTGCCGACGCACATGCAGTCACGGAAAATTGCGCGATCGAGCCGATTTACCGCGGCATCAGGAAGGTGCTCCTGCTGGCCGTGGCGGCTTCAGAAGCAGCCAGACCGAGTCAGTAACTTCTTGTCAGACGAAAGGGCAACCCGGGCATCCGGAACCACAGCAGACCGGTTCCATGGCCGGACGGATGTCGGGCTTGAACGGTTCGGGAGCGGCGATGTCAATGACAGGGTCATCCGCCTCGATCTCATCGGGCGGGAGACAGTCGTCCCTGTTTTCGTTTTCCTGGCCTGACATTGATAGTTGAGTCAATGATCGCTACAGCTTTCTGATTCCCGGGAAACAAAAACAGCTCGCCTCCCGCCCTTCTCGCCCACGATTTTAGACCGCCATAAAAAAACGTTTCGTTCCCATCTGTACCGCACGACACGTCATTTCGACGAGCCGCGTGATTGAGGGCGTACGCCGGCCGTGAGTGCGAGGAGGAATCTCCGGTCAGCGCCGAGGCGTCAAATCATCACGTCCTCGCGGCGCGGAACGGAGATTCCTCTTCGCTCGACGCTCCCCAGGCGAGAAAGTGCGTCGCGTGCTCATCGGAATGACGAGGTTATCGTGGGCACGCTGGCCCCGGCCCAGAGTCTCCCAGGATGATCTTCCCGTTACGTGCACTATCTTGTCACCTTCAGGAACTCACAGGTTGCTACAATCCTTTGAACGTTCAACACAGGAGTTCTTCATGAAAGTAGTTCTCGCAATCCCTATCGTTCTACTTCTCAGCACCGGATGCAGCAAACCAGCTCCAATGCCGGAATCAAAGGTCGTCCCAACCTCTGCAGCGACTGCTGACGCCAGCGGGGTGCAGCAGCAGGTGATCCAGGTAGGTAGCGAGTTCTCACCGGCCTCATTCAACGTGAAGAAAGGTCAGCCGGTGAGATTGCTCTTCAAACGCGGCGGCGAGCCTTCCTGTGCCGACGAGATCGTCTTCCCGAAGCTGAACCTGACCCGCAAATTACCCGCGAATTCTGAGGCCGTCGTCGAGTTCACGCCGACAGAAAGCGGCGAGCTGAGCTTCGCCTGCGGGATGAACATGATGAAAGGATCCGTCATCGTCCAATAGAGCTGAACAGGTGCATCCCGGGTTGACGCTCCAACAGTCCCCTCCGATCTCATTCAAATCGCGACAGCTTTACAGCGCGAATGGCGTCACGTCTCAAAAGGGCATCTCCCAAGGCCGTGGCGCTTGAAGTGTCCGGCATCACCCAGGAGATTTTCATTGGACGAAATCACCACCACCATCATTGGCATCACCGCGGGCGTTCTCACCACCGGAAGTTGGGTGCCGCAGGCAATCAAAACGATTCGATCCCGGAGCGCGGAGGATTTTCACGCCGTCTACCTCGTGGCTTTCACCCTCGGGATCGCCTGCTGGGGCGGGTACGGCTTCCTTAAAAAGGACATCGCAGTCATTCTCCCGAACGTAGTCACATTCATGTTGCTCATACCGATCAACTGGATCCGCTTCGTATCGAGACCGAAACATTGATGCACCAGTCTTCCCACTCTCGACTGATATCATCGGGAGGATTTCGTCAGTGAGATCACGCTACGCCACGAACGGCGCGGACTTCAGGATGGACAGGAGCTTTGCATGGAAGAACAGATCGATACGAAAGCGGTCGTCGAAGTGCTCAACCGGATTCTCGAAGCGGAGCTCGCCGGGATTGTCAGGTACACCCACTATTCACTGATGGTTTTCGGATACAACCGGATTCCCATCGTGGGCTGGTTGCGCGAACAGGCCACAGAGTCCATGACTCACGCACAGGCGGCCGGTGAGATGATCACCGCACTCGGGGAGCACCCTTCACTATCCATCGGGCCACTACTCGAACTGCATAAACACGATGTGGGGGACATCCTCCGCGAAGCAATGCAGAACGAGCAGCACGCATTGCTTCTTTACAAGGCGCTATTGAAACTCGTCGAAGGAAAATCGATTGCGATCGAAGAGTACGCACGCCAGGCCATCTATCAGGAAGAACTCCATGTATTCGAAGTCGACAAGATGCTGCGCAAGCCAGGCAACGTTGCGACATTTGCCTCGGAATCTGAACGCCCTGAATGAGTGTTGTAGGACCGGTCACCAAGGTCCACAGGGAAAGGATTCCAGAAACATGAAAAATGTCGCTACATTCGTATTGCTTTTGATCGGCGCAGCCACGATTGTGGAAGCAGCGCAGACCCGGAAGGTTCGCGCGAACTACACGGCTACCCTCTCCGATTTTTCAGCCGAGGCGAAGGAACTGAAGGTCTGGATCCCCTTGCCGAAATCCTCCCCCGAGCAGAAGATCACCAACCTCACCATCGACTCTCCCTACAAGTGGAACCGCGGTAAGGAATCCGAGTTCGGAAACGAGTACATCTACACCACGATCCGCAACCCCAACTTCAAGGAATTGTCAGTAAAGATCTCCTTCGAGGCAGAGCGGAACACGATTCTTTTTGCTGACCTGGCCGACGAAACGGCTACTCGCAGCGAAGTGCAGAGAAACCTGCGCGCTGATCGGCTGGTGACGCTCTCGCCGAGGCTGAAGACCCTCTCCAAAGAAATTACAACCGATCAGAAAGAGCCTGTACAGATGGCGCGTGCGATTTACGATCACCTTCTGACGACCATGAAATACGACAAGGTCATTCCCGGATGGGGCAAAGGTGACAGTGAACGAGCGTGCGATCTTCGCGCGGGAAACTGCACGGACTTTCACCCACTATTCATGTCGCTGGCGCGAGCGCGCAGCATTCCGACCCGCTTCGTGATCGGTTTCCCTCTGTCGAAGCAGCAACCGTCGGAGATCAAGGGCTATCACTGTTGGGCCGAGTTCTACGTGCAGGGGAAAGGATGGGTTCCTGTCGACGCGTCTGACGCCTCGAAGAGTGCAGACCCGGCCGTGCGCAATTTCCTCTTCGGAAATCTCGATCCCGATCGTCTTCAGTTCACCGTCGGACGCGACCTGAAGCTGAAGCCGGCAACCCTCGAACCGCTGAACTTCTTCATCTATCCCTACGCTGAAGCGGATGGTCAGGTGTCAGGCGTTCCTTCGATCTCACTGCAGCTCAGGTGAGGTAACTCACCCTCTCCCGAGGGAGAGGGTGGCGCGTGAGCGCCGGGTGAGGGCACGCGCGGCCAACGACAGGAGTCATGAAGCGCACCCCGTGAGTGTTCCCGGGACATTGTTGCGCCAGCTGATGCGGTTCTCGAGCGGTTGCAGCGCCGTCATTTCGCCGGGACGTCCGTTCGCCCTCTCCCGCCGCTCCGCGGCACCCTCTCCCTCGGGGAGAGGGAAAGGCGCGTTTGCTGATATCGCGAGCGGATGATTCCTACGTGATGCCGCTCGTGGCCAGCCATGATGTAGGCAAGTGCCCTGACCGAGACGCTGGCCCCATTCGCAGTTCCATGATGTGTCCAGGCATTCGCAGGTAGATTCGTGAACATAGCGATATGTCCGCGACGAACCATTTCGAATTCCTGCATGAGTGACGAGAGCGTCCGATCGTCGAACGAAGCTTCGCGAACATAGTCGTCTTCCGAGAAGCCTGGAAGAGGCGTGGCGTCATTTCGGGCGAACACCAGCGAACGGTAGCCAAACACCCTTTCCGCATCGATGAGGTGCCCCACCAGTTGCTTGACGCTCCATTTGTCGGGCGCATACCGGAAGGCTGCGTCACTCTCCGAAATCCCGCCCAACAACTCCATCACGTCGTGCAACTGACTTTCCAGAACTGTGGTGATGTCGCCGTTTCCGACCAGCGCCACATATCGTTCATAGAACGAAGAGTGCTCGGTCGATGCCGGTCGTCCAACCTCTGAGGTATTCATCCGTTCTGTCTCCCTGCTCCCTGGTCTGCGCCCGGCATTTCAGGCGAAAATTTCTCACGGTAGTCTTCGACGGATGCGTCGATCACAGCCATGGCGTGCTCTCGTCCGTATACCTGCCGGATCGCAATCTGCGCTTCGAGTCCCGGCACCATTTTATAGGTAGTGAAGTAGTGCTCGAGCCTCTCGATGAGCACCTGCGGAAGATCAGAGAGCTCACCCACCTCTCCCCATACGTAATCGTTCTCGAGCACGGCGATGATCTTGTCGTCCGCATCTCCTCGGTCGACCATCTGCAGCCCACCGACTACGCGGGCATTCAGAACGATCTCGGCCCGCGTGATCGGGCGCTCACTCACAACGCAGATGTCGAGTGGATCGCCGTCCCCGCGCGTCGCGCCAGGTGAGAGTGCAGCCACGCGAGAACCACAGTAAGTACGCGGAATGAATCCGTATAGTGCGGGGGGCTGAGACGAGGTTCGCTGCGGACGGTCCACACGCAGGTAACCGGTCTTCTTATCCACTTCGTACTTGATCAGATCGAACGGCGTGATTTCGATGTACGCATTGACCACACCGGGGGCATCGGATCCAATCTCCAGACCGTGCCATGGGTGGGGACGCCATTGAGAAAAATGAAGATCTTCGCTCATGCGGAGAGTCTAGTGCAGGCCGTCTCAATGCGATAGGGAGAGATGCTGAAGATTCCATGCAGCGCGCCACAGGCAGGATTGCCTGTGCCACACATCTACTGGTTACTGGTTACTGACTACTGAAATCAGGATCTCAGTGCCTCGACCGGTTCCAGCTTACCGGCCCGAATCGACGGGTAGAGACCGGCGAAAAGTCCAACGCCCATGGCAAATCCCGCTGAAACCAGAATGGCGTCGGTGGAGATCGACAAACCTGCTGGAAACTTACTCGAGATGGCCGTGACCAGCAGGCTTCCGAGCATGAGACCGATCGTCGCTCCCACTGTGGACAGCGTGATCGACTCGATGAGGAACTGCATGAAGATTTCGCCGTCGCTGGCCCCGATCGCTTTGCGCAACCCGATCTCGAACAGTCTTTCTCCGATGGAAATCTTCAGTACCGAAAAGATACCGACTCCGCCGATGATCAGTGAGACGCCGGCAATGGACATGAACACGATCAGCCAGTTCTTCAGAATCACGTCGACCTGCGCCCGCTCCTTGAGCATCTCCTTGCCTACGTTTTCAATATTGACGTCGTTGATACCACCATGTGCGCGCGCATACAGGCTTCTGGCATCACCTTCTGCAGCGACCGACTCCTCCGGATCCGCGGCCTTGATCAGCACGTAGGCGATCGAATCTTTGCGACCATACATGGTCTGGTAAACGGAGAGCGGAACGTACATGGAGTCCATTTCCTGGATCATGGCCCTGTCGTTGACCATCTCGGTGTTGAATTTTCGACCGATCCCGACGACGGTGAGACGCCTTCCGTCAACGTTCACCTGCGAGCCTAGTGCGTTCTCACCGCCGAACAGCCGTCGCTTCAGTTTGTATCCAAGAACGCAGACCGAGCCTACACCCTGCTGGTCACGCGCGGAGATGAAACGACCTTCGCTCACTCCTCGGTTTTTGGCGATTGCAAAATCGGGTGTGATGCCGAAGATCTTCACCCGGCGGCGCATGGTTCCCGACTGCACGACGCCGCGTGTCTCACCGACTGGAGCGAAGGCGCGAATCAACCCGCTCTCGCGCAGGACTCGCTCATCCTCCATTCTGATGCCGCGCGAGAAGTGAGCTTTGGCGCGTTGCACTCGATCTGCGGGAGCCTTCTGCGACACGATGATGACACCGTCGAAGCCGAGGTCGTCGAAGCCTTTCATGACCGAGCCGCGCACACCTTCGAGGAGTGACAGCACGGTCACCAGTGACACCGTTCCAAGGATGACGCCGGTCAGCGTGAACACCGAGCGAAGTTTGTGGGCTCGGATTTCTTCGAAGCTGGTACGAATCGACTCACCGATCTGCATGCCGCTCTCCTACTCGACTCGAAGCGCTTCGATGGCGTTGAGGCGCGAGGCCTTCACGGCGGGGTAGATGCCGAAGATCAAACCAGTGCCACCTGCGAAAATGAGGGCCAGCATCACCACGTTCGGAGTGATGATGGCCGGGTTGCTTGTCAGCGCGGAGATACCGAGGGTGAAGAGCTTGCCGACAAAGATACCGATCACGCCGCCTAGCAGAGAAACCAGAAGCGACTCGGCGATGAACTGCCCGAAGATCTGGACGCCGGACGCGCCGATTGCTTTGCGGATTCCGACCTCGCGAATGCGTTCGTTGAACGAAGCCAGCTGAATGTTCATCACCACGATGCCTCCGACGATCAGCGAGATGATTCCGCAGATCATGAAGGTCAGGTCGTACATTTTGTTCTGTTCGGCATTTCGCTTCATGTTGGCTACACGGGAGAACACCTCGAAGTCCGTCACGCCATGCTCACGACGCAGAATCTTCTCGATCTGCTGGACTGCTTCCTCGTGCTTTTTCACGTCACGCATGCGGGCGTGCATGAAGCCGATTCTCCCAGTCTTCAGCGACTCACCTTTCCGCGTTACGAGCGTTGTGACCGGAATGTAGATCTGACGATTCATCCAGCGAAGGGCGTTGCGCTTCTGATCGAAGGAGAAGTACTTTTCCTGCATGACGCCGACGACCACATAGCCGACGCCGTTCATGACCAGTGTCTTTCCGATCGCCGAGTCGCTTCCGAAGAACTCTCGTTTGCGCTCACTCCCCAGCACGACCACGCGGGCCGCTTTGGAGAGATCCGAGTCAGTGATGAAACGTCCGGTCTCGGCATGGAAGTCATTCATGGGACCGTAGGCGGGCGCGATCCCCATGACGTCGCGACTCTTCTCGACGGTGCGATAACGAATCATCATCTGCTCCTGACTCACCGGAGAGACGAGATCAACCTCCCTGGCGTCCCGGAGAATGGCCAACGAATCGGCATAGGTCAGTCCGGGCGACTTCGCTGCTTTCGCGTCCCGGCTGACTTTCCCTGTCGGCTTATTCGAGATCCAGATCTTCTGGATGCCGCCGCTGACGCGATAGTATTCCTTCGAGGCCTCGGAGCCCGATGCGGCGAGAGCGAAGGTCGCTACGATCGACCCGGCTCCAAGGATGATTCCGACCAGCTGCAGCATCGTGCGTCCGAAGTGATCGCGGATGTCTGCGATGCCGTCCGCAAGTGCGTGAAGGAAAATCACTCGACCGACTCCTCGTTCACGATCTGGCCGTCGACGATCTGGATCCTCCTCTGTGTCCGCGCCGCGATGGAGGGATCGTGGGTGACGAGCACGATGGTCTCCCCTCTCGCAGCCAGGTTTTCGAACATCGTGATGATGTCGTTGCCGGTCTTCGAGTCGAGATTCCCTGTCGGCTCGTCCGCCAGAATGAGCGAAGGATTGTTCACCAGCGCGCGCGCTACAGCGACACGCTGTCGCTGACCACCCGAGAGCTCATTGGGTCGATTCTTCGCTCGGTTCGAGAGATCGACCAGGGCCAGCGCGGCCAGGGCACGTTCGCGACGCTCGTCACGGGACACGCCCGCGTAGAGCAGCGGCAGCTCGACATTTTTGAGGATCGTCGCGCGCGGGAGCAGGTTGAATGTCTGAAAGACGAAACCAATCTTGCGGTTCCTGACCTGCGCCAGCGCGCCAGAACTCATACCAGCCACATCGATCCCGTCAAGAAGGTAAGAACCGGAGGTAGGTGTATCGAGGCATCCGATGATGTGCATGAGGGTGGATTTACCGGAACCAGACGGTCCGATGATGGAGACGAACTCGCCGCGATCGATTGAGCAGCTCACACCGCGCAGCGCTTCGACGGCATTTTCGCCGGAGTCGTAGATCTTCCGAATGTCCTGAAGCGAAATCAGTTCACCCGACTTCACCTCGACCTTCGTCTCGATCTTCTCATCTCTGTCGATCACGCTTCGTTCCGTCAATAAGAGTGCTGCGCTGCTCATGTGAAATTCCTCCGACCTTCGTAACATCGGAATTGGTACAAGGCTTTTGCTTGGTTCATCCACCGTGAAGTTGCGGCCGCGTTGCTACGCGTCCATCCCGTCACTTTCATCGTTCTGCGCTCGGCGCTCTGCGTTCTGCGTTCATCAGGACTACTAGTCTTCCTCTTCTTCCTTCTTTTCAGCAGGCAGAGTCGGATCCTCGAGCGCCACTTCCTCACCGACTTTCAGCCCGCTCAGAATCTCGACCTTCGAGTTATCGGAGAGTCCGCTGACGACGGTCTTGCGCTCGAAGAAGTTCTTCCAGCCTTCTTTGTCGTTCTTGCCATTCTTCGATTTCGATTTCTGTGCCGCTTCGAACTGTTCGTCGGTGAGAGTTTTCTTCACGTAGACGACTTCGAGATCGTCGCGCTGGAAGACCGATTCAACTGGCACCGTAAGGACTTTCGTTTTCTTCTCACCGAGCACGTCGATGTTGGCAGTCATCCCCGAGCGAAGTTCCTTGCCCTGACTGTCGAGTCTGATTTCGACATCGAAGACGCGAACCTTTTCGTCGATCCGCACAGCCGGTGCGATTCGGGCGATACGTCCAGGGAACGTTGCTTTCGCGTAAGCGTCGAGGGTCACCTTGACTGGCTGACCGACGTGGATCTTTCCGATATCGACTTCGTTCACGCCAGCCTTTACGATCATCGACGAAACATCGGCTACCGAGAAAAGCACCGTACCTGCGTTGAAGGATGAGACGCCCGAGGTGACGGTCTCGCCGATCTCGACGTTCCTGGTGAGAACGACACCACTCATCGGTGCACTTACGTTGGAGCCCTGAAAGTTCCTGCCGGATTGACCGATTGGAATCCCGCTCTGTTCGACCAGCTGATATTTCTCGCGTGCCGACTGGAACTCCTGCCTGGCAGACAGAAATTTAGTCTCACTCTCTCGCTGCCGATTCGGTGCTAGCAGTCCCTGAGTAAATAGTTGTTTGTCCGACGCGTAGTCCTTACTGGCCTGCTGATAGGAGATCTCCGCTGCGCGCAGAGAGTTTTTCGTCTGAGAGAGCGCCTGAGCCTGATTCAGATCAGGCTCGACTCGCGCAAGGAGCTGGCCTTTCCTTACCGAGTCGCCGTCGCGGACGAAGATGCTGACGACCTTGCCGGAAACGGCCGACTTCACGTCGACTTTGACCTCCGGCTCGACTGTACCTACTTCGGTGACCTTGACCTGAACGTCTCCCAGCTCTGCTTTTTCAGAGCGAATGTCGAGCTTTTGCTCCGTTTTCTTCCTGTTTCTCGTCGCGGCAACCGCTACGATCACGATCAACACCACAACCGCCAGGAGTGTGAATACTTTTTTCTTTTTGCTGGAAACGTTCATCGGACCACCTCGACTCTTGCTGAGTGAGTATTCGTTGCGCAGCCCGAAAAGTTGCAGAGATGCGAGCCGGGGTCAGGGGGCCGGGGGCCGGGGTAAAGGCAAAAAAGCAACCGCCGCTAGCGGTTCTCCTGGCTGTACTTGCATCTACTCCGGCCCCCTGACCCCGGCCCCCGTCCCTTCATCGCAAATTCCTTTGACGAAGCTCCAGTACAGGTCTAAACTTGCTCTCGATGACGCATCTTTCCCCGGCCGCTTACTCATACCGCAGCACTTGCTGTGGCTATGGCCGATTTACGTATATCGGCACCAGCGCGGGAACGACTGCACATCGGTAATCACTGACAAAGACACCGTGCAGCCCATCCCGCGAGAGCGGCGATGGGCTTTTTCATTTTCCCTCGCCTCGCAAACGGTCGGGTGCACGACAGGGGGAATCATGGAAAAGAAATTGAGCGGTATGCGTCAACGGATCGACGAACTCGATCGAGAACTGATGAGAGTGGTGGCGGATCGCATGTCACTCGTGCGGCAGATCGGCGCTGAAAAAGGAGACGACCATCAACCGGTGATCGACCGCGCTCGTGAGAGCGAGGTCACCACCCAGTGGTCGGCAAACGCGGCCGACGAAGGCGTTGCAGCCGTGTTGACGACCAGACTTCTGAAGGAAGTCATGAGCCACTCGAGGCGCCTTCAGGAGATTGACCGACAGGCCGCGCCGGCCTATCAGGAGTGGGTCGAGCGCGTAGGCTACCAGGGCGAACCAGGTGCCTGGAGCGAGCAGGCCACACGCAATCGGATCGAAGGCCAATCCGTGACACGGAAAGGCTATCGCACGTTCGCTGACTGTGCCGACGCGCTCGAGAGGGGCGAGATCGACTGCGCCATGCTGCCGGTCGAAAACACAATCGTTGGCAGCATCGAGGAAGTTGCTTCACTTCTCTACACCCGCTCACTCACGATTCTCGACGAGGAATTGCTCCGCATCCGCCACTGCATCGCCGTTCTCCCAGGCACGAAGATGGAAGACCTGCGACGCATCGCGAGCCATCCCGTTGCCCTGCAGCAGTGTCGCCAGCGTCTGCTCGAACGCGGACTGGAGCCGCAGGTCTGCTACGACACGGCTGCCGCTGCTGCACTGGTGAGGAGCGAGGGCGATCACTCGCTGGCAGCACTCTGCTCCCCTGTTGCGGCGGAAGCACATGGACTCGAGATCCTCGAACGTGACGTCGAAGACCAGCTGCACAACTTCACGCGCTTCCTGCTCGTCGCGCGGGAAAACGATCCGCGAGCCGCACGCAGTGCCGACCGACCACTGCTATCGAAAACTTCTGTGCTGATGACACTGCAGAATCGGCCTGGAGCGCTTGCCCGCTGCCTGCAGATTCTGGCCTCGAAAGGAATCAACGTTTCTCGTATCGGCACCCGTCCTGTGCCGCCCTGGGATTATCTCTTCACCATTGATTTCGACGGCCACCGTGACGACGTACGCACCGCAGCTGCACTGATCGAAATGGGTGATGAGACCGAGAATCTGCGAATCCTCGGGAGTTATCCCAATCGGACTTCGCGAGCGGCCGAGGAAGCGCCGGTCGCTGCACAGCCGGCTACCCTGCCCGCACCGATCGCCAATCCGACCAGAACCGACAACAGACTGGTCACCTCGAAAGAGAATGGTCCAACCGTCGTGCATGTCGGCGATGTAGCCATCGGTGGGGATCGATTCGTTCTGATCGCGGGCCCCTGCGCAGTTGAGAGCGAACAGCAGATCCAGGACTCTGCCGCGATGGCAGCACAATGCGGTGCACGCATTCTTCGAGGAGGTGCGTTCAAACCGCGGACATCGCCCTACTCGTTCCAGGGACTGGGACTCGACGGCGCGACGATTCTTTCCGCTGCGGGCGCTGCCAATGGCCTGCCGGTCGTCACGGAAGTGCTCGATGTCCGCCACCTCGCTGCTGTCGCAGAGAAGGCAGCCATGATTCAGGTCGGCGCCCGTAATATGCAGAACTTCGAGCTGTTGAAAGAGCTGGGACGGATGAAGATTCCTGTACTGCTCAAGCGAGGGATGAGCGCCACCATTGAAGAACTGCTCGATGCCACCGAGTACATTCTGGCAGGTGGCAATCAGCAGGTCGTACTCTGTGAGCGCGGCATCCGCACCTTCGAGCGCTCCACGCGCAATACTCTCGATGTCGCTGCGGTCCCATTGTTGAAAGCACGCACGAACCTTCCAGTGATCGTCGATCCGTCACACGCCGCGGGACGGAAGGATCTGGTGCTTCCGCTGGCACTTGCGGCAGTGGCCGCGGGTGCGGACGGCCTGATGATCGAGGCACATCCGCGGCCCGAGGAAGCGCTCTCGGATAAAGAGCAGGCACTCGACCCGGCCGAGTTGGAAGCCCTGGTACGTCAGGTGAACGCGATCCTTCTGGCGCAGGGGCGCCGTATGTAGTGTGTTGGGAAAGAGCGGCCGGGGGTTGGGGGCCAGGGTAGAGGCAGGCTCCTTTGAGGCGAACAGTATCGCGCTGTGAATTTCAGGGGTCCCGTCACAGGCAGGATTGCCTGTGCCACACCTGCGCTCTGTGTTGCTTGAAGATCAGAGAAGCCTGGGATGATCGATGTAATTTGCGCGGACGGAGAATCAGATGAACAACGAAGCGAAGGAAAGTGCGGCCACGATTTCTTACCGGGAAGCATCGCCGGATGACGCGGACAGAATCGTCCAATTTCAGATTGCAATGGCAGAGGAAACCGAAGGAATTGCCTTGAATCCCCTGACTTGTGCGGCAGGCGTTGCAGCAGTGTTCGCGAACCCTGAGCTGGGTCGATACTTCGTGGCCGATGACGGTACCAGGGTCGTGGCATCCCTGATGATTACGTACGAATGGAGCGACTGGCGCAACGGACAGGTGTGGTGGATCCAGAGTGTGTACGTGGATCCGGCGTCGCGCCGGCAGAAGATTTACGCTGGACTCTACACTTTCGTGAAACAGCGTGTGAGTCTGGATGACAGGATTCGCGGAATCCGCCTCTACGTCGACCGCACCAACGAGTCTGCGCAGAACGTGTACACACGTTTAGGTATGAATGGAGAGCACTACAAAGTCTACGAATGGATGAAGTAGTCGGACTTCGAAGTCGCGTGATGAAACGGGGCCATCTGCTTCGTTGTCGCGTCGGCCCGGCCGGTTTCAACGTGGCTTGGGCCACGCCTCACCGTCCGACCTCGCTCCGCCTCCCATCTGACCCCGTTTGATCACGCTCTCATTTCGGGTGCGCGGTTCGCCGCTCGCGCTGGACTTCGTCCCGCTCTCGATCTCATATCCGTGCGTGTGGAGCACAGGCAATCCTGCCTGTGACGCGCAAAAGTCCATTCGAGCGCCTACTCTGACTCTATTCTTACTTCATCGTTCTGCGTTCTGCGTTCTGCGTTCATCAGCCTCCACTCCGGCCCCCGGCCCCCAGACCCCGGCCGCCTCTCTCACCTTGCGCTCGCGATCCAGCGATCCACGCGCGCTTCGAGTATCGACAGCGGCAGCGTGCCATCGCCGATCACTACCTCATGGAATTTCGGCAGCGAGAATTTGTCGCCAAGTACCTTCTTCGCGCGCTCGCGCAGCTCCAGGATTTTCAGCGAACCGGTCTTGTAGGCCAGCGCCTGCGCCGGCCAAACCATGTAGCGCTCGATCTGATTCTTAGCGCGCGCATCACTCCAGCCCAGCGCACTGGCCATGTAAGCAATTGCCTCTCCACGGGTCCAGCCTTTCGCGTGCAGCCCGGTGTCCACGACCAGCCGCACGGCCCGCATCAGTTCCGCGTTCAGGTGACCGAAGTATGCTTCCGGATCGTCGTAGAAACCCATCTCCTGTCCCAGCGTCTCCGAGTAAAGCGCCCAGCCCTCGGTGAATGCGGCGGAGTTCGGGTTCTCGGTGGAGAACTTGCGGAAGTCGGGCAGGTCCATTTCCTTGAGCAAGGCCGCATGAAGGTGATGCCCAGGCTGGCCTTCGTGCAGAAAGAGCGTGACCATTCCAGTGCGACTGTAATCTTTCGGGTCATGGACAACAGCCCAGAACACGCCTGGGTGCGAGCCGTCCGCTGCGGGCGGCGTGTAGTGATCCGATGCGCTGTCGCGTGTGAGTTCAGGTTCGAGCTGCAATTCGATCTGCGCTTTCGGCAGCAGCGTGAACATGGCCGGCAGTTTGGTTTTCACTCTGGCGTCGATCGCCAGATAGGCATCCAGCACTTCCTTTTCGGTGGTGAAGGACTTGAATTTCTTTTGTGCCGTTACCCACTGCGGAAGTTCGCTGGCCGGACCTGTGTAACCAAGTTTTGGACCCAGCGTTACCCACTGCTTCTGGATGCGCGCAACTTCCTTCAAGCCCTGTTCGTGGATCTGGCCGGGCGTTAGTTTCAGCGTGGTGCGGTCGTTGACCTGGGCCTGGTACCAGGCCGCGCCATTAGGCAGCGCGCCCCAGCCGCTGGTCGTGCGTCCGGCCGGCAGGTATTCGGTCTCGAGGTAACGCGCAAGGCGATCGAGCGCAGGCATCAGCTTGACCACCGTGTCGTGGTAAGAGCTGGTGAGCCGAGCCTTGTCTGCCGCTGAGAATGAGGCTGGAAAATGTTTCACAGGCGAGTAGTAAATGCTGGCTTCGGGCGTGCTGCTCGTCAGCTGCTTGAACTGCGGAATCATCGCTTCGATGATGGACCTGGGTTGCACGATCCCCTGCTTGACGCCAACCCGCATGTTGACGATGGCCTGGTCGATCCAGGCCGGCAGCTGGTTCAGGCGGCTGATGTACTCCTGCTGTTGCCTGACAGTTGCAAGCGGCTGCGAACCGGTGCCGCTGGCGTAATTGGCCAGGGTGCCGGGTACGTGATCGAAATGATCAAGCGGCAACAAGTGGTCGGGGAATGTCGACAGAGAAAGTACCGAGTCCAACTCGTACGCCAGCAGGTCATGGGTCAGCGCGTCCTTCTCCGTCAGGCGCGTGCGGGCGATGCCTGCCAGCTGTTTTTGCATCTTGCGGTACAGGGCAAATTGCGCGGCCCGACGTTGCGGCGAGATTTTCAGGCCCAGCTGGCCGTTGTAGCGCGGGTCGCCATTGGCGGTAGCGAACAGCAACGGATCGTAGTTGGCGCGCGCTTGATGAAAGGCGGCGGCCAGTTTGTCGAGCTGTTTTTTCTGCGCGGTGGGCGCGGCGGCGGGCGGGGTCGCTACGGCGGGGGCGACGCCTGCGAGCAGCGCAGCTATCAGGGCAGCGGCGCGAAGCGTGGTGCGGAGGACGGGACGAGCCATGGGCTATTCTCCTTGCGGGTATGAAGCCTTTACAGTACATCAGGTCGAGCAGGGACGGGGGCTGATGAACGCAGAACGATGAAGTAAGAAAATGAGTCAACTTCGCGAGCCGCTTTTCAAGTAATCAGGATGCGCCAGCCTGAAAGAGTAGGAACGCGAGAAGAAATCCTGTTTAGGCATTTGACTCACTTACTTACTTCATCGTTCTGCGTTCTGCCTTCTGCGTTCATCAGAAGCTGCGTTCATCAGGAGCAGACGTTATGATCGCGATCGAAGTTGAAAATATCTGCTGACCAGAATCACGCCAACCCATCGCACGTTCGACGAGCCATGTTGATGCTGGTCTGCTCTTCGCTGCTCTTCGGTGGGATGGCCGTCTGCGCGAAACTTGCCACCCACAATCTCTCAGGCGCACAGGTCGCGGCCATCCGCTTCGTCTTTCAGCTGTCTCCCGTCGTACTGATCCCGCAGTTTCGGCGAAGCGCCTGGAACTTCAAACGAATCGACCTGCTCTTCTATCGCGGGTTCTTCGGTGGCCTGGCGGTGCTGCTCTATTTCATGGGTATCGAACACATCCCCGTTGGACTGGCCACACTTCTTAACTACACGGCTCCACTCTTCAGCGGAATCTGCGCGGCCATCTTCATCGGTGAACGAATCAGGACCGCCACGTTGCTTCCGTTGCTGGTGGCCTTCAGCGGTGTCGTGCTTGTCGTTCGCTCGCATTCATCGCCCGGTGATCTGTTTGGTTTCGGTGGCTGGGAAGCGGTCGTACTCTGTTCAGCAGTGCTGTCCGGCGTCGCGGTGACGGCCATACGAGTCGCCCGTCGCACAGAAGGATCGTGGGCAATCTTTGCCAGCTTCTCGATCTTCGGCCTGCTGGCCACAGCTCCTTTTGCGCTCGCTCAGTGGCGCGTTCCAAGTGCTCGAGACTGGAGCCTTCTCGTCCTGGTCGGCGTCTTCGCGGTCGGGGCACAACTGCTCATGACTTCGGCGCTCCGTTGGGTCGACACGTTGACGGTCGGGGTGTTCTCACAGCTGGCGGTCATCTCTTCGATGCTCTTCGGTGCAATCTGGCTAGGCGAGACCATCACCCTGCTCGGCGCGATCGGAAGCCTTCTGACCATGGCCGGCGTAGTGAGCGTGATGGTGATTTCAGCACGAAGCGCGCCCCCTGGTCTCGAACTCGCCGGCGATCAATGAAGGAGGAGCAATGGTAGTTGCCTACTTTGGGCCGGTGACGTCGCGAAGTGACTTGAGCAGGGTGTCGATGTCGTACGGCTTGAGCATGAAACCGACGTTCGGGCGTGCCAGGTACTGCTCCAGTTGGCTGGCATCTCCATGACCCGTGGAGAAAATCACCGGCAGATCGGGGTATCTTTTTGCGATCTGGATGTACACCTGAGTCCCGTCGATGTCGGGCAGTCCGATATCGAGGATCACAGCATCGGGCAGACTTTCCTCCAGCGCGGGCATCGCTTTACGACCACGATCTACGATGGTGGCCTCGATGTTTTCGCACTCGAGCAGCAGCGCGATTCCCTCGGCCACGGCGTCGTCGTCTTCGACCAGGAGCACACGTCGAATTGCGCCGGGAGTCGGCACCGCCGTCGGCTGTTCCGGTGAAGGCGCGCCAGCAGCGACCGGGAAGAAGAGATGGAAGGTGGAACCCGCTTCCGGCTCGCTCTCGGCAAAGATGAAACCCTTGTGCCGCGTCACCAACTGATGCGCGACGGCCAACCCGAGCCCGGTCCCTCGCTTCTTCGTCGTGAAGAGGGGTTCGAAAATGTGCGGCAGATCAGAGGACGCAATGCCTGCACCGTTGTCAGCGATCCGGATGTAAACGTACTCGCCATCATCCGGGATTGCGCCGAATTCGAACGTCCGACCCTTGCCTGCCATCTCTGAGGTGACCGTAATCGTCCCTCTCTCACGGATGGCGTCGCGCGCGTTGAGTATCACGTTCGTGAGAATCTGATGAAGCTGCACAGCGTCGCCATTGATCACCGCTGCATCGTCGAGTTGCGAGACGATCTCGATGTTTGCGCCGAGAAGCGGCTGCATCTCGTTCAGTGCCGTCCGTAACAGGTCCGACGTCGATTGCCGCTCCAGCAGCGGCTCGGCTGGCAGCGTGAATCGCAGAATTCCTTCCGCAATCTTCTGACCCCTGGCCACGGACTGTCCAACCTGCTGAGCGATGGCCGCCAGCGAAGGATCGTCGCCGTACTTCTGCTCGAGAAGGTCCACGAAGGGATGAATGCCTTTCAGGACGTTGTTGAATTCGTGAGCGACCGTTGCTGCGAGTTGCCCGAGGCTACTCAGCCTGCTGACCCGCTCGAGCTGCGTCTCCAGCAGTAAGGTCTGCGTGATATCGATACTCACGCCGCGAAGACCTACCGGCATTCCCTGCGAGTCGCGTACGGCCACCATCTGCGTCTCGAGCCACACCAGCCGCCCATCACGATGAAGAATCCGGTACCGGCTCGTGCCCACCCGGTCGATCGATAACACCTCGCTTGCCTCGTCACGGACTCGTCGTTCATCTTCCGGATGAATCAGGTCGAACCATGAGCGACCGGAATCCTTCAGCTCCGCAGGTGTCCAACCGATCAATTGGTGGACGTAGTCTGAAATGAAACCTGAATCGCCCTGGAAGCCGTCGGCAACCGATACTTCCCAGACCACACCCGGAAGAGTCGCAATGAGATTGTCGAGGCGCTGATGTTCGAGTTCCATCTGCATGACCAGGGTTCGCTGACTCTGTTCCGCGCGTCGTCGCTCACTGACATCGCGGACGAATCCTTCGTACTGCCAGGATCCTCCGAGGTTCTGCCGGAGATGACCGGAGATCTCGGTCCATACGGCGGCGCCGTCACGTCGTCTCAGACGAACCTGCACCCCATCCATGATCTTTCCATCGGAGTACTTGGCCTGCAGACCTTCACGTTCTGCGGGATTGAAGTAGAGGTCGTGGGCCGTTCGTGTCGCGACCAGTTCCTCGGGAGATGAGTAGCCGAGGATTGATGCGAAGGAAGCGTTCACCGCCAGAAGTCGGCCTTCAGGAGTCGTGCGAAAAATACCGATTGGCGAGAGATTGAACATGGTGCGAAGCTGCTCTTCCGAACTGCGAAGCGCCTCTTCCACGATCTTGCGGTCCGAGACATCGCGGACAATGGCCGAGTAGAAACGCTCATCCC
>JBKJUK010000210.1:0-5069 GCA_046590705.1 Thermoanaerobaculia bacterium
CAGGCCGACGGATTCGGCAAGGCCAACCAGAGGAGCGGAGTAATTTTCGAGCACAGTCGAGAAGGACGTCGCGGTTACATGCTTCCCGAACTTGATGTGCCCGACGTCGATCTCGAAACGCTGCTTCCGGGCTCGCTGAAACGCGACGAGATCGAAGGGGAGTGCGAGGTCTCCGAGGTTGATGTGATCCGGCATTTCACGCGGCTCTCGAAGATGAACTTTTCCATCGATGCAGGTATGTACCCGCTCGGTTCCTGCACCATGAAACACAACCCGCGCATCAACGAGGAGATCGCTCGTACCGCCGGTTTCGCCTGGACGCATCCCATGCAGGAAGAGTCCCAGGTGCAGGGAAACCTCGAGCTTCTTTGGGAGCTCGAACAGAGTCTGAAAGAGATCTTTGGACTTCCTCGAGTCACCCTTCAGCCCGTGGCCGGTGCGCACGGTGAACTCACCGGAATCCTGATGGTGCATGCTGCGCTCTCGAAAGAAGGAAACGCGCGCAAGCACGTGCTGATCCCCGACTCTGCGCACGGTACTAACCCCGCCTCGGCGAACTTCGCGGGCTACGACGTGAAGGAACTCAAGTCCAACAGTCGCGGGACGCTCGACCTCGATCTTCTGGAGCGCTCAGTCACTGACGACACCGCCGCGCTGATGATCACCGTACCGAACACCCTCGGGGTTTTCGAAGATCAGATCACGCAGATTGCCGACATCCTGCATCGCAAGGGCGCTTACCTCTACTGTGACGGAGCGAACCTCAACTCTTTTGTCGGTGTGGCGCGTCCCGGCGACATGGGCATCGACGTGATCCACTCGAATCTTCACAAGACCTTCTCGACTCCGCACGGCGGCGGCGGTCCCGGCGCAGGTCCGGTCGGCGTTGCCGAGCGCTTGATCCCGTTCCTTCCCACTCCGACTGTGGAAAAGAACGAGGACGGCCGCTTCTTCCTGGACTACAACCGTGCCGACTCGATCGGTCGTGTTCGCGCGTACTACGGCAACTTTGGCGTTCTGGTGCGAGCACTCACCTACATTCGGTCCATGGGTGGATCGGGATTGCGGCGCATGGCCGAAATCGCGGTACTCAACGCGAACTACATCCGCGCCCGTCTGAAGCACGCCTACCATCTTCCCTACGACGCGCCTTCGCTGCACGAGGTCGTCTTCAGTGACAAGCATCAGACCAGATTCGATGTACACACGCTCGATATCGCCAAGCGTTTGATGGACTTCGGTTTTCACCCGCCGACCATTTATTTTCCGCTGATCGTTTCCGGCGCGTTGATGATCGAGCCGACCGAGAGCGAGCCGAAGGAAGAGATCGACGCCTTCATCGAAGCCATGCTGGCGATCGCGAAGGAATCAGAGGAGACGCCCGAGATCGTGAAGGGCGCGCCGCATACCACCCCGGTGGGACGCCTCGATGAGGCGCGGGCAGCGAGACAGCCGATATTGCGCTGGACTCCGGGAGCCGCGAAGTCGTCGGGCCCGGCACCAGAGGCCATGACCGCGGAGCCGCATGTCCCCACGGCCTGAGCAAGGGTTAGAGTCACGAGGAAAACGCGGAACAGATCGCTTAGACGAGATCGTCGCGTTCAGCGTGATTGATGCTCTGCCGTACACTGAGTTCGTATGAGCGTCGATCCACCGCTGCCAGTTGAGGAACCGACGGAGGAACCAGTCGGCGGCCTCGAGGAAACTGTTCCTGCTTCTCCTTCGGACCGGCGCGACACGGATCGACGAGGTACCTCCGCCAGGATTGTCAGCGGCTCGATCGTCGTCATCGTCATTCTCTATGTAGCCAAACCGGTGGTCATTCCGGTGGCACTGGCGATCCTGCTGGCTTTTCTGCTCCGGCCCATCGTGTCGGTACTGGAAAAGACCTTTCTTCGGCGGGCCGGCGCAATTGCGCTCTCGGTCGGTCTGGCCGTTGCTGCCATTACCTACGGCGCCTGGTCCCTGGTTCTCCAGGCACGCTCACTGGCTTCAGAAGTGGCCTCGTACAGCGGCAACATAGAACGTAAGTTACGTACCTTCAATGCACGGTCAGGCAGCTCGTTCGCCGCTGTTGAAAAGACCCTGGAGAGGATCGCTTCGAGCGGAGACAAGAGCGAACGGCCGGACATGGCGGTTCGGGTCATCCCGGAGAAGAAGACTCTCTTCGAGCGGTACGAAAAGTACGGTCCGACCGTCGAGTTCACCGCTTCAGCATTCCTCGTAATCGTGCTGGTCTTCTTTCTTCTGCAGGACCGCGAAAAACTGCGCGACAAGCTACTCAGACTCGCCGGTCGGGCACATCTGACCGTGACCACACAGGCCATAGGGGAGACCGGTCACAGGATCAGCCAGTACATCTTCACAGTGGCTCTGCTCAACCTCGGGTTTGGTGTGCTCATCGGCATCGGACTGGCGCTGCTGAACGTTCCTCACGCACTGCTCTGGGCGATTCTTGCTGCCCTTCTGCGATTCGTTCCCTACATCGGCGCGGTGATCAGCGCAGCGGGTCCGACCTTCATGGCCTTCGCTGCCTTTCCTGACTGGTGGGTGCCGATCGCAGTACTGGGACTGTTCCTTGTCGTCGATCAGTTTCTGGGCGGCTTCATCGAGCCGCTGGTGGTCGGACATCGCGTAGGGGTGTCACCGATTGCGTTGCTGGTCGCAGCAATCTTCTGGGGATGGCTCTGGGGACCGGTCGGTCTGTTGTTGGCCACTCCGATCACGGTTTGTCTGAACGTCGCGGGTGAGTTCATCCCGGCCCTTCGCGTGTTCTCGATACTTTTCGGAACGGAGACCACTCTCGAGGATTACCTGACCTTCTATAACAGGCTGCTGCTCCGCGACCGTGTAGGCGCGATCGCCATCGTCGACCGTTACGCCGAAGATCATTCGATGGAGCGCGCCTTCGAAGACCTGCTGGTACCCACGCTCAATTTTTCCACCGAAGAACTGACACGGAAGCGGATCACGAACGCCAACGATCACTTCATCAAGGATGTCATTCGTGAATCAATCATCCGGCTCGGAGACCACAACTCGGCTGTTGGCGAACCGTGGCAGCGCATTGTTGCGGTCTCAGTGGCCGGACAGCGGTTGTCGCTGGGCACGCTCATGTTGACGCAGCTACTACGCGCCGAAGGATTCGTTGCCGACTACTTCACCGATCTGTCTCCTGAAGAAATCGTCGAGTACCTGAATGAGGTGGCGCCGCAGGCGTCGTTCATTTCCTGCTCGAATCCGGAACGGCTGAATGAAGGGCTTGCTCTGCTCGAATTGCTGTCGCGCAAGTTTCCCGAACTCTTCATCATTGCCGGAGGCTCAGGGTTCGCAAACCAAAAAGAAGCCGCAACCGCGGCCGGCGCAACCTACGTTCCAGAGCAGCTCTCAACGGCCCGTGAGCATCTGCTCAAGTCGCTCTCGCGCCCGCGCCGCCGTGTCGCTCGGTAGGCCGCGTGATGAAACGGGGCCATCTGCTTCGTTGTCGCGTCGTGGTAACTGAGCCGCGTGATGAAACGAGGCCATCTGCTTCGTTGTCGCGTCGGCCGGCCGGTTTCAACGTGGCTTGGGCCACGCCTCACCATCCGACCTCGCTCCGCCTCGCATCTGACCCCGTTTGATCACGCTCTCATTTCCGGTGCGCGTGTGCCGCTCGCGCTGGACTTCGTCCCGCTCTCGAACTCATATTCGAGTCATGTGAGCACAGGCAATCCTGCCTGTGGCGCGCTGCTCTCGTTCGAAGCCCGACCACGCTCCGACCTCGCTCCGAATTGCATCGCGCCCCACGCGATACACTATGCTGATGGAGCCTGAGCGACATGGCTGCGGCGTTGGAGGTAATTTGAGCGAAGAGAAAGATGGCGAACCTCAGTGGCAATCAGCAGCCGACTCGCTCCCTGATCCGGCCGGTGCCTACTCGAGAGCGATCCGCGCTGGCGACTTCCTTTATATCTCGGGGCAGGTTCCTCGCGATCTCGAATCCGGTGAACTGAAAGGTGCCGACGTACGGACCCAGACTCTGGAGACGCTGCGCAACGTGAGACTGGTGTTGGAAGCAGCGGGAGCAGGACTGCAGGATGTGGTCTCGGTCACGGCCTACCTTGCCGACATCAATGACTGGCAGGTTTTCGACGCTGCCTACCGGGAAATTTTCGCTCCACCTTATCCGACCAGAACCACGGTGGGCGCCGGTTTGCATGGCTTCCTCGTGGAGATCAGCGTTGTAGCGTACTCTCCCTCGAACCTTCGGAAACCGATATCAATCTAGTTAAGCGCACTGCTATTCGATCTTCCTAATCGAGTACTTTTATGCACGACGAAAATTCACCACGACATCGACTTGTCCTTCCACTTCCGGCGAAGATTGGAGAGAGAGTCGTGGCCGTGCTCGACCTCGATCATGCGGGCGCCGTGATCGAACACCCCTCGCCTCCCCTCGCGACGACCGGTTCGCGCCTCAGGTTCGACTGGTACGATCAGGTCATCAACCTCGAGATCCAGGTGGTCGCGACGGAGCTGCAGTCTTTGCTGAGTGATCAGTTGCGGCAGGTGGTCTGGCATTCACGGGTAAGGTTTCCTGAACCGGATTCGAAGGTCAGGGAGCCATTGAACCGAGCCATCGCGGAGTTCGATCTGCAACTCTACGACGCCCGAGAAGCCAACGCCCGCGGGAATCCCGAGCCAACCGACCTCGGTGCTCACCTTCATGAACTCGGCGACGCACTCATTTCCAGAAAGCTCGGATTCGTCTCCTTCGTTTTGCGAGGCGGACAGTGGCGCAGGACGGAGACGATGAGCGACGAGCAACCGTTCGAAGGCTTTACCCTTCCCGCAGGGCAGGCTGACGACGCCCAACACGTGCGCCTTCTCAAACTCGCATGGGAAGAGGCCGATGCAGCAGGAAGGCAATTACTGCGGGGATTTGCAGACGCCACCATCGAGAAAAAAAAAATCGGCGGACTCAGAAGAGCCCGCCGATTCATGAGGCAGTGTTACGGTTCTCGAATTACAGACCAGCGCCGACCGCGGTCGGATCGACCGGGAGACTCGTCGCCCGCACAACCTGCTTG
>JBKJUK010000381.1:0-10249 GCA_046590705.1 Thermoanaerobaculia bacterium
GCCGCGGTGACGCTACTTGCGCCAGGCGTGAACTCGAATGGCCCGGGGGGAAACATCATCATCTCGGGAGCCATGTCATTCGACAATGTCTTCATGGTGAACGGCGCAATCGTCAATGAGAACCTGCGCGGTCAGCCGCACAGTCTTTTCATCGAGGACGCGATTCAGGAGACCACTGTGATCACGGGCGGTGTTCCGGCCGAGTTCGGACACTTTACGGGTGGAGTCGTCAGCGCGATCACCAAGTCAGGCGGCAATGACATTAGCGGGAGTTTGCGCACGAACCTGACCAACGAGAGATGGACAGCTGCGACTCCCTTCACTGCAAACCAGGAAGATTCGATCAATCCTGTGTACGAAGGCACGATCGGCGGTCCCTTTCTGCGTGATCGCCTCTGGTTTTTTGGAGCGGGCCGGTTTGCGGAAATGGAAGATATCCGGCAGACGGTCCCGGGCCGCGCACGTGCAGGTGACCAGGATGCGAACGGGAATCCGATCGCAGTGGGAACACCGCTGACGCCGATCACCTACCCGCACACCACCGAGGAAACGAGACTCGAAGGAAAACTGACCGGCTCCATTGCTAACAGGCACACGCTCGTTGCTTCGTACATGGACATCGCGGCGAGTGAGACGAATCAGACCGGACAGAGAATCATGGACCTCGACAGTCTGGTGCCCTCACGCGAGACACCGAATACGTTTCTCGTCGGGAACTATAACGGAGTATTGACGGACAAGTTTTTCGTCGAGGCTCAGTATTCGAAGAAAGACTTTGCATTCGTCGGCTCAGGGTCACCGTACTACGACATCATCAAGGGAACGTTGATTACCGATCGCGCGCGCGGCACACGCTACTGGTCACCAACATTCAGAAAGACGCCGGAAGGCGAAGAGCGCGACATCGAGGTGTACTCGGCCAAAGCGACTTACTTTCTCTCGACGACTCGAACGGGAAGCCATGAAGTGCGGCTCGGCTACGAGGACTTCAACGAGGTTCGTGCGGTCAACAACTACCAGAACGGGAGTGACTACCGCATCAGTGCACCAAGCACGATCGTTCGCGGCAATCAGATCTTCCCTCGTTTTCCGGGAGGGGCGACCGGAAATCTGACGCGCATCTCATGGCTGCCGATCTTTACGCTGAGTCAGGGTTCGGATTACACGACCCGCTCGATTTATCTGCAGGACCGCTGGAATTTGAATGATCATTGGAACTTCAACCTTGGTGCTCGTTACGACAAAAACGACGCTCTGAGCGGCGATCACACCTTCACCATCGCTGACGACTCGGCCATCAGTCCCCGCCTTGCCGCACATTACGATCTTTTCGCGAACGGACGTCTGATCTTCAATACCAGCTACAGCCACTTTGTAGGGCGCCTCGCAGAAGGAGCGGGCAACGACGTCGATCCGGCTGGCCGGACTGCCAGTCTCCAGTGGGACTACCGCGGACCGAGCATCAACGGTGACGTGAATGTTCCGACCAGTCAGCTCATTCCGACCGATCAGGCCATTCGCATGGTGATGGAATGGTTCTTCGCCAATGGAGGCACAGGTCGCCGGCCATTTCGAACGACGCCGTCGGTGCCAGGAGTCGAGAGCGTCCTCGACCTAGAGGGACTTCAGTCGCCGATGGTGAAAGAGATCACCTTCGGCGTGGGTGGTTTGCTCGGTGCCCGCGGATATGCGCGTGCTGATCTCGTGCTGCGTAACTGGGACAACTTCTATACCTCGTACAGGAATACGTCGAACGGCCGGGTCTCCGACCAGTTCGGTACGCAGTACGACTTGTCTTACATCCGGAGTGACAATGCGATTTACGACCGTGAGTACGAGGGCGTCCAGACGCAGTTTCGTTATCGTGTCTTCAATCGACTCAACGTCGGGGGCAACTACACGTGGTCGCGCCTTACCGGAAACGTCATCGGAGAGGACAGCGGTAGCGGACCGCTCGTAGGCGCTGCCGCCGAGTACCCGGAATACCGGCAGGCACGCTGGAACTACCCCAACGGATACCTCCCAGGGGATCAGCGAAACCGTGCACGCGTTTACGCCTCGTACGACTTTCCGACTCCGGTCGGAGAGTTCAACATCAGCCTGCTGCAGAACTACGACTCCGGAACGCGCTCGTCAGTAGTCGGCGAAATTGATCCTCGGCCGTATGTGACAAATCCGGGGTACCTCAATCCGCCGGCAACGGTGAGTTACTTCTTTGGCGGCCGTGCAAGCGTGAAGGCCGAGGACATCACCCGCACCGATCTTGCGGTCAACTACAGCTTGAAACTCGCGCGGGGCGTTGAGCTGTTCGTTCAGCCGGAGTTGATCAACGCCTTCAATGAACTCGGTGTCGAGTCCTTCGATACCGAGGTAAGAACCGCAGTGGACGAGCCGACGACATTCGCGCGCTTCAACCCATTCACTGAGACGCCTAAAGAGTGCCCGCAGGGAACGCCTGCTTCGCAATGTCAGGCCATGGGGGCTCACTTCCAGCGCGGCACCGGATTCGGGCGTCCGAACAATGAAGGAGACTACCAGCTCGCGCGCACCTTCCGCCTGTCTGTCGGCGTCAAGTTCTGAGATCGCCGCGAATCGGCAAGGACGTCCCGCCTGTGCTCAGGGCAAGATTTTCATCTACTTCGGGCTTCGAGTGAGAACACGTGCACCGTTGGATCGGGCTCTTCTTCAGAGGGTGGTGGCTCTGTCATGGGCACTTCCGGCTCGTTTTCCGGTTCGACCTCGGGTGAGATCGGTTCTGGTGGATCGGTCGGTTCATCTGGTTCGGTCATGTGACGCAGTGTACGGGCGCCTGAAGCGGTGCGGACGAAAAGCTGTAATCGTCATTTGTTCGCAGGTGTCGATCGCTCTTTCTTCGCGCGAATGCCCTCACCCGTCGCTTCGCGACACCCTCTCCCTCGGGAGAGGGAACTCGCGTTCGCGAATTACTCTCTTTCGATCACCATGGCGTGGCCTTGACCGCCTGCTGCGCAGACGGTGACGAGGCCGTATTGTTTACCACTTCGCTTCAACTCGTTGCAGACCGTCGTTACGATGCGCGCCCCTGTAGCGCCGAACGGGTGACCGATGGCGATCGAGCCTCCTGTGCGGTTGATGGTGGAGGGGTCGATGTCGCCGAGCGCTTCAGAGCGGCCCAGCTTTTCCTTCGCGATCTTGTTCGATCCGATCCATTGAATGTTCGAGAGCACCTGTGCGGCGAAGGCCTCATGCATCTCGATTACGTCGATGTCTTTCAGCGTGAGCTTCGCTCGCTCCAGCGCAAGTGGAAGTGCGAAGACTGGCCCCTGCAGCAGCTGATCAAATGGATCAAGTGACGCGTACCCGTAACTCTTGATGTAGCCAATGGGAGTGAGTCCAAGAGACTTTGCTTTTTCCTCCGACATGAGCAGGATGGCCGAGGCTCCGTCGGTGAGAGGGGAGGCGTTGCCAGCGGTGATGGTTCCGTAACGGCGGTCGAAGACTGGTTTGAGCTGAGCGAGAGCCTCCACCGATGTCTCGGCGCGAATCAGATTGTCACGGTCCACCACTTTGTCGAAGCGCGGCGGTACGACCACTGTCATTACTTCGTCTTTGAAGCGTCCGTCCGCTGTGGCCTGCGCAGCGCGGGCGTGACTCTGCCAGGCGAACTGATCCTGCGCTTCGCGGGTGATGCCGTTTTCCTTGGCCATCTTCTCGGCCGATTCGCCCATGGTGAGTCCCGTGGTGGATTCGGTCAGTGCCGGCGCCTCGGGGGTGAGATCTTTCGGTCGCAGTTTCGTGAACGAACCTAACTTTCCAGGTAAGGTTTTTTGTTTGCTGGCGGAGACGATGGCGTCGGCGAAATTCCTTGAAAAGAGGATCGGTACGCTCGACAGAGACTCGGCTCCCCCGGCAATGACTGTGTCTGCATAACCTCGGAAGATCATGTCCGCAGCAGAGGTGATGGCCTGGTTCGAAGAGGCGCAGGCGCGTGAGACGCTGAATCCCGGGACGCTCTTGGGCATGCCCGTTCCGAGAACAATTTCCCTGGCGATGTTTGGCGCCTTCACCGATGGAATGACCGTTCCGTAGATGACTTCCTGCACCGATTCAGGCGCTATGTTCACGCGTTGCAGGAGCTCGGTCACTACGATCTTGCCGAGGTCGAGCGCGTCGAGCTGGGCGTAGAGCGTTCCCGCTTTGGCGAATGGGGTGCGGAGGCCGCGAATGATGGCGACCCGGGGAGCAGTAGTGGTCATTAGTGAACCTCGTTTTCTTCAGTGAAGGATCAGTATGAAAGGGACGCAGGGAGATTATCACGCGGGCTCGCTCAAGCCACTTGCCTCTCTGGACTGTAACCAGCGCTCGAACTCGTCTCCAGGAGTGGAGCACAGGCAATCCTGCCTGTGACGCGGGAAAGCGAGTTCAAGAAACACGGCATGATGTTTTGCACCTTCGCGGAGACTCGCTGTTAGGAGGGTCATGGCAGTTGCGCAGAACAAAATCGTCCTTGAAATTCAGTGCGTCCAGTCACAGGCAGGATTGCCTGTGCTCCACAGGTCTCGGATATGAGTGCGATGCAGCTCGCCCCTACGGCGCTCATCGCGATCCCGATCATGTACCTCACATTCGTGATCCCCTGTGGCGACATTCGTCTAAGATTGCGCCACATGACCACTCCTCTGGAGCGCCTTCTCGCTCTGCCCCTCGACGAGGGACGGCTGTTGATCATGACGCACGACAATCCTGACCCCGATTCGCTCGCCAGTGCCTGCGCGCTTGCGCATCTGCTGCGTGAAAGGCGCGGTCTCGATCCGGTCGTGGCCTACACCGGTGTCATTGGCCGCGCTGAGAATCGCGCCATGATGGAGCAGCTCGACCTGCCGGTCGTCCATCTCGATACCCTGGTTGACAGCGAGTTTCATCACTTTGCGCTGGTGGATGCTCAGCCATTCACGGGGAACAATACGCTTCCTGACGACATCAACGTGGACATCGTGATCGACCATCATCCTTTGAGGAGCACCACCAGGACGGCCAGGTTCTTCGACGTGCGAGACGAAGTCGGCGCGTCGGCGTCGATTCTCACTCTCTATCTGCGTGAGGCCGAAGTTCCCATTCCGCGCGATCTGGCCACGGCACTGCTTTACGGCATCAGGTCGGAGACCGCTGATCTCGCGGGGGAGACGGCCGCCGAGGATGTTGCGGCCTATCGGACGCTACTCGAATCTGCCGATCCGGCTCTACTGGGAGCCATCGCCCGGCCACGTCTTCGTCGTGAATACTATGACCAGCTGTCGCGTGCACTGGGTGGCATCGAGACCAACGCGCGTCTTGCATATGCCTGGTTGGGAAATGTGACGGACGCCGATTTTGTCCCGGAGTTCGCGGATCTGATCGTTCGTATGGAAGAAATAGACTGGTCACTGGTGTGTGGCGAACTCGATGACATCATTTATCTCTCGATCAGGAGCAACGTGATCGAAGCTGAGGCGGGAACACTGATGCAGGAAATTCTTGACGGCCACGGCCAGGGTGGTGGTCACGGCACCCGGGCCGGCGGTCGTATCCCTCTGGATCGGTCGACGAATGGCTCCGAGATCGGCGCGAGGATGCGCGAGAGAATGCAGGAAAGATTGTCAGAGTCGCTTCAAGGCGGAAACGCAAAGGGACGGAGCACTTGAGCGATCAGACCGATAGGGAAGAGACTACTCCCAGTACCATCGATCCGGAAGTCAGCCCTAACCCTTTGTGGCAGGGACTGGAAGATCAGAAGTCACCTCTCTCCTCCGCGCTGGTGATCTTCGGGGCATCTGGTGATCTGACCCATCGCAAGCTTCTGCCGGCGCTTTACGCACTCGCGCAGGAAGGTCTCCTGCCCGCCGGGCAGGCCATCGTCGGTTTCGCCAGGGCCGACTACACCGACGACGCCTTCCGCCTGTCGATTCGCGAAGCACTCGACAAGCATGCGCGCGTGTTGCCTATCGACGAGTCTGTGTGGAATTCGTTCGCCGCGCGGCTCTTCTATGTGCGCGGCGAGTTCACCGATGCCGCCAGCTTCCTGACATTGAAAGAGAAGCTCCTGTCGATCGATCAGCAGGGTACGGGCGGACGCCGGCTTTACTACCTTGCGGTTCCTCCCCAATTTTTCTCTCCGATCTGCACACAACTGGCAGCGCACGGAATGGTCACCGATCCAGAGCAGGGCGGTCCGTTCACCAGAGTCATCATCGAGAAACCTTTCGGGCATGACCTGGCATCTGCGAAGGAACTGAATCACACCGCCGTCTCTACCTTTCGCGAGCGGCAGGTCTTCCGAATCGATCACTACCTCGGGAAGGAAACTGTTCAGAACATTTTCGTCCTGCGTTTCGCCAACAGTATCTTCGAGCCATTCTGGAATCGGCAATACATCGATCACGTGCAGATCAGCGTCGCCGAATCAATCGGTGTAGAGGGCCGCGGCTCGTATTTCGAGTCATCGGGAATCACTCGAGACATCGTGCAGAATCACATGCTGCAACTGCTCTCACTGGTGGCCATGGAACCGCCGGCGACGTTCGATGCCAATGCGGTTCGCGATGAGAAGGTGAAGATTCTTCGCTCACTTCGAGCAATCGATACCGGGCGACTGGAGATTCAGGCCGTGCGCGGGCAGTACAGCGCAGGATCGATCCTCGGAGAAGAGGTGAAAGGGTATCGCGAAGAAGAAAAGGTCGCACCTGATTCGCGCGTCGAGACCTACTCTGCGGTGAAGGCCTACATCGACAACTGGCGGTGGGGTGGCGTTCCGTTTTACCTGCGTGCGGCCAAGCGCATGCCCAAGCGAGCGACGTTCATCACCATTCATTTCCGGTCGGCTCCGCATCTGCTTTTTCGACAGATGGCTGATTTCTCGATGCAGGACAATGTGCTGGCCATCAGAATTCAACCGGATGAAGGCATCTCACTGAAATTCAATTCGAAGGTGCCCGGCCCGTCCGTCGTGACCAGTCCGGTGACGATGGAGTTTCGCTACGCGACCTCCTTCGGTGCCGAGCCACCCGAAGCGTATGAGCGACTTCTGCTCGATGTCATGCTCGGGGATCCGACACTCTTTGCGCGACGCGACGAAGTCGAGGCGGCCTGGTCCTGGCTCGATCCGCTGCTCGTAGCATGGGCCGCGTCCGGTGAGCCTGAACCTTACAACGCCGGAACCTGGGGCCCGGCTTCCGCCGATCTGTTGATGCAGCAGAAAGGCAGGCACTGGAGGCGCGCTTGACGCAGCGCGATGAGGTCTTTCGCGGCGGTGAGCAGCCGGTCGACATCGCCGCGCTCGAGAAACAACTTTCTGCGTTGTGGGCCAGAGATCCCGAAGGAAAAGCGGCAGCGACGCGGGCCGCCAACTGGACCATCGTGACCTACACCTCTGGACAGAATGCCGCCCAGGAGATTGCGCAGCTGGAAATGCTGGGCGAACTCAGCGCGCGCATCCCACATCGAAGCATCGTTCTTCGTACTGGCGGTGATTCCGCGGAGTCGGTCTCGGCTTTCATCAGCGCGCAGTGTCGTGTCGCTGATGACAGAGAACGGTTTTGCTCCGAAGAGATCGTGCTGACTGCCGACGATCGTCAACGGTCGCTGCTGGCGCCAATTGTAAGTGCACTGCTGCTTCCAGACCTCCCGGTCGCTTTGCTCTGGCTGGCGGATCTGCTGCCGACCGAGGATCCGCTCGCACATCAGCTGCTCGAATCGGCAGATCGGATCGTCGTCGATTCGATGACCTTCGATAGTGTGGCCGACCTCGAATCGTTTTCTCGTTTCTGCATCGTCACGCGCACGCAGCCCGCTGATCTGAGTTGGATACGACTCACCGGATGGCGTCGCGCGATCGCCGGGGCCTTCGACGCGATTCCTGAAGCGGAGCTCAGTTCTGCGCGAACGATCACCGTCGAGTACTCGTCAGGCGATTTCTACGGTCACTCGGTTGGCGCGTCGTATCTCGGAGAATGGTTCCGCCTGTTGAGTAACAGCGAATGCGTGATCGTTCCTGAGACGCGACAGGGCGGGAAGGCGGGCGACGTGGTTGCTGTGACTATCGAACTTGCCAACCGGAAGGTGACGCTGCGTCAGGATTTTGCGACCGGAGCGATCACTCTGGATCTCGAGGGTCGCACGTCGATCACGCCCGTTCAGCCCAACGACACGGCTCTGCTGGTGGCGCAGGAACTTCGTCGAGTGGAAAGCGAGGTGCTGTTCCCACAGGTGCTCGAACAGGTGTTCTCATCCGCACTGGCGAGTGTGAAATGAACTTCAGGGTGTTTCCATCCGAGCGCGAACTGATCGCTGCCCTCTCCGATCTGCTGTTGTCCCGCATTGCGCGCGCTGGAATTGCCACAATTTCTCTGGCCGGAGGCACCACACCGCGGGCGCTCTACGAGCTGCTCGGGCAGCAGCCGGCGTGCGAGACGTTGCGTTCGAGTTCCGTCACATGGGTTACCGGAGACGAGCGCTGGACAGATCCTGACGCCCCTGATTCCAACAGTGCCATGATTCGCGCATCGCTCTTTGCAGGCGGAATCCCCGAGTCGCACCGCTTCCTCTCCTTTGACACGACTCTCGATTCTCCTGTGCACGCGGCGAATGATCTCGCTTCGAGGCTTTCCACGGCCGCCCCTGAAGGTCTCGACATTGCCCTGCTGGGAATGGGCGCTGACGGGCACACCGCGTCACTGTTTCCAGAAACCGATGGGCCCGACATTACAGAGTCCATCGCGCTCGCGGTTCGGGTGGAGAGACTCGATGCCTGGCGGCTGTCGCTCTCGCTTCCTTATCTCAGAGCTGCCCGACTCAAACTCTTCATGGTCACCGGCTCGGCGAAACGGGATGTGCTGGCACGCATGCGGGCTGGTGAGGTGTTCCCCGTGAGCCGCGTCGCCGAGGACGGTGAGAGTTGGTTTTTCGTCGACCGTGCGGCCTATCCTGGAGAGATGTTTGGGTATGATCGCGTTGATTCCACCGCTTCAGGCGCCGAGGTTTTGTCGTAGATGAATGGGCTCCCTCTGAACGCGTACATGAAGGCGCCGGGGAGCGGGCGCGCGCAACGCGCCCCTACAGTCTGGCGACGAACGTCACAAGTGTATGGGGCGTCCGGCGTAGGGGCGAGCTGCGCTCGCCCGCTCCCTCGGCAGTTCATCCAGAGTGTACCGAAGAGCAGGGGGACACATGCGCTCATTCACTGACGATCGCCTGGTGGTGCTGTCCGGCGATGTGGGTGGCACCAAGACCCTGCTGCAGCTCACCGAGGTTTCCGAGCGGGGAGAGCGAATACTCGCGGAGGGCAGGCTGGAGAGCGCCTCGTTCTCGTCACTGCAGGCAATGGTCAGGGAGTTCATGTCGGGCCGACCGCCTGCAGACTCGGCCTGCTTTGCTGTGGCAGGACCCGTTGCCGATGGCGCAGCACACCTGACGAACCTCGGGTGGTCAACTGATGAGGCTTCGCTCGTCACAGATCTGGGTATCGCCCGAGTCTCTTTGATCAACGATTTTCATGCGATCGCAGTGGCCGTTCCGCAGCTTGCTGCGTCTTCGCTGTTGACCATCAACGAGGGGGAAACTGAGGTGTCCGGAACGATGGCCGTGCTCGGGGCTGGTACCGGGCTGGGGCAGGCCTCGATCATATTGGATGGCGACTCCCATCGAGTGGTGGCCTCGGAAGGTGGTCATTGCGACTTCGCCCCGAACGACTCGCTGCAGATTGAACTGTTGCAGCACCTCGCCGCGCAGTATGGTCACGTGAGCTACGAGCGTTTGCTGTCGGGCGATGGAATTGAAGCGATCTATCAGTTCATGGCAGTACGCGAAGGAGTCCGCGTGGACGGGCTCGATGCTTCTGAAATCGCCACGAAGCGCGACCAGGGTGATTCGCGGGCTATCCGCACCTGGGAGATCTTCATCGACATCTACGGTGCTGAAGCGGGGAATCTGGCCTTGAAGGTCCTGGCGCGTGGAGGTGTTTTCGTGGCAGGTGGAATCGCGGCGAAGAACCTGGAGGTCTTTCGAGACGGGAAGTTCCTGACGGCGTTTCAAAGGAAAGGGCGATTCAGCGCTCTCATGAAGAAAGTGCCGCTTCACATCATCACAGACACGTCGGTCGGGCTGAAAGGTGCCACCGCGAAGGCCATTTCTCTAGCGTCACAGAGCGCCAGTCTCCGCCGCCCTGAAGCCCGAAGGTGAAAACTTTGGCCACTTGATCCGCCGGGCCGTACGAGTGGCCGAAGTTTTCAACTTCGGG
>JBKJUK010000009.1:0-6124 GCA_046590705.1 Thermoanaerobaculia bacterium
TCCCGAGCGGGCGGGTTGGGTGGGTGCGAGGGATCGACGACGCACGGGGGCCGCGCTGGAATGACGAGCGCGACCCTTTCGCGCAGATTCCTTAGTCGCAGCTCTCCACTGGCGACACCACTCGGCGCCGAAGTGAAGAAACCTCGATGCCGCCCTGCTGGGGCTCACGACAGATGAACGTGTCATTCGTCCCCAGGCCTCACGGCCTTGGCTACTCAATGCCGGGCCTCGGGCCCTGTGAGGCGGGCGGGAAATCGGACTTGGGTCCTTCTGCGAGGCGGCCATCGGCTCGTAGACTCCTCAGTCGCAGGCCTAGCTGGGTTGGATACTGAGCACGGCTTGCTCCATCGGAATGGCGCTGCCAGGCCCGATTCGTTGTGCTGCAGCGTCATGTCAGGTCCGCCCTCGGTTATCGTTCCAACGCCTGGTGGATTACATGCCCAGCAAATCTCAGCGAGCAACGCCGGTTGACTCAGACTCGCAGTGAAGCACGGAACCCTCTTCCAGCGTAGTAGGACTGTACGCCGTTGTGATAGACGAACACTTTTCCGTAGCGTCGATCACAGAAGAGAGCCCCGCCGAGTGCTCGAACTTCAGGCGGCGCCGCAACCCAGCTGGACGTCTTCAGATCAAACTCACCGAGCATCTGCAGTCCGCGGTACTGCTCCTCAGAAAGAAGGCTAACCCCCATTGCGGTACACATTTCGACGGCACTGTTCTCAGGTTTGTTTTCCTTCCGGGACGCGCGCGCCTCCGCGTCGTAACAGATACTTCGGCGGCCTGCGGGAGTCTCTGAAGAACAGTCGTAAAAGGTGAAGCGGCCGCGATCTTTGCCATGACTTATGACGTCCGGCTCGCCACCGGTGGACTCCATCGCCTGAAGTGAGCGCAGTGCCTCGCCATTCGCTTCGAGAGCTGTCCCCACATTTTCCCATTCGATCTCGGCATGTCGGGGCATATTCTTCTCGAAGCGAGTCTTCAAAACCTGAAGAAGCTGTTCGCGTTCTTTCACTTTCATGGACATCGTGCTGTTCTCCTCTCGTCGCAGATTCGTAGTGCCGCTTGTAAGTCCGATCGCGCATTACCGCACCTCTTTTTTACCACGCGCCCGTTTGCATTCGCTGCTTTAGCTTCACGGAAGCTCGGCCGAGAGTGCACTCGGCTTCCGCTTAACGAAGCGCGGCGGGATTGCACCGCAATGCCCCTTTCTGCAGCGATTGAAGCAGGGTCATCGCTAGCGGACCACTGTTGAGATACCAATTTCATTGCGATAACAAAGTTTTGGACGTAATTTAGCGTAGAAGCACGCTATAGCAGCCTGAGCATCTGCACTTCCGGAAATTTTGCTTCTTTTGGCCGGCTCGTTGTCGAGTGATGGCGCGCCGGAGCACTTTCGATCCGCATCACTCGAACTGTGGGTGCGTATGCTGAAGAGCGGCAGAGAGCTTTTCGATCGACTGCTTATCGTCTCGATTGAAGAGACTTTTCGCTGCAACGTACCCGGTTCTGCCGAATCTGTTGGAACGTTGCGAAGTGGACGTGTGTGCGTATCGTTTCACGAGGTGTTGTCGTGATGGGACGATCGGACGACATCCTCAGCGTAGTCCAGGGGCGTGCACGAATCGCCGCAGTGCGAGACACAGGCTTGCTCGACACTCCCGTAGAAGAGGAATTCGACAGGCTCACACGGCTCGCTGCCAAGCTGACAGGCGCGCCGATCACCTTTACGTCACTGGTTTCCGGAGATCGAGATTTTTATAAGTCCAGCTTTGGATTTCCGGAGCCGCTCGCTTCTGAGCGTGAGATTTACGGGACGACGTTCTGCCACTACGCCCTCGTCTCAGACGGCCCCCTGGTGATCGATAGCACTGTTGATCACCCGACCTATCGCCACGTCCCCACCGTGACATCGTTAGGGGTCCAGGCATACCTTGGCGTTCCGCTGATCAATGCGGCGGGACATGCCATAGGGTCGTTCTGCGCGATCGATCTGAAGCCTCGCAAGTGGACGCCGCTCGATGTGGAGGTGATGCAGGAACTGGGGGCATCGACGATGCGGGAGATCGAGTTGCGGAGTTCCCTGCGCAACCTCGAAGCTGAACAGCGCCGCCTCGGTGTTCTGCTCCAGGAGGCGCCGGACGCCATGGTGGTTGTGAATCAATGTGGGGAAATCGTGCTCCTGAATGTTCAGGCGGAAAAGCAGTTTGGATATCGGCGCGACGAGCTCGTGGGTCGGCAGGTCAGCAACATCATCCCGGAAGGATTCGCGGAACGCCTGATCGCTGACGGCACTCGCAGTGCGGCCGATGTGCTCGCGCAGCAGATCGGCACGGGCATCGAGCTTTCCGCTCTTCGCAAGGATGGAACTGTGTTTCCGATCGAGATCATGCTCAGTCCGCTTGAAAGCGACGAAGGGATTCTGGTGACCGCAGCGATCCGCGACATCAGTGTCCGCAAGGATGCGGAAAAACATCTCGCGCAGATGGAGGGGAGATATCGCGGACTGCTCGAGGCGGCTCCCGATGCGATGGTGGTCGTAAACCAGCGTGGGGAAATCGTACTGCTGAATGTTCAGGCGGAGAAGCAATTCGGATATCGCCGCGACGAGCTCGTGGGACAGAAGGTCACGAACATCATTCCGGAAGGATTCGCGGAACGTCTGATCGCTGACGGCACTCGCAGTGCGGCCGAGGCACTCGCCCAGCACATCGGCACCGGTATCGAGCTTTCGGCTCGGCGCAAGGATGGGACCGAGTTTCCAATCGAGATGATGCTGAGTCCTCTGGAAAGCGACGAAGGAGTTCTGGTGACCGCAGCAATCCGCGACATCAGCGTTCGCAAGGATGTGGAAAAACACCTGGCGCAGATGGAAGGCAGATACCGCGGACTGCTCGAAGCGGCACCGGATGCAATGGTAGTGGTGAATGAGCGCGAGGAAATCGTGCTGCTGAATGTTCAGGCGGAAAAGCAGTTTGGATATCGCCGCGACGAGCTCGTGGGACAGCAGGTCAGGAACATCATCCCGGAAGGCTTTGCGGAGAGGTTGATCGCTGACGGTCTCAGGTCGCCTGCTGACGCTCTCGCGCAGCAGATCGACACCGGCATAGAGCTCACCGGCCGCCGAAAAGACAGCAGCGAGTTTCCAATCGAAATCATGCTCAGCCCGTTGCAGAGTGACGAAGGAATCCTGGTGACCGCGGCGATTCGCGATATCACTGACCGTAAGCGGAGCGAGGGTTCGCTTCACGAAAAAAATACGGAACTGGAGCGCGCCATCCAGGCCAAGGACCGCTTTCTTGCGAGCATGTCGCACGAGCTGCGCACTCCGCTGAACGGCATCATCGGCTTCGCTGAATTTCTGGCGGACGGCAAACCTGGTTTCGTCAACGAAAAGCAGACGGAGTACCTCGGAGACATTCTCACGAGTGGCCGTCACCTGCTCCAACTCATCAACGACATGCTCGACATGGTGCAGGTGCAGGCGGGCAAGTTGAAATTGACCGCCGAGGCATTCCGGATCCAGGCCGCCATGGAAGAAGTGTTCGCGGGTGTGCGGCCCCTGGCCGAGAACAAGCGGATCAGGATGGGGATGAGTATCGCTCCGGATCTCGACTTTGTCGTGCTCGACCAGCAGCGATTCCGCCAGATCCTCTACAACCTCCTTTCCAATGCGATCAAGTTTACGGACGACGGCGGCGAGGTGAGCGTTGATGCGGTCTTCGATGGGAGGGATCGCTTCACGATTGCCGTGTGCGACACAGGCATCGGGATCAAAGCCGGCGATTTGCACCGGCTATTCACCGAGTTCGAGCAGCTGGAGACGGGAACGTCGCGCCGCTTCGGCGGCACGGGGCTGGGCCTGGCTCTCACGCGCGAGATCGTCACGATGCAGGGCGGCGACATTACGGTCGAAAGTGAGATCGGCAAGGGCAGCACCTTCACCGTTGCTCTTCCGATCGTCATGACCGGGGAGACGCCATGACTCACGCGCGCATCCTGATCGTCGACGACAATCCGACGAATCTTAAGCTCGTATCCGACGTCCTGCAGTTCGACGGCTACGAGATCCTCAGGGCGGCGAACGCCGAGGTAGCTCAGGAAGTCATCGGGTCCGGAGCTCCGGATCTCATCCTCATGGACATTGCGCTCCCTGGAATGGATGGCCTGACGTTGACGCGCCAGCTCAAAGCCGACGCGCGAACGCGTCACATCGTCATCGTTGCTCTTACCGCCTTCGCCATGAAGGGCGACGACCAGAAAGCACTGGAAGCTGGTTGCGACGGTTACATCACGAAACCGTTCGATACCCGCACTCTCTCCAGTGCGGTCGCTCGATACCTGAACATGGCTGCTGCCGAGTCATAGCGAGGACGTCATGAAGATTCTGGTCGTCGAAGATCATCCGATGGATCTAAAACTCGTGCACCATGTGCTTGCCGCTGCGGGCTTCAGCGTGAACGGTACCGAAGCCGCTGAGAATGCTTTTGACGCAATCGAAAAGGACCGCCCCGAAATCATTCTTCTGGATATGACGCTGCCCGGGATGGATGGAATGACTCTCGTGCGCAAACTGAAGTCCAACCCTACGACGCGCGACATTCATGTAGTCTGCGTCACGTCATATCCGGAAAAGTTCACGCGCGAGAATGCACTCGGGGCCGGCTGTGATGGCTATCTCGTTAAACCACTTTCCACACGCACGCTTCCGCAGACGTTGACCGATGTCGTCTCGAGTCGGAAGGCAGTTGAATGACGTCAGTGCGCATTCTGATCGTCGATGACCATCCGATCAATCTCAGGCTTCTGCGGGCGCAGCTGGAATCGCAGGGTCACACTGTCGTCGATGCAGCGAACGGCGTGGAGGCGCTGCAGGTTCTCGAACGCGGGGAGATCGAGGCGATCGTCTCCGACATCCTGATGCCGATCATGGACGGATACCGTCTGTGCTACGAGGTGCGGCATGACGAGCGGTTCCGAAACCTGCCTTTCATCGTTTACACGTCCAGCTATGTTTCAAGCGCAGACGAAAAACTGAGCCTCGAGCTCGGTGCGGACGGATACCTGCGCAAGCCGGCATCGGTCGAGAATCTTGTCCGGGTCATCGACGAAGCGCTCGCCAACCCGGGCCGCCGGCCCGTTGTTGCGATCGAGAAAACCGACGTTCTCAAAGAATACAGCGAGCGACTGGTCGACAAACTCGAGGAGCGGAACACGCAGCTCATGCAGGCCGCGGAGCAGATGCACCTGCAGGCCACCGCCCTGGAAAACGCTGCCGACGCGATCCTGATCGCCGACGCAGCCGGAGTGATCGTCTGGGTCAACCCGGCCTTCACCACGATCTCTGGCTACAGCAGCGAAGAGGTCATCGGGAAAACGCCGCGAGTCCTCAGTTCGTTCAAACATGAATCGGCTTTCTATCGAGAGTTGTGGGACACGTTGCGCAGCGGAAAGACGTGGCGCGGCGAAGTCATCAATCAGCGAAAGGACGGAACGCTTTACTACGACGAGGACACCGTTACGCCGGTTCGCGATCCTGACGGCAGCATCACTCATTTCGTCGCCGTGATGCACGACGTGACCGAGCGCAGAAAGGCACAGGAGCAGCTGCGAGAGGCGAACGAACAGATGCGTGAGCTGCTCGATCACAGCCCCGCGGTTCTCTACGGGTTGAGGTGGGACGGCGAGACCTTCACCCCCCGCCGCATGAGCGGCAACGTCACCCGCCTTCTCGGCTTTGAAGTGGAAGAGACGATGAGCAGGGAATGGTGGATCGGACAGCTCCATCCGGACGACCGCTCTCGAGCCGAAGCGAGCATCGCGGAAACGCTGGCCCGAGGAGTCAGCCGGGCCGAGTATCGCGTTCGTCACAAAGACGGAACGTATCGGTGGGTCGAGGACAATCGGCGGCTCATTCGGGACGCGGCAGGAGCGCCTGCGGAAGTGGCAGGCGTATGGATCGACATCACCGAGCGCCGAGACTCGCAGGACGAGATCCGCGAGCAGGCGGCCCTCATCGACCAGGCGCACGACGCCATCGTCGTGCGCGATCTCGATGATCGGATCACGTTCTGGAGCAAGGGAGCTGAGCGTGTTTACGGGTTTCCGGCGACTGCAGCACTCGGTC
>JBKJUK010000074.1:0-6920 GCA_046590705.1 Thermoanaerobaculia bacterium
GACTCGCAGAGAATTTCGTCGCTGGCAGGATGCGAGGTTCACGCACGGTTCGAGAAGCTGTTGTGAGTGCGCTTCTGCTCTTCGGGCTTGCGTTCGGAGTCATTGCGCTTGCAGGACCGGTAATGGGATTCACGCTGGTGCCAGGCATCGTTCCGGGAACGAATCTTCTGATTGTTCTCGACGTCTCCACGAGCATGGATGCGGAAGACATCCTTCCATCGCGCATCGGTGCGGCGCGTGCAGCAATCAGAAATGTCCTGGCCGACTTTGACGGCCGTGCAGCTCTGATCCTTTTCGAAGGAACTGCCGAACTGGCCTCACCGTTCACCGCCGATCGTGACGCCGTAGTGAACCTGGTCGACTCGGTTACAGTCGGAGAGATGTCCGATCCCGGCTCCGATCTCGGGGCTGCACTCACGCTGGCGTCGAAAGTCATCACGCCCTCGATCGAGTCGCGAACGCGCGTCCTGCTGATCAGCGATGGCGAGGATCAGGGAGACTCCCTCAAACATGCCATCCGCACTCTCGCGCAACGCAGAATCAGAATCGACACCATCGTTCTCGGAGATTCGAAAGGCGCGAAGATCCCACAACAGAGCGGTGGTTTTCTCACTGGCGAAGACGGTGAACAGATCGTCACCAGAAGTGACTCGACAACCCTCCAGGCTTGCAGTCACGCAACCGGCGGCATGGCCCTGAGAAATCCCTCCGCAGAGGCGGTACGAAAAGCCTCGAACAGCCAGAGCAGTCCCTGGCGGGAGCAAAGTGGATCGGAACGCGTACCGACCGAAAAGTATCAGTGGCCCCTTGCCTGCGCCATCGGTTTCCTGCTGCTCGAGTCGCTGGCCCGGAGAGGAGCGGAATGAAGGTCGCGGGTTTCGTGCTGATGGCCGGCGCGATCGGTGCCGCTTCTCTGTTCGATGCGACCAATCGGGAGGCGGCCACGCGCAAGGCTGCTGCGGCATTCGAGAGAGGTGAATACCAGTCTGCGGTGACTGCTCTGAAGGATGTTCGAAGCGACGATTCCATAGCACGCTTCAATCGTGGGACAGCCGCCATCGCAGCGGGGGACAAGGCTGGTGGCGCGCGCGATCTCTCCAAGCTTGGACCGTCAGATCCTCTCGCGGCGAAGGCTGCCTACAATCTCGGAACGTCTGCACTAGAAGCTGATGATTACGCAGCAGCCGTGAGGCAGCTCGAAAACTCGCTGCGACTGGATCCTCGGAGTATGGCCGCAAAACGAAATCTGGAGCTGGCCATCCGGAAGAAGCAAGAGCAGGAGAAGAGCTCGCCGAAGCCGCAGAAGTCGCCCGGAAGTCCGGAATCGAAACCCGGTGCGAAGCCAGCCGATGGCGGTCGGCCCTCCGGGAGAGCACCGATGAATGATATCGAGAGACTGCTCTCTGCTGTGCAGCAGCAGGAGAAAGAAGAGCTGCGAAGGATGCAGAAGCGCACCACCCGGCCGGTGGCAATTGGCTGGTAGATTCTTTCTTCTGGCGCTTTTGTTCAACTCGGCAATGGCCTACGGCCAGCTCTCCGTTTCGTCGAGAACACCAGGGGAGGGGGAGCAGGTGCAGATCACGCTGGAACTGCAGGGCGAAGTGGCCGCCCTCGATCCACCGGCTTTGCCACTGCAGGGACTGAAGATCGTCGCCGGCCCCTCCGTCTCTTCGGAATTTCGCTGGACCAATGGCAGAACATCGCGAAGGAAGCGAATCGAATACACCGCCGTCGCCATGAAATCCGGTCCCGCCTCTGTGGGACCCCTGACACTGCGCGCAGGTACGCAGCAGGTGACATTCCCGCGGGTGGATCTCAATGTGAAGGCCGACGTGGCGCTCGAAGGTACCAGCTCGGAGATTCTGTCTAAGATGATCGGCGGAGGAGAAGATCTGGCCGTCATTGCAGAAGCACCGCCCGGACCGTTCGTGGTCGGACAGCAGGTCGTCATGCGCTGGTTCCTCTATTCGTCCAGGACCATCCACTCACTGCGCCTCTCCGAGATATCGTCAGCCAGCGGATTCTGGAGCGAGGTCGATCGGTCGAAACAGGAGAGCCAGGTCGAGACGGTTCTTGTGCGAGGCATGCCGTTTCAGAAAGTGCTGGTGCGACAGGCCTCGTTGTTTCCGCTCCGCGCAGGCTCGCTCGAGGTGGCCAGGGTTCAGGTCATCATCGAAGTGCTCGATCCCCTTGAGGATGCGGGAGGCTTCGGATCGTTCAACAGGTCCGCCAGCGAGAAGCGGAGACGATCTCAGGCCCTCGCTCTCAGTGTCTTACCGGCGGCTCCGGACGCAGGCGCGGTCGGCAGCTATCGCATGCAATGTGTGAAACCGATTCTCTCGAGCACTGGCCAGACCTCGGTCACTGTCGCGGTCCGCGGCGATGGCAATCTCCGACTGGCCGAGGCACCGGAACTGGTCGGCCCGGTTGACGGCGAATTCACGGTCGACGCAAGTTCGGTACGGGTCGTTCACAACACCTCAGGGGTGACCATGGAGAGGACCTGGAACTTCGTCATCCGCCCGAACTCTGCGGGCGCGTTCCGATTCCCAGCCATTCGCTTCAATTCCTGGGACCCGGCCACGAAGCGAACCTCGACCCTGATGTGCGCAGGGTCAGTGCTCAATGTACCTGACATTCCGCGGCAGTCGGAGGTTAACGCTGACAACGCAGATTCTTCGGCCCGAGGGAGTCGAATCAGTTTCTGGACCGCATCCACTACCGTCATGTCGGCCGTGGCCATCGCGATCGTTCTGGCACTGCTGGTCGCATCGCTACTCATTCTTAGAAGGCGGGGCCGAAACGCTCTACCGCTGACGCTCGCGCAGCTGGTGCCGCTGATCTCCGAGCCGGCATCGCTGATGCTGCGTGTCGACGAGTTGATCGCCCTGGTTGCGTCGCGCAAAACCGCTCGTGAGATGGACGTCATTCACGATGAGCGAGAATCTCTGCAGTCAGCCGTGGCCCTGATGCGCCGCGAACCCTGGCGGAGCGAAGAATTGCTCATCCGAATCGAGGAGCGTCTGCGAAAGCTCTACGAACTTCTACGGTGATCGAAGATCACGGGCGACCCGGGGCTGCCGACGCGCTGCTGCGCGTCCCTACCATTCAGGCGACTGTAGGGGCGCGTTGCGCGCGCCCGCTCCCCCGTGAATTTCGCCCGCATATCCCATAGTTGTCGTGGGCGTGGGGTACTTCGCAGTTGACACACTTTCTTACCTCATCGTTCTGCGTTCTGAGTTCTGCATTCTGCGTTTATCAGCCCTATGCTTCACCGGTTCTGCGCAGCGGCAGTGGCTACAGCGAAAACGTCCTGAAGCGAGAGTTGTTTTTCACGAGCGATGGCCGCGCAGCTTTCGTACTCCGGAGTGAGACGAACAGTGCCCTGCCACTCGCTTCGCTTGAACTCGATCGGTCCGAGGGGTGTGTCGATCGTTTCGCTGCTCCGCTGCATCTCGACACGTTGCATCTCGTGCATGCGCACGCCGATGGTCGTTGTGTCCCGGAGCAGCGTCTCGACCAGGATCTCGCGGGTTGCCGGTCGGCAAAGCACGGAGATCAGTGTGCCGGGACGATTCTTTTTCATCTGTAGCGGTTGGAACGTGACCTCCACGGCACCAGCCTCGTACAGTTTCTCCATGGCGAAGCCCAGCGACTCTGCCGTCATGTCGTCGACGTTGCACTCGATGCTGACGATGGTGGTTTCAACGGTGGCGTCTTCTACGGTTCCGAGGAAGGCCCGAAGAACATTCGCGAATCGCTTGTGTTCGCGGCCTCCCAGGCCGTAGCCGATTTTCTGCACGCGCATGAGTGGTTGCGGCCCGAAGGAGGAGGCGTACTCTGCGAGAATCAACGCGCCGGTCGGTGTGCAGAACTCTCCGTCGATGTTCAGCTGGAAGGTCGGTACGTTCAGTAGCAGCGCTGCGGTGGCGGGAGCGGGGATGGGGATCGACCCATGTCTGGAATCGACTCGGCCCTGCCCGACGTGCACAGGCGATGAGACGACCTGCGATGCACCGATGGCGTCCATGCAGATGGCCACTCCGACGATGTCGATGATCGAGTCGATGGCTCCTACCTCGTGAAGGTGAACCTTCTCGACCGGTGCGCCATGAATCGCAGCCTCAGCCTCGCAGATGCGGCGGAACATATGTGCGGCGCGTTGCTCCACCTCCGGTTTCAGTCCGCGGTTCGAGATGATCCGCAGGAAGTCATCGAGGTTGCGATGGGCACGAGCTTCGTCCGGGGAGACCACGACCTCGAACCGGGTACCGGTGGTCCCGGCCCGCTGATCGCGGAAGATACGCAGTTCATATCCGGAGACGTCGAGCTTCGAAAGCTCGCCTCGGAGGTATCCCTCGTCAACTCCGAGGTCGAGAAGGGCCGCGATGGCCATGTCGCCGGCGATACCGGCAGTGCAGTCGAGAAAGAGGGAAGTCACGTCGCGGATTGTACAGGTGACCAGAATGCAGAATGCAGAATGTTGAATGCAGAATGCAGAACGATGAAGTAAGAAAGTGGAACAAGTGGAGCACAGGCAATCCTGCCTGTGACGCGCAACAGAAGTTCGAAGCAAAACCTTCAGAATCAACCCTCAAAGGGATGTGCCACCCGACTCCGGCCCCCGGCCCCCGGCCGCATTTAACATCCCTTCACTCGTAAATCTTCGGCACCTCGATCCCCGCCAGCCGCATGGCCATGGCCAGCTGACCGCGGTGATGCAGTTCATGCTCGAACAGCGACTGCAGCCATTCAGTGCGCGTGAGTGCAGATGCCGAGGATCCCGACTCCGGCGTGGAAGTATGGACGGGGATTCCTCCGAACCATGCCTGTGGTCTGCTTGCGAGATCGCGAAGCTGCTGATCCAGCGCACGACCTGCGTTGCTGAGAGCTGAGGGCGACATCGATTCGAATTCTGCGGTACTGGTCTTCCAGTCAAAGTTACCCGTGACCAGGCCGGCCAGCAAGGTGTGCTGCGTTGCGAACAAATGGGTGGCTATCTCTCCGATTGAACGGACGGCGTGGCCTGCTCGGAAAGGCATGGCTGACTCCGGAATGGCTTCGAGCAGGCGGTACGTCTTCTCTCGTGTGTCCAGCCAGCGCGCGACTAGTTCGTTTGCGATCATCGCGTCGCGCCTCGTCCCAGCACGCCCTGCAGCAGGTCGTGCGACTTGAGCTCGTGTCCGAGAAAATGACGTCGTACCGTGCGCGCGATATCGCGTAGTTCGAACAGGTCGTCACGAGACATCGTTTTCTCGGCGAAGCCTGCCACTCGGCTCTGGAACAGCTCAGCAATCAGTTCGAGCACGCTGTTCGGAACGATTCGCGCTTCGCGTCGGCCGCAGTCGCTGCAGACCAGCCCGGGAAGACTCGCGTCGAACCGGATCGGTGAGGTCAATTCCTGATGGCAACTGCTGCAGTCTGTCAGGGAAGGAAGAATGCCGGCCAGGCGAAGCATCCACATTTCGCTGTAGGCCACGATCTGCTCTGCCGAGCCGGTGCTGAGCATGGTTTCGGTGGCTTTGTCGAGCAGGCGGTAGATCAACTCGGATGGATCATCGGGCTGTGCGAATGTGTCGACCAGTTCAGCGAGGTACGACGCGGCGATACTCATCTCGAGATTCTGCTGGGCCGGGAAGAGTGAACGGATCAGATCCACCGATTCGATGCGTACGATCTCCTCGCCCTCACGTTCCAGGAATCCGATGGTCACCTTGGCCAGCGGCTCCAGCGCCGCGCCGAACCGGCTTTTGATGCTGCGGGCGCCGTAGGCCCATCCCTTACGTTTCCCAAGATCCGGCGTAATGAAAATCACCAGCTTGTCCCGCTCGCGCGCGGGCATGGTCTGCAGGATGATCGCTTCAGTTCGCTCCGGTCGCACCCGGACATTATGAAGAGAAAGCCGATGAACGCAGAACGCAGAAGTAAGAAGTAAGAAGTAAGAAAGAGAACAAGTGGAGCACAGGCAATCCTGCCTGTGACGCGACGGTCTGCGTTTGTCACAATTGGTTCGACGAGCGGACCAGGCATCGGACGCGCTGCTGCGCATCCCTGCACCTACCTCGAAGGGGGCGAAGCACCGCGACAGATCTGAGCGCGCTAACAACCATATTTCAATCTTGTTACACGTGAAGATCTCGCGGCGAAGGGACGCGCAGCAGCGCGTCCGATACCCGGGCCGAGCGTCGCCGAAGTGGACCTCGTGTTCTCCTTTCTTACTTCATCGATCTGCGTTCTGCGTTCATCAGCTCGCCTCGAACTTCATCTCCCGCGCCAACAGGCAGGATTGCCTGTGCCACACAGTCCTCGATCGATCCACTTGGTCGTTCATGAACCCTCGCCGTCAAAGGAACGTCAAAATTCTTCTTGCGCCCCTGGAACTCTCCGAGGTACCTTGCCGAATTCCAAATTAGATGTGTGTTGTTGGTCGGCGGTTGAGGCTCCCGGGTGTGTCGCGTGGAAGGGTCGGGTTCTCCATTAGCTGCAACTTCGAGGAGGCCGCCCCTGGACAGAACCGCCCGGACCGCGCGAACAGTGGCGCTGGTTCTTCTCCTGTTGGCCACACCCTCACCGTCCACAGCCGCTGAGGTTCTTTTCCCCGAACGTTTGCACTTGACGCGTACCGTGAGCGACTCCCTTTCCGGAAGCACCTCCACCGTGGAGGAGTACCTGCAGGGAAATCGGATGATTTCAATTCGCGGTTCGCGGGTGAGCATTGCCGACTATGAAAAGGGAGAACTCACCGAGATCGATCGCGACGCGAACACCTATTCGATGCTTCATCGCGCGCCTATTCGAGCGAGACTTTGATGCGCCTGAAGTCCAGGCTGTTGCGTTCTGCGACGATGACAACGGAGCGGTCGACGAGTTCTTGATCGGTGATCTGCGCCTCGGCGAAACTCTTCGCGTCGCCTTTCGAG
>JBKJUK010000198.1:0-7376 GCA_046590705.1 Thermoanaerobaculia bacterium
GGTTCGCGCTCAACATTCAGCGCGGTCCCTGTGCGTAGATTCCTCGCACCCACCCATCCCGCCGCTCGGAATGACGGCGCTCCTGCTGATGCGCATCGATCCTGTTTCTTTCTCGCAGTCGCCGCGCCGCGCGGTCCGGGTCGCGGATGACACACCTCTTGGCGTGCGGCGATGACCAACTTTCGGCGCCCACATGCGACCCTGCCATTCAAGCTGCTTGCTATGTGGCGCCAGCCTGTTACGATTTCATCAGTCGTTCGGCTCCTCGAGAACCGCGACGGAGGTCTGTTTGATCGGCGGTTTAATCGTTACGCATGGAAAGCTCGCACACGAGCTGTTGAAAGCTGCACAGACGATCGAGAGTACCCTTCAGGGGATTGAAGCGGTCCCGCTCGAATGGAACGACTCGGTCGAGACGGCGCGAGCAAAAATCGAAGAAGCACTCTCGAGGATCGGCGAGGGAAGGGGAGTGATCATCTTCACCGACATGTTCGGCGGCACTCCCAGCAACATCAGTCTCTCGTTTCTTCAGAAGGATCGTGTCGAGATCGTCACCGGCGTGAACCTTCCCATGCTCGTTAAATTCGCGGCGTTGCAGAGTGACGCCGTAGACCTCTCGGCGCTCGCGCACCTGATCAGCGACAAGGGTGCTAAATCGATTCGAGTGGCATCCGATCTACTATCGACACAGAAGCGCGAACCAGGAGCTGAGATTTGATAGAGCGTGATATCGAGATCAAAAATAAACTCGGACTGCACGCCAGGGCTGCGGCGAAGCTCGTTCACACCGCTGCACGCTTCAAATCAGACCTGAAGGTTCGTAAAAGTGGCGAGGAAGTCGACGCCAAAAGCATTCTCGGTATCCTTCTGCTTGCCGCAGCCAGAGGCTCCGTCATCACGCTGATAGCGAATGGTGAGGATGAGGCTGATGCTCTGGCAGCGCTCGAACTGCTGATCAACAACCGTTTCGACGAGTCGGAGTGAGCTCTTGCTGATACCGCAGGATCGAAAGACGCAGCGCGAGAATGTTCGCTCCGAAATTCGGACCTACAAAGGTGTAGGCGTATCGCCGGGCATTGCCATCGGTCGGGCGCTGATCATCGAGAGCAGAGTCGCCTCGGTCTATCGAGTCCCGATCAAAGAGGCCGAGGTCGAACGAGAGATTAATCGGTTCCACGAAGCGCTCGAGAAAACCAAAGACGAACTCAAAGACCTGAGCGACAAGGTGACTCGCTCGATCGGCGACGAGTTCGCCTCGATCTTCGACGCGCACGCCATGATCGTCAGCGATCCTTCGTTCTCCGACAAAGTCATCCAGAAGATCGAGTACGAGCAGGTCAACGCCGAATGGGCGATTGCCGAAGTGCAGGAAGAGCTGCAGGCGCGTTTCTCGAGCTTCGAGAACGAATATCTTCGCGATCGCGGCGAAGACGTGAAGGATGTAAGCGAGAGCCTGCTGAAGAACCTTCAGGGCATCGCACATCATGATCTCTCCGAGATCGACCATGACGTCATCGTACTTGCTGACGATCTCACGCCCTCCGATGCTGTTCGATTCAACCGGCGTCCCATCGTCGGTTTTGCCACCGAGAGCGGCGGGCGGACCTCGCACACCTCGATCATCGCCAAGAGCCTTTTCATGCCGGCCGTGATCGGGGTCCCCCGTCTCACCGACATCGTCGACAACGAGGAACTCGTCATCGTCGACGGCTACGAGGGAACCATCGTCATCAACCCCACACCGGCGCTGGTCAAAGAGTATTTGAGCAAGGTAACCAGGCACGAGGAGTACGAAGAAAAACTGCTGCGCAACAAAAATCTGAAGGCCACCACGAGAGACAACCGCCGCATCAACCTGCAGGCTAATATCGAACTGGTGCAGGAGATCGACGACGCCATCAAGTTCGGCGCCGAAGGGATCGGACTGTACCGCTCGGAGTTTCTGTACATTTCGAAGAGTCCTGAACTGCCAACCGAAGAAGAACACTTCGAAATCTATCGCAAACTCGCCGAAGCCATGGCTCCGAACTGGACCGTGATTCGGACATTCGACCTCGGCGGAAAGAAACTTGCCCGCGAGGTCATTGGTACGCACGAGGACAATCCAGTCCTCGGACTCCGCGGACTGCGGCTGTGCATGAAGCATCGCGACATGTTCACGACCCAGCTTCGTGCGCTCCTTCGCGCCTCAGCATTTGGAAACATCAAGATCATGTTTCCGCTGGTTTCAGGCATTCAGGAATTGCGTCAGGTGAAGACGCTGGTGCGTGAGATCAAGGCGGAACTCGACAGCGAATCGATCGCCTACGACCCGAATCTGCAGATAGGCATCATGATCGAGGTACCGGCTGCGGCCATGATCGCTGACCTGCTGGCGACCGAGGCGGACTTCTTCGCCATCGGTACGAACGATCTGATTCAGTACTCGCTGGCCATCGATCGCGGCAATGAGAATGTGAGCTACCTTTACGAGCCGCTGCATCCGGCAATTCTGCGCCTCGTCAAGTTCGTCATTCAGTCGGGAAAGAACGCCGGGATCCCCGTGTCAATGTGCGGAGAAATGGCATCCGATCCACTTTACGCTCTGGTTCTGGCCGGCCTGGGACTGGAAAACTTCTCCATGAATCCATCTTCCATCCCGGTGATCAAAGACATCATCCGCTCGGTACGCTATAAAGACTGCAAGAAGATCGCGGAAGCTGCGCTTCAGAAACGAACTGCTCAGGAAATCGAGGAATTCATCATCGAGAGTGTGGCCATGCGATTCCCTGACGGTTTTGTGGGCAAGGAAATATGAGCGAAGACTTCCAGTTGCTCGATGTGAAGAAGGTGGCGAAGCCCTGGGGTCACGAGCTCATCTGGGCGCACACCGAGCGTTACGTCGGGAAAATTCTGCATGTGAAACGAGGCGAAAGCCTCAGCCGCCAGTATCACGTGGTGAAGGACGAGACTCTCTACCTCTTATCGGGGTTGGTCCGGATAGGTCTGCAGTCAGAGGATCGCGAAGGCTCGATCGAACTGAACCCCGGTGAGGCCTTCCATGTTTATCCCGGTCTGATCCATCACATCGCCGGGGTGGAAGACTCGGACATTCTCGAAGTCTCGACTCCGGAACTAACTGACGTAGTTCGACTCGACGATCGTTACGGCCGGCAAGGTACGAACGCTCCATGAAGCTCTATATCCTCGCAGCTCCCGTCCTCCTGGTTTTTTCGTGCGCGACTCTGCTGGCGGACCAGACTTCGCCGCTGGTCCTCGCATCGCGTAAAAGCAAAGAGGCGAAAGGAACTGCCACCCGCACGCCGATGGTGATCACCAATCACAGCGTGAAGAGATCTCGCCCGCCTGGGAAACCAGGAAAAATCCAGATCACGGCTCCGGCCTCTCCCGTTGAGACTGTCGAAGTATCCGGTCGTCTGGCGGCCTCACTCGAGCGGGGGCTGGTCGCGGAAAAAGAAGCAGAGGTGATTTCTCTTCAGCTGGATCTCTCTCGGATTGAAGAGGAGTTCTATCGTGAGGCTGATCCAGGCCATCGAGACAAGGTGCTCAGAGCGCGGTTTTCCGAAGTGAAGAACAAACTCACTGACGCGAAGCGGGAACTTGCTCTGCTCACCCCCGTCGGGAACGAGCAATGACGTCAGTCGAGGCAGCGAACGTCGAACAGCGCGACCGGGACACCGGCAAAACCTTCTTCATCGAGACGTGGGGCTGTCAGATGAACGATCTCGACACGCAACGGCTGGCGGGCCAGCTACGGCTCCGTGGCTACACGCGGGTGAATGATCAGAGCGAGGCATCACTGATCATGCTCAACACCTGCAGCATTCGCGAAAAGTCCGAGCAGAAGGTGTTCTCACGGCTTGGAAGGCTGCGCGAAGAGAAAGCTCGTGGCGCCATCATCGGCGTGAGCGGATGCGTCGCGCAACAGGAAGGCGAACGCATTCTCAAACGCGCTCCGCACGTGAACTTCGTGATCGGTCCGGGAAATGTAGGAAACCTCGATGAAGTACTTTCCGGCGCGAGAACTGTAGCGATCGACTTTCCGGAGGAGCGCGAGTACGACTACATCTCAATCGAACGTCCCTCTGCTGTGCGGGCTCAGGTCACGGTCATCGAGGGGTGTAACAAGAACTGCACGTTCTGCATCGTTCCGACGACTCGAGGTCGGGAAGTTTCGAGAACAATCACGAACATCCTCGATGAAGTGAGCCATTCGGTGGGGGAGGGTCGCTCTGAAATCGAGCTTCTCGGACAAACCGTCAATGGCTACCGATGCCCGGCTTCAGGTGATGACTTCGCGCAACTTCTGCAAGCGGTCGCTGCGACTGAGGGTGTCAGGCGCGTCCGCTTCATGACCTCACATCCTGCGGAGGTGAGTGATCGCATGATCGCGGTCATGCGTGACCATGCGAATATCTCCCGCTACTTCCACCTGCCCGTGCAGTCGGGCTCCACGACGGTACTTCGGAGAATGAAACGACTCTATACCCGCGAGCGCTATCTGGAGATCATTGCGCAGATCCGAGCGGCGATTCCTGAGATGACCTTCTCGACCGACATCATTGTCGGTTTTCCGGGAGAGTCGGACGAGGACTTCGAGCAGACACTCTCACTGGTGCGTTCGGTCCGCTTCGCTTCCATCTACGCTTTCAAATATTCGCCAAGACCCGGCACGCCCGCACTGCGAATCGGACCACCGGTCGACGACCTCATCGCAAGCAGGCGACTCGATCGGCTTTTTGAGCTTCAGAATGAAATCGAGGCTGAGACACTCCGGGGCTATGTCGGCAGCATCCTCCAGGTTCTGGTCGATGGCGCGAGCCGGCATGATCGCGAAGTTCTGACCGGAAAGAGTGACTGCAACTGGACCGTGAACTTCCGCAGCGAGAGATTGCTTGCTTCCGGTGAAACGGTTGCTGTATTGATCACCGAAGCGAAACATCACTCGCTATTCGGTGAGGTGAGACTTTGACTCTCGTTGCAATGACTCTGAAAGGGCTGATGCTCGACCCGATCTCGAACGCTCCAATCGTCGTGTTGAAGGACGCTGAAGAGAAGCTGTTCCTGCCGATCTGGGTCGGAATCTTCGAAGCGAATGCCATCGCCCTGGAAATCGAAAAGATGGAAACGCCGCGGCCGATGACTCATGACCTGCTGCGGACATTGATCACTAAACTCGGGGCGACAGTGACCAGAATCGTGATCAGCGATTTGAAGGAAGGTACCTTCTACGCCGAGATCCATCTCGTTGCCGGCCAGGGAGATCTCCTGGTCATTGACGCACGTCCCAGCGATGCCATTGCCCTCGCAATGCGAACCGACTGTGAGATTTTCGTGGCCGAGAGCGTGCTCGAACAGGCCCAAACGCTGTCAGCGGATGACAGCTCCGAAGAAAAATTGAAAAAGTGGCTCGAGTCAGTAGGTCCTGAAGAACTCGGTAAATACAAGATGTGAGGCGACTAACCCGCATTTCTCACAGGGTTTCGTCGCGGGGGACGTGGAGAACGGCCTGGATGCGAGGCGCACGGCCTTTTCGCGACGAAGGCATAGTCAATACTATGTCGAGGAGCGAAACGGTCGTGCAACGAAGCAGACAGGCTGCTTTCCACGTCCCCCGCAGAAACCCTGTGAGAAATGCGGGTTAAGGCAAGATGTCGATTGACCGCTTGCCGACCGCTCCGTAGAATCACCCCTGCCGATGATCATCACCGTTGCGAACCAGAAGGGTGGAGTGGGGAAGACCACCACCACCATTAATCTCGCGGCAGCTGTTGCAAACAAAGGGTTTAAGACGCTCATCGTCGACCTTGATCCGCAAGGAAACTCGACCATGAGTTACATCGACCCCCGCGGCGCCCCCCGGTCGATGTTCGACGTACTCGTCTCCGAGGAGTGCAACCTGGCGGATGTGATCGTCCCGACGCCTGTCGAGCACCTGTTCGTTGCGCCATCCCGGATTTCTCTAGCGAAACTCGAGTCGAAGTTGAACGGCGAGATGGACGGACCATACCGGCTCAAAGACAAGATGCAGAAGGAGTCGGCCGAGTTCGACTACATCTTCATCGATACCCCGCCGACCCTTGGAATGATCACTGTCAACGCACTGGTCGCATCGACTCATGTCCTGGTGCCGATTCAATCGTCGTACTTTGCGCTGGAAGGGACCGATGATCTGCTGGAGACCATCGACAAGATCAAGGCCAGACCGAACCCGAACCTTCAGCTGCTGGGTGTGGTGATCACCATGCACGACAAGAGAACAACCCTGGCAAAAGACATCTACGAACAGATTCAGAAGGTCTTTGGTGACCGGCTATTCAAGACCATGATCACCAAATCGATTCGACTCGAGGAGAGCCCGGCTTATAAAGAGTCGATCTTTTCTTTCGCGCCTCGATCGAGTGGAGCAATGGAGTACTACTCGTTGTCCGAGGAGATTCTCTCGCGTGTCTGACGCGGAATCGGGACGCCGGGTATAGCCAATGGAGAAGATTATGAAAAGAGGTTTGCCCGAGCAGACTCGGATGAGACACGATGCGCACTTTGTCGATGAGCTCGCTCGACGATCGACGACACACATCGGTTCGATGATTCCACTCGCGCTCATCGAACCGAACCCGGAACAGCCTCGCACGAGCATGGGGAATCTGGACGAATTGACCGCCTCGGTGAAGGAAAAAGGCGTTCTCGAGCCGATTCTGGTGCGGCCGCTGGAAAACAACCGCTACCAGATCATCTCCGGAGAAAGGCGTTTTCGGGCCGCGACCGCTGCGGGCCTGGACGAGATTCCGGCAATCGAGATGGACATCGATGAGAAGGAAGTCGTCGAGATTGCTCTCATCGAGAACATTCAGAGGAAAGATCTGACGGCGTTTGAAGAGGCCGAAGGATTTCTGATGTTGCAGCAGAAGTTCGACTACACGCATGAGCGGATCGCGCAGGTGATCGGCAAGAGCCGGACTACGATCACCGAGACGCTGCAGCTGAATGCGATTCCGGACCGGGTGAAGGAACTCTGCCGGCAGGCCGGCATCAGTAACAAGTCGCTCCTGGTGCAGATCTCTCGCGCTGGAAGCGAAGCCGAGATGGAATCGCTGGTGGAGAAAATCGCCGCAGGTGATGTAACAAGAGCGGACGTCCGGAAGCAGACTTCAAAGAAGGTCGAGAGTCCGAAGTCAGGGCGTCCGAAGAACTTCGTGTTTCAGTTGAAGGAGAAGGATCTGCCGTTTCAGCTGAACATGACCTTCAGGAAGTCGAACGTCGAGCGGAGTGAGATCGTTGAAGCCCTGAAGGGGATTCTGGCGCGTCTCGAGGCTGAAGACGTGAACTAGCCCGGAAACGGTACCTAGCATTTAACATAATCTATCTTATGGGAC
>JBKJUK010000045.1:0-2581 GCA_046590705.1 Thermoanaerobaculia bacterium
GCTACGAGCGAGACGTTGTCAGTGGTATTGATGTGGACTGCTCCGCCCACATCGCGCAGGTTGAACAGGGTCTGCAGGGTGCCGTTGATGGCCTTGACCTCTCCCGGAGCGATGGAGATGGTGACCGACTTCGCATCCTGTGGCTTGTTCTCCGGGTAGAAGGTCACCGTCGACTGGACGGTCTGGTTCGAGCTGTTGAACAGACGCATGTCCGTCCTCCAGCTGGCCTTCTCGTTGTTGTAATCGGCCACGCCAGGAATGACGAACCTGTTCGCACTGACCTTCGATACTTCGACTGCAGGAACCAGCAGCGGATCGCTCGAGAACAGATCGATGACCGATGCGTAGCCGGTGATTTTTCCGGTGTCGGAAACTACTTTCAGTTCGATGCGTCCGTCCTCGAGGGTGATGCCTTTGCTGGCCAGCACACTGTTGAGCTGCTGATGCTCGGCTGCACGCAGCTTCTGAACGAACTCGGTTACCTTCCGGCCGGACCCATCGAAGATCGACACGAGTACATCGGCCGGTTTACCGGAACCTTCCACGATGCCGAGGTTGGTGCGGAAGGTGGAGGACTGCGCGATCTGCTGCATGCTGAGGATGCCACTCGATTCCGGTGAGCCCTTGCCGACGAACTTCGCAAAGGCGATGGCTGGTACGAACTGACCGACCGTTCCATTTGTGATGGCGGTGTACGAGCGACTCGAGGCGATGGTGGCGAAGTTCACCTGCTGGGCGAAGGCCGTCTTACCATCGAAGTTGATGGGGCGGATCTCGAGGGTTCCGTTCCCGCCGTCGCCGACCGAACCGAGTCCGTACCAACGCTTGATGATGTCGTCCATGGCGATGGTCTGTCCCGGCAGCACGTCCATGGTGGTCTGTTTGCCGACCACTGTGCCGTCGGTCGAGGACGGAGTGAAGGTGATGTCATAGCTCAACTTGAGCGAGGCCGTGTTGGTCACACGGATATCGGACTGCCAGCGTGAGTTCACCCCGTCGACGTGCGCGACAGCGGCAATGATCAGTGCGTTCGGCGGAGGGCCGGTCTTGGCAATTGGAGTGACCGGCGTGATGAGGCTGATCGAGACCGGCGTGTTGATCGTGCTCGGTGGACCGGTGATGGTGCCTACCGTAACCGTACCCGTGGTTGTGCCGTTAGGCAGACCGGCGGGATTGGCGCTGACCACCACGGTTGCCGATCCGTTTGGCGGAATGGTCACGGTGGCGGGGGAGAGTGAGAGCCACGGCTGTGGTGAAGTCACCGTGACGGTGGTGCCGTTTCCGTAGAGTCCCCGTTCCGAGGAAGCCTGCCTCGTCACCGGGCAGGGGATGAGATTGTCCTTGTCATTGATGCAGATGGTGAGCAAGGTCTGAACGAGCTGCGGAGTCTTGAACGGAGTGGTCAGGTCGGTGATGGCGATGGCCGGACGCGGGAGGACAACCACACGTACGACTACCGAGAAAGGACCCGGCTGGCCGTTGCATGAAGAGACCGCGCGCACCCTGTAGTAGTAGAGCGCTGGCCGACTGCTGGTGGTCTCGTGCACGAAGTCTTTGCTGGTGCCGTTGACCAGGGTCGTACCAGGATCGAAGACCGGTTCGACCGTTGGATCGAAACCAGGACGGCTCTCCTGCACTTCATAGCTTCCTCCGCCCTGCACATCGGCCCAGCTCAGCGTGTAACGCACACCACTGATTACCTCTCCAACCAGTGCAGGAAGAGGTGCGATGGGCAGCACGCAAGGTGCAGTCGACGTGAATCGTGATTCCTCCGAAGGCTTCACGCCGCAGGAACCGAAGTCTGCCTCGACGTACCAGGTGATCTCACCTGCGGGGACAGTGCGAGTGAAGAAATTCGAGGTGAGCGGACCGTGCACTTCGAACGGTCCGCTGCCGACTTTCACGAAGAGGCGGTATGACAGCGCACCGGCCACTTCACTCCAGCGGAAGGTGATGGTCGAGGCAGGGACTCGTGCGCCGCTGGATGGCTCGAGAAGGGTAGGCGCGATGAGGTTACATCGGGTTGCGGTGGTGAATGAGTTACAGGGACTCGCCACGGTCGGGCAACCTGCTTTCAACGCGACGACCTTGTACTCGTAGGCAACTCCGTCGCGAAGAGTCGGGTAACGGAACGTATTCGACGCCGTCGTTCCGACCAGAGTCGAGCATCCGCTGCCGGCCAGCCCGAAGTACACCTGGTACGAATCGGCATTGGAGTTCGACCAGCGGAGGGTTCCGGTGGTCGGGATCTCCGTGGAACCATTCGGAGGAAACATGTTGGAGAATGCGCCTGGACATAACGCAGCCGCGAATGTCGACGTGGCCGTCGAGGAATTGTTCGAAGTATTTGGATCGCCTTCGGTCGCGGTTACAGTGGCCGTGTTGGAGACAGTGCCACTGGAAGTGGCCTTAGCCACAATCGTGATCGTCGCGGAGGCACCGTTTGCGATCGAGCCGAGGCTGCACGTCACTGTGCTGGTGCCACTGCATGTTCCCTGCGAAGAACTTGCCGAGACAAACGTGGTTGCAGCGGGCAGCGTATCGGTTAGGTTCACATTCGATGAACCCTGCGGTCCGGCGT
>JBKJUK010000056.1:0-13615 GCA_046590705.1 Thermoanaerobaculia bacterium
TCTCGAATACGAGATCGAGAGCGGGACGAAGCCCAGGAGCGTGATCAAACGGGGCCAGATGCGAGGCGGAGCGAGGTCGGACGGTGAGGCGTGGCCTAAGCCACCTTGAAACCGGCCGGCCGACGCGACAACGAAGCAGATGGCCTCGTTTCATCACGCGGCTTCACTTACAAATTTTCGCGGAATACGTTGATCTTGCTGGCCCCTCTCAACTCCTGCGTGAGTCTTCCTACCGCTTCCATGATCTGGTCGATTCGCTCCGCGAGGAATTTGTCGCGGATTTCTTCGCGGACCTGCGCGTAAGGTAGTGCCCCGCCCGGCTTCTTGTCCTCCACGAGAATGAGGTGATATCCGAACTCGGATTTGATCACTTCACTGATCTCACCCTTCTCGAGTTTGAAGGCTGCTTCGTCGAACTCTTTCACCATCTTCCCGCGCGGAAACCATCCAAGGTCTCCTCCCGAAGTAGAGCTTCCATCCTCGGAGTACTGCAGGGCGAGATCAGAAAAGTTTCCCTTCCCACCGCGAAGCAGACGTGAGAACGATTCGGCCTTGATGCGCGCCTCTTCCTCTGACTTCGCATCGCTGCGAGTGGTGTTGACGACATTTCCTTCCTGCGGCGTGAAGAGGATGTGTCTGGCCTTGATGGTTTCTCCACGCTGGAACTCTGATTTGTTCGCCTCGTAATAGGCAAGCACGTCTTTCTCGGGCACAGCCTCTTCCGACACCACCTCGCGAATGTATCTGTCGAAGATCACGCCGTCTCGTGCTGCGCGGATGTCTGCCTGAACATCAGAACGCTTTTCGAAGTTTTCCTTCAAGGCCTCCTGAATGAGGAGCCGGCGGCGGATGAGCGTGTCCAGAAACGGGAGCTTTCCACCGTTTCGATCGTAATTGCTTTTCTGCTGGGGACTGAGACGGTCCCAGAGTCGATCGAACTCTTCCACAGTGATGTTCTCACCGTTGATGGTTGCGATGACCTTGACCGGCGGTGTCTCCGCGAATGCCACACCTGTTGCAGTAGCGAACAGGATCATTGATAGCAGTTTCTTCATGATTGCCTCCAGGGGGCCAGAACTCGGGGGAGCAGGCGCACCGTCTCTCTGACGTCCGTGTCTGCCGAAAGTTTCCGGACCCTCCCGAACATGAGTGGCGCCGACGTCATTCCGGCTGCCTCGACGACGTCCGCAATTCCATTTGCGCACACGCAGATGGCCTATAAATTCAGAGGATCCGCCAAACTCAGGAGTTGCACAAGCGCTTGTGCGTCAAGCGTAGGAGAGCGGAAAGAGTCACTTCGCGGAAAATCGCCGCAGCCCTTTTGCAGCAACGATTCTCGCCAAGGGAAGGCTGTGGAGAACGCGGCGGATAAGCTGTGTAGAATCGAAGCGTCCCTGAATCGGACCTATCATTCCTCATCCATGTCAGCCGCCGCCATTGACGTAAGCCTCGACAAGCCACTGCCTCAGAATCCTGAAGCCGAGCGCTCGGTGCTCGGGTCCATTCTGATCGACAACCAATCCTTCTACCGCGTGGCTTCCTCGATTCAGTCGGGCGACTTCTACAAAGACTCTCATCGAGTGATTTTCGAATCGATGAGCAGGCTCGCCGAGCAGAGTCGCGAGATCGATCTGGTGACGCTGAAAGACGAACTGGCGAAGAAGGCCCTGCTCGACAAAGCGGGTGGCGCTGCCTATATCTCGTCGCTGGTCGATGGCATTCCCGACATCGGGAACATCGAGCGCTATGCCCACATCGTGAAAGAGAAGTCGACGCTCAGGCGCCTCATCATCATGGGCAACAAGGTGATGCGTGCGGCTTCCGAGGCGCCTAGTGAACCGAGCGAGGTGCTGGGTCTAGCCGAGCGAGCGATCTACGAGATCGCCGAAGGCAACATGGAGACCGGCTTTGTCGGTATCAACAAAATTACAAGAACAAACATCGAAGCCATTGAGAAACTCAGTGAAAACCGCAGCATGCTCACGGGTCTCGATACCGGCTTCGACCGCTTCAATGCGATGACCTCCGGTTTCCAGCCATCGGATCTCATCATCCTGGCTGCACGTCCTTCGATGGGAAAGACCTCCTTCATGCTGAACATGGCCGAGGCCATGGCCATCCCGGACAAAGCAGGAACGCGCTCGCCGGAATCGCTCAAGTCCGTAGGAATCTTTTCACTCGAAATGTCCAAGGAGCAGCTGGGACTTCGCATTCTCTCTTCTGAGGCCGGAGTCTCGAATCAACTCATTCGGGCAGGAATGCTCTCGGAGAAAAACTCGCGGGATCTGGCCGAGGCTTCCGGACGGATCTCCAGGTCGAAGATCTGGATCGATGATGCTGCAGGTATCGACATCATGGAGATGCGGGCTAAGGCCCGTCGTCTGAAGATGGAACATGGGCTCGATATTCTGATGGTCGACTACCTCCAGCTCATGCAGGCCAAAGGGAAGACGGAATCGCGCAACCAGGAGATTTCACAGATCTCCCGCGGCCTGAAGATGATCGCCAAGGAACTGCACGTTCCACTGCTCTCGCTCTCGCAGCTGTCGCGTCGACCGGAGCAGCGGGCGGGAGATCATCGACCCCAGCTGGCCGACCTTCGCGAATCGGGTTCCATCGAGCAGGATGCAGATCTGGTCTGCTTCATCTACCGCGACGAGATTTACAACAAGGAATCGGAAGACAAGGGAATCGCGGAGATCATCATCGGCAAGCAGCGCAACGGTCCGATCGGCGACTTCAAACTGGTCTTTCGCAACGACCTGACCAAGTTCCTGAACTACGAGCCAGAACCGGACTACTCGGTCGGATGAGATGAGATCGCGGCGAGGCTTCTGACGTGCGCCGTCATTCCGAAGGAGCACGCCGCGCTCGCTGGCGCGAACAGAATCACGTTGCGACTGAGGAATCTACGAAAAGGGGTCGCGCTCGACATTGCCAGCGCGTTCCCTTCGCGTAGATCCCTCGCACCCGCCCACGCCGCCGCTCGGGATGACGGCTCTCCTGATGGTGCCTGGTGATCTCACATTCCTCTCTCAGTCGCGCTCTGAACGGCTGACCGCGTCATCCTTCCATTCCCAACTCTCGCAGAACCTCCTGCTCGTCCGCGCCCAGTTCGGGCGAACCTCTCCTGATCGGAAAACGCTCGCCGTCGAATCGGACCGGATGCGCGACAAGCTGCAGCGAACTGTCAGGGGCAGTGGACAGAAGCGGTCGAGCCACGGTTTGAAACGTTTCGGCCACCGACTGAACCAGCGCTGCCGGGATGCCTGATGAAGCAGCGCGTTCGAGCCATTCAGCCGCAGCCTCCTCGACGAAGAGAGCACTCAGTTTCTCGATCAAGCTGTCGCGATTGGTGACGCGTAGCGCGTTCGTCGAATAGCGCCGGTCCGAACTCAGCTCCGGGTGATGCAGCACTTCCCTGCAAAGAACTTCGAAATGCCGGTCGCTGGCCACTGCCAGTACGAAGGGACGATCGGCGGCGGCGAAGGCCTGGTAAGGAACAATCGACGGGTGCTGATTCCCCCATCGCGTGGCCTCATCTCCAGTGACCAGATGATTCTGCGCGACGTTCACCAGCGACGCGGCGGTCGCCCCGACGATGGAAATCTCAACATGTTTTCCCTGGCCACTGCGCTCGCGCGCCAGCAGGGCTGTACAGATCGCTCCGTATGCATAGTGCGCTGTCAGAACGTCGGACATGGCCACGCCCACTTTGTGCGGTGCCCCGTCCACCGGTCCGGTAATGGCCATCAGACCTGCGACGGCCTGAGCGAGCAGGTCATAGCCTGGCGACTCGGATTCGGCCGTCTCTCGTTCAAAGCCTCGGATCGAACAATGAATCGCACGCGGGTTCAGCGCCCGCACTGTCGCCACGGAAAGTCCGAACTGCAGGCGATCGTCAGGTTTGAAGTTCTCGACCACGACGTCGGCACGTCGAATCATAGCCGCGGCGATCTCCCGTCCACGGTCCTTTCTGAGGTCGAGCACGATCGAGCGCTTGTTGCGATTCACCGAGGTGAAGTAAGCGCTGGTCCCGTCCTGCGCGAATGGCGGGCCCCAGCGACGGGTCTCATCGCCACGCGGCTCTTCGATCTTGATCACGTCGGCGCCTGCATCGGCCAGCATCATCGTGCAGAGAGGACCGGCCAGGATCCGCGAGAAATCGGCGACATACAGGCCGTGCAGCGGTAGATCAGTCATCTTCGATCCAGGCAGTGATCCGAGGGCGGAGAGTTGTCGAGAAAAGTGGCCATTCGACCGCGATTACTTGTATCCGACCTTGAGTGCTTCGAGATCGGCCAGGGCCTTTCGCAGAATGTTCAGGACATTGTGCAGTTCCATACCGTACACCTTCAGTTCAGCGTCGCAGTCGCTCATCGAGTAGATCGCTTCGTCCTTCTCGAGACGGTCGCGTTCGAAGCGCAGACGCTCGGATAGTTCCTCGATTTCAGTGCGAAGAACAAAGTGCAGATCTTTCTCACCCAGGTAGCGCTTGCACTGGGGACAGTAGATGGAATTGTCCTCCACGTTCTCGATCAGATCGTAAATAAACTGCCTCTCGCAGGCCGGACATTCGAAGACTTCAGGAAGCATGGATGCTGATTCAGAACGTGGGCCTGAGGTCGGAATTCCACTCTTGACCGTACCGCTGCTGGGCTGTAGCATGACCGCCCGTTCGCGGTTGACGCTCCTTTGCTGGGAGATCGTTCAATGGTAGGACAGCTGGCTCTGAACCAGTCAATCGGGGTTCGACTCCCTGTCTCCCAGCCAGTTTTTTCAGGATGCCACGTTACATGATGCCGGACGTCCGTCTGACAGCGGCACCCTGTGCGCTAACGCGACGTCATTCCGATGAGCCACGCGATCTCTATCGTGATGCAGCATTGAATGCGAAGAGGAATCTCCGGTCCGCGCAGATGCGGTGCTGTGCTTCGACCCTCACGGCGCGGAACGGAGATTCCTCTTCGCAGACAAACCTCGCAAGCTCGCATCGGAATGGCCCGCTCATCGGAGTGACGTCGCGGCAGAATCGAGGACCAAATTACGCGCCATCCCACACTCCGGCCCCCAAGGACTCCGGCCCCCGGTCCGTCTACAGGAAAGGATTCCATTGACAGCCCCTCACCCTCAGGGTACTTTCACTTCACACAAAACAAACCGACCAGTCGGCCAGCGACCTCGCGAGCCGTCTTGCCGCCTCACATATCTAGCCGGCACTTGGCCCAGGGGCTCTGAATGGATCTGAATCTGAAGGATAGAGTAGTCATCGTCACCGGAGGCGGAGCAGGCATCGGACGCGAAACCGCCGAACGCTTCACCGCCGAGGGCGCGCAGGTCGTGGTCTGGGACGTGAGCATCGAGCCGCGGATCGACGTGACCAGTCGTGAGCAGGTTGAAGGGGCGGTCGAAGAAGTAATCCAGAAGTACGGAAGAATCGATGTGCTGGTCAATAACGCCGGGATCACGCGCGATGCGCAACTGGTGAAGTGGAAGGAAGGCGCGGTCGGATCGATCATGGAAGACTCCGCGTTCGACGCCGTCATCGGCGTGAACCTCAAGGGAGTTTTCGTCTGCGCACGCGCTGTGGTGCCTCATATGATCCGCGCGGGAAGAGGCGTCATTCTGAACGCCTCGTCGATCGTCGGACTGCACGGAAATTTCGGTCAGACAAACTACGCGGCCACCAAAGCCGGCGTCATCAGCTTCACCCACACCTGGTCTCGTGAACTAGGTCGCTACGGCATCCGGGTCAACGCAGTCGCCCCCGGTTTCATCGCAACGGACATGGTGCGGGCCATGCCTCCGAAGGTCGTCGAGTCGATGGCCGCGCGGACTCCGCTCAATCGCCTCGGAGAACCGGTCGAGATCGCCAATGCCTACGTCTGGCTCGCCTCCGATGCAGCCAGCTTCGTAAGCGGAGCGGTGCTCTCGGTGGACGGAGGTCTCGTACTGGGAACGTAGACGGGCCGTCGCCGTCAGGCGCGTCTCTCCACGCGATCACAAACGAAGACACGTATGTACGCATCCATCGTCAGTACCGGCAGTTACCTCCCCGAGCATGAAGTCACAAACGACATGCTGCGCGCGCGTTTTCGTGAGATCGCGCCTACCTTCGTCGACAAGATGGAGGCTTCGAGCGGCATCCTCTCCCGCTGGAGCGCTCCGGAAGAGTGGGCAGCATCGGATCTCGCACTCCGCGCGTCGATGGCCGCGCTCGAGCGTGCAGGCCGCACTGCCGCCGAAGTGGATCTGATCATCCTCGGCACTGACTCACCCGACTACATCACGCCAGCCACCTCGGTCGTACTGCAGTCGAAGCTCGGTGCCTCAAACGCCGGCACCTTCGACGTCGGTTGCGCCTGCGCATCCTGGCCAACCGCAGTCTCGGCAGCGGCCGGCATGATGGCTACGAATCCATCGCTGCGCACAGTTCTCGTTACCGGTGTTTACATGATGCGCAAGCTCGCACGCGTCGATGACCCTTTCGTGTTTTTCTACGGCGACGGAGCGGGAGCAGCCGTTCTCGAACGCTCAGAGGAACCTGGCTTCATCTCCTCCGCTTTTCAGGCGGACGGATCGTTCCATCGCAACTGGCTCATCGAGTCAGGTGGAACGATGGAGCCGGCCACAGAGGCCTCGGCTCGCGCCGGCAGAACTTCGGTGAGGATGGTCGAACGACATCCTCCGGAGATCAACAACACCGGCTGGCCGAAACTCGTGCGACGCGTCGCAGAGAACGGCGGATTCCAGATCGATGACATCGATTTCGTCATCTTCACGCAGGTGCGCAAGCCGACCATCGAGCTGGTCATGAATGACCTCGGGCTTCCTATGTCGAGAACGCACACCATCATGGAGACGATGGGCTACACCGGTTCGGCATGCATTCCGATGGCATTTCACGACGCACTCCGGTTGAAAAAAATCAAACCGGGTCATCTGGTGGTTCTGGTCGGTTCAGGCGTCGGATACAACCAGGCCGGAATCGCTTTCCGGATGCCAGCCCGCGAGGAGCGTCTCTTTGTTTGAACTCGATCCGATGGCCGCACTTCTCGAGGCGGCACGAGCACTTCTGGTAGCCGCAGGCCTGTCGCGCTGTGAGACAGGCGGAACGGTCTATTACGCGAGCGAACTGTCGAGTAAGCCGGTCCTGGTTCTACTGCACGGCGTCAATGACCATGCCGGCACCTGGGCGCAGGCAATCGGTCCGCTTTCTCAACGTTACAGATTGATCGTTCCAGATCTCCCTGGTCATGGAGAGAGCGGCCCGCACGAAGGTCCGGTCTCGCTCCCACTCATCGTCGAGCGAATCGACGCCATTGTCACGAAAGAGAACCTTGGCACCTTCAGCCTCGCCGGAAATTCGATGGGCGCCTGGATCAGCATCCTTTACACGCTCGAGCATCCGGAGCGTGTGAAGCGCCTCTTCCTCGAGTCCGGCGGCGGACTGGCCATCGCGCCATCGGTCCCGCTCTCAGCAAGCACGCAGGAAGAAGCCGAAAGGATTCTCGTCGCCGTGCATGGACCCGAATTTGTTATGTCAGGAGCGGCCACTAATGGGTTCATCAGGCGCAGCGCGACTCTGCCTGTGCATCGTGTTCTCGCATCAGGCGTGCTTCCGTACTTTGTCGATGCCCGTCTCGGAGAAATCAAAGTGCCGACGACCTTGATCTGGGGTGAAAACGATGGAGTGATCTCCCGCAGCTACATGGACAAGCTTCAGCGCGGAATCGTGGCGTCGCGCTTCTGCGAAATCAAACAGGCAGCTCATCTGCCGCACGCTCAACAGCCGGAGAGATTCGTCGAATGTTTGACGGCGAACTGGTAAGCGAGCGGGCGCGGGTCACGCCCGACAAGATCGCGCTGGTCCTCGTGACCAGCGGTCAACGCATTACCTATCGACAACTGGATCAGCGTGTCGAACTCGCCGCGGCAACAATGCGCGGGCTGGGCCTCACGCCCGGCGACCGGGTAGCGATCCTGGCGCACAATTGCGTCGAGTTCATCGAGTTGTTCTTCGGCGCATTCCGAGCAGGAATCATCGCGGTGCCGCTTTCCACCCGCGCTACCGCGCACGAGCTGAAACAGATTTTAAATGACTGCGGAGCGCAGGTTCTCTTCCGCGGTCCTGAATTCGAAAACGTCGCAAACGAACTGGCGGTAAGCACCACGCTTGCGATCGACCACCGAGGACCAGGCAATGAGCGGTCATGTGAAGAATGCGGAGTAAATGGCAGTGGCCTGCACATTCAACATTCTCCATTCAACATTCTCCATTCATCCGACGAGACACTGGCCTGCCTCCTATACACGAGTGGTACGACTGGCAAGCCGAAGGGCGTGATGATCTCCAGGCGACAGCTGCTCTGGAACGGATACAACACCGTGATGAACTGGGGACTCCGCGAGGATGATGTAAGCCCCATCTTCACGCCGCTCTATCACGCGGGCGGCCTGGCGGCGTTTCTCATCCCGATCTTCTGTGTGGGTGGAACGATCGTTCTGCACTCAGGGTTCGACGAAGTTGAAATCCTGCAGACCATCGAACGTGAACGCTGCACTGTCGTGTTAGGTGTTCCGACCATTTTCAGAAAGCTGATGGAGACGCCGGAGTTCGACACGGTATCTCTCGACAAGGTGCGCTGGTTCATCAGCGGAGGAGCTCCTCTCCCAGCCTTCATCATCGAACACTACCAGCGGCGAGGAATCCCCTTCAAGCAGGGCTTCGGTATGACTGAAGTGGGAGTGAACTGCTTCACCATGACCGTCGAGGAATCACGCTCGAAGCAGGGCTCCATCGGCAAGCCACTGATGTTCACCGCAGTTCGTCTGGTCGATGAACAGGAGCGCGATGTCTCCGCTGGTGAGGTCGGAGAGATGTGGATTCGTGGACCTCATGTCAGCAGCGGCTATTGGAACAATGAAGAAGCGACGAGAGAGTCCTACCTCCCGGGTGGCTGGTTTCGCACCGGTGATCTGGCTCGATGCGACGAGGATGGCTTCTACTCGGTTGCAGGCAGGCGAAAAGAAATGTTCATCAGCGGCGGGGTGAACGTCTATCCCGCTGAGATCGAAGGGGAGCTTCTGCAGCATCCCGACGTCTCTGACGCAGCCGTGCTCTCTGTTCCCGATGAAACCTGGGGAGAAGTCGCAGTGGCCTTTGTCGTGAGCGCCGTCTCAGCGGAGCAGTTGAGCGCCTTTCTCGGCTCGCGGCTGTCGAAGTACAAGCTGCCGCGCCAGTACCGATTCGTCGACGTTCTTCCCCGCACTCCGTACGGAAAAGTGCTGAAAGAGCAGTTACGCGCTGAGCTCGGATAAACTCGATGTCCGTGAGCCAGCTCGAGAAGTCAGAAAAATCGCGAAGTGTCATTCTTGATGCAGCTCTGCGCCTCTTCTCGCATCGAGGTTACGGCGCAACCAGCGTTCAGGATATCGCCGCGGAGGCTGGAGTCTCCAAAGGGAACGTCTATCATCACTTCGCGGACAAGGAAACGATCTTCCGAACGCTTCTCGATCGCTACTTCCAGATGATGTCGCAGCCCGATTTTCCGTTCAATCAGGCTCTGGCAAACGGAACTTTTCCCGAGAACCTCGAGATCATCGGATCGGCTGCGCGTGATCTCGTTCGGGACTATCGTGAGTACGTGGCCCTGATTTACGTGGACGTGGTCGAGTTCGATGCCTCACACGTACGCATTTTCTACGAGCAGATGGCCTCACGCTTCGAGCATTTTCTTCGCGAGCACGACTCCGCGGACACGATTCAATCGAAGCTGGCCGAAGGTCTCTCGCCGACTGCAGCAGTCATGCTGGCCACACGGATCTTCATGAACTACTTCACCGTCGAGATCCTCTTCGGCGTGAAGGATCATTTCGGTCGCGACACAGACGAAGCCATTCGCGAGATCGCCATTACACTTCGCCATGGAATGCTTCGCAGCCCGGAACGCAAGCAGGCCTGACCAGCACCTGCGTTCGAAAGAAATTGCCGGCATGTCGTGTGTAGGGGCGAACTGCGTTCGCCCGCTCTCTCGGCCTTTTTTTTCGAAGTGCACCGGAGAGCGGGCGCGCGCAACGCGCCCCTACACAATTCCATGCGTAATCAGCGCGTGCACCAGTGCCGTTACGCTGGCGCTGACAGCGCGCGTCTGCTTTCGCTGCGTGCCGCGAGCGCGAATGGAATGATCGCCAGCGCGGTCACCGCGAGACTCATCAGAAGGCCGTACGAGAGGCCTCTGGCGTCACCAAGCATCCCGGTGATCAGAGGACCGGGACCAACGCCAAGAAGATTCAGAACGAGCAAAGCCAGCGCGACCATGGTCGATCGGGCATGTACCGGCGCGAGCTCCTGATAGGCCGAGAAGAGCGGCCCGAACCAGGCCGTGGTACCGGCGCTGGTGAAGAACCAGCAGACGTAGAAAAGCGGTGTTCCAGGTGTGGTGGAGTAATAGAGGTATGCAGGGATGGAGAAGAACGCAGTCATGATCACCAGGCTCCAGAGACGACCTCCTGCAAACCTGCGCGCGCAGGCGTCACCGAACAACCCGCCGGCCAGATTCCCGAGCAGACCTGCCGACACAGCCACAATCCCGGCGCGGAACGCGGCGTCGGCATAGACGAATCCGCGCTCCTCCACGAGCCAGGTAACACCATGAAGCGCTGCACCCGAACCGTAGCAGAGCAGCGATCCTCCGGCCAGAGCGAGTGGCAAAGCGGGTCGCTGGACCATCGCACGCATGAGGTCGCGCAGAAGTTCGCGCACAGTCGGCCTGGCCACAGGAACCAGAGGGTCAGCCGCGTCGCGGGCCGCCACTGCGCGGCGACGCTCGGGCTCGCGGAGTATGAAAAGAAAGAGAGTCGCTACGAGCCCGATGATTCCCAGCACGAAGAACGAGACGCGCCAACCGTATCGCGGAGCGATGATGCTCGAAGAGATCAAGGCCAGCGCCAGTCCTACTGGAATCCCTGCGTAGTAAACGCCGATAGCCATTCCCAGACGACGCGCGGGAAACGCATCGCCCAGCATCGAGAGCGCCGCTGGCGTCAGCGTAGCTTCTCCGATTCCTACGAAGATGCGCGGGATGGCCAGTTGGATGAAGCTGCGTGCGAAACCGGAGAGCGCAGTCATTCCGCTCCAGAGAGCGAGACCGGCCGCGATCAGAGGAAAGCGGCGGTAACGATCGGCTGCCACACCGAGAAAGAGTCCGACGAAGGTGTAGAAGAAGACGAAGCCGAAGCCGGCCAGCAGCCCGATCTGTGCGCGCGTGAGCCCCAGGTCCTTGATGAGTAGAGGCGCAAGACTGGCGATCAACATGCGATCGACGAAGTTCAGAACGTTGAGAGCCGTGAGAAAAAAGAGCAGCGTCCAGGCTGAGCGGGGAACTGACTCGACGTCCGCTTCGGGATTGGATGTGGACATGAGGCGCAGCTCCTCAGACTTTCGAGAATGGACAGATTAAAACGAAATTGCCATTAGATTACCGGCAACCGGGAATCACAGCATCTGATTCGAATTCAGCGAACAAAAATGGAGGGCCGCGGCGCTGTTCCTCGTCGCGCCGCGACCCGATGCATCGTTCCAATTGATCTAGAAGAAACGGTACTCGATTGTCGCCAGCACGGTGCGCGGTGTTCCGTACGAGCCGGTCTTGATTCCAAGCGATGGAATGTTATAGCCGTTGGTCAGGTAACCCTCATCGCTGAGGTTCTTTCCGTTGACACCGAAGCGCCACTTGGCACCCGGCGAAAGCCAGCTCACCCATGCGTCGTAGAGTGTGTAGGCTTCCTGTGAAATCGGAAGAAGAGGCTGGCCGGGCCGGCCGGGGAACTGTCCACCTTCGTTTGTGAGAATCGAATCGGCACGATAAGCGCCACCGACACTTGCCGTGAGTAGCCCGCCCATGACCGGAAAGTCGAAGTTCAAGTGAAGACCGCCCGTGAATTCAGGTGCGTTGGTGATCACCTGCGTGTCGACGAATCCGTCCCGATTTCCGTCGAGCTTCTCGTCAGGCGTCAGATCGAGATAGCTCACGAAACCGTTCAGTGCAAGCCAGTCGATAGAACGACTCGAGGCGTCGAATTCAACCTCGGCGCCCTGCATGGTGGCATTGCCTGCATTCAGGAAGTTGCCGAAGAAAGCATCTTCAATCCCGTCACCGTCCGAGTCAAAAGCGGTGAAGGTGGATACCTGCACATCCTCATACTTGCCATGGAAGACGGCGCTATTGAGTACCAGTTGTCCGTCCGCAAGCACCGACTTGATTCCCAGCTCGCCAACGGTGAGAACTTCGTCTTCGAAGGGCTCGGCCGATTTCGGGAACCTTTCAGCTTGCGCCCGGACGTTGAAGCCGCCGCTCTTGAAGCCGCGACTGGCTGAGAAATAGCCCATCACGGCGTTGTTGAACTGGTAATCGATTCCGAGCTTCGGCGCCAGCGAGTTGAACGTCTTTTCCTTGTCATAGTTCGCCGTCACCGCATTGACTACCGTGAAGGTGTCGTTCGTGTAACTGCGGTTCAGGGCGATGCCGTTCTTGGTCTCGCGCGTTGCGCGAAGCCCGAAGTTGAACGTCATCTTGTCGGAAACGTGATAGCTGCCGTCTCCGAAGAGTGCGATCGAATCGGTCAGAGTTTTTCCTCTCGTATCGCCGAAGAGCCTGTTCAGGAAGATGTTCCTCACCAGGCCGCCAGCTTCACCGTCGAAGTAGTAGAATCCGAGTACACCTGAAAGCTTGTTGCCGGCGTCGTAGAGCAGTTGAAATTCCTGCGACAGCTGCTGGTCATAATAGGTAGCCATGACGTCGACGATGCGCGCGGGGGTTGTGTCGAAGTCGATGTTGTTCTCCGAATCCGACTCGCGATACGCGCTGATCGATTTGAAGCCCCAGCTATCGTTCATATTCACGGAGACGACCAGCGCTGTGCCTTTTGCGTCGGTACCGTTCAGAGGGGCCAGTCCGCTCTCTGTGTCGAAGCGGCCCTTGTTCGGAGGACACGCTCTCTGGAGAAAAGCCTGACAGAGCGGGTTCGCGACAAGGCGCTGATAGCCTTTCGGCTCAGCTTCGTCCTGAGTGAAATCGAGACTGAGTGCGACCTTCACTTTCTCGGAGGGCAACCAGTCGATTCCACCGCGTGCTGCCAGCGTCTTACGATCTGAAACGTCGCGTCCGGTGAAGAGGTTGGTGCCGTAGCCGTCGTGCTGCAGCGAAGCGATGGCGAGCTTTCCCCGCAATTTTCCGGGAATGAGGGCTCCGCCCACGCTGGCGCGAAGGTCCCTGTTCGAGTACGAACCGCCAGTGAGCGAAAGTGAACTCGAAGGCGCGTCAGTCAGGTCGCGACTCACGTATTTGATCGCGCCACCAATGGTGTTCTTTCCGTAGAGGGTTCCCTGAGGACCGCGCAGGACCTCGATTCGCGCTACGTCGTAAACATCGAGCAGCGCTCCCTGAGGACGCGCGATGTAAACGTCATCAATGTAGAGTCCGACCCCAGGATCAACACCCCACAGCGGATCGGCCTGACCAATCCCACGCATGAAGGCCGTGAGCGTGGTGGACTGATTTCGACCCTGATAAATGGTGAGATTCGGAACTTGCCCCTGCAGTTCGGAAATGTC
>JBKJUK010000232.1:0-4345 GCA_046590705.1 Thermoanaerobaculia bacterium
TCTGGATGCGAGGCGCAGCGCGTTTTCGCGACGAAAACATAGTCGACACTATGTCGAGGAGCGAAAGCGTGCTGCAACGAAGCAGACAGGCGGCGATCTGCGTTCGCAGCAGCTACATCTGTGAAAAATGCGGGCTAGTGTGAGTCGTCCCGCCGATGGAGTAGCCAGGATTCTCGATGAGCACTCCCTGCAGGAGTTGCTGGAAAAACACCGCGGGGAAGGAAAAACCGTGGCCTGGGCCAATGGATGCTTCGATCTGCTGCATGTCGGCCACATCCGGTTCATTCAGGGTGCTGCCGCCGTCGCGGACCTGCTGATCGTCGGCGTGAACGGCGACGACTCTGTCCGTGCACTCAAGGGGCCTGACCGTCCACTGATGCCTGCCGCCGAACGAGCTGAAATCATTGCCGCGATCGAGGGAGTGGACTACGTGCTCATTTTCGAAGAACGCTCGCCGGCAGCGATTCTCTCCCGCCTCCGTCCTGACGTTCAGTGCAAGGGAACTGACTACACCGCCGACTCCGTTCCGGAGGCCGACATCGTTCGGAGTTACGGAGGTCGGGTGATGATCGTCGGAGACCCCAAAGACCACTCGACCACCGCGCTGATCAGCAGGCTGGTGTAGTGCAATGCCTGAGCAGTTCCTGATTCTCAGGCTCTCCGCGCTCGGCGATATCCTCCATACGCTTCCCTCCGTTGAAGCGCTACGCTCTGCGCATCCGGATGCAGACATCCGCTGGGTTGTTGAAGCTCCCTACGCTGAGCTGGTTCGCTGTGTTGCTCCAGTGGATGAGGTCATTGAGGTGAGGACGCGTCGCTGGAGAAAAAGCATTCTGCGCAGAGCAACGCTGGGGGAGATCCGCGATACGGTCGAGAGACTGAGCTCGGCAGGATCGGAGTCTGTGAGCATCGACTATCAGGGTTTGATGAAGTCAGCGATCTGGGCCGCTCTCAGCGGCGTCGAGCGAAAGCTCGGTTTTGGCCCGAGTCTGGTGCGGGAGCGACTCTCACTCCTTTTCACCTCAGAGCGGCTGGGCAGAAGTGCGGCAACTCATGTGATCGATCTCAATCTCGAACTCACCTCGCTCGCCGCTGGCAGGGAAGCGAAATACGCAGGCTCTGATTTCAGTCGTTTCGCGCGTGATGAGGAAGGCAGCTTCACCGGGATCGTCGAATCGAGCCCGGTCGTTCTGCTGGCAGGAACCGGACGAGAAGAGAAAGTCTGGCCGGCCGAAGCATTTCGCGCACTTGCCTGCGGCCTCAGGCAAGCAGGCCTCGAAGTCCTGGTGATGTGGGGTCCTGGTGAACGGGAAAGCGCGGAGGCGATTGCCGAAGGCGGCGCAGCCACTCTCGCTCCGGCCTCGACACTGTCACAACTCGCCTTCGTTCTGCGAGCTGCTTCTCTCGTCATCGGTGGTGATACTGGGCCTCTGCATCTGGCCGACGCTCTCGGCACCCCGCTGCTCGGTCTGTACGGGCCGACCGATCCGCGGAGGAACGGCCCTTATCAGCAGTCTGACAGGGTCGTCTCGTCGTTCGCCGGATCGGGCGATATGCGGACGATCGGATCCAGCCAGGTTCTGGAGCGCGCCATTGAAATTCTTCGTTCCTGATCGGAGGGTTGGCGAGGGACGAACAACCGCCGGTGGCGCTGCTCCGTAGGAAAGAGACTGAGGTGGGGAACAGAGTGTCCGCCGTCAGGGATTGAGCGAACAGGGAATGCATGTCCGTTGACGCTCTTTTCGACCGGGTGATAGACTCGGTGGAAGCGCCCACTTAAGTCTTTGAATTCCTTACTGTTACTTTCCCTTTTCTGCTCTCCCGCGCGAAATGGGCCAACATGGGTGTGCGGGGTCGGAGAGAGATGAGCGTAAGGCTAGGCGAACTGCTGATCAAAGCGAACCTGATCACTCAGGATCAGCTGAAGGAAGCACTCAAGTTTCAGAAAGAGTCGGGCAGCAAGCTGGGAGAGTCGCTCATCCGGCTCAACTTCGTTGCCGAGGAGGACATTACCGAATGTCTGTCCCAGCAGTTCGGAGTGCCTTCGATCAATCTTGCGCACTTCGAGATCGACCCCGGCGTAATCAAGCTGGTTCCAGCCGACGTAGCGCGCAAATACAACATCCTTCCAGTGAACAAGACCGGGGCGACCATCACCATCGCCATGGCCGATCCAACCAACGTCTTCGCCCTCGACGACATTAAGTTCATGACTGGTTACAACGTCGAGCCGGTCGTTGCGTCGGAACTGGGGATCAAGACCGCGATCGAGAATTACTACGGAACGACGCACTCGCTCGAACTCAAGAAGGTCATGGAAGATCTTCAGAGCAGCGAGACCACCGATCTCGAGGTGCTCGAAGAGGAAGAAGAGTTCGATCCGGAGACGCTCGCCGCTGAGTCGGAAGAAGCACCGGTGGTGAAGCTGGTGAATCTGGTGCTGACGGACGCGATTAAGAAAGGCGCGTCCGACATTCACATCGAGCCGTACGAAAAAGAGTTCCGGGTGCGTTTTCGCGTCGACGGTATTCTCTACGAGATCATGAATCCGCCGCTGAAGCTGCGCGACGCCATGACTTCCCGCATCAAGATTCTGGCCCGGCTGGACATCTCCGAAAAGCGTCTCCCGCAGGATGGACGCATCAAGCTGAAGATGAAGCTGAATGACAAGAACAAGGAGATCGATTTTCGGGTCTCGATTCTCCCGACTCTTTTCGGAGAGAAGATCGTCATGCGACTTCTCGACAAGGAGAACCTTCGTCTCGATCTCACCAAGCTCGGTTTCGAGCCGGAGTCGCTGGTCAAGTTCGAGGAGGCGATTTTCAAGCCGTGGGGAATGGTGCTGGTCACCGGTCCAACCGGTTCTGGAAAAACGAATACGCTTTACTCAGCCTTGTCGAAGGTCAACTCGCCTGAAGTGAATATCATGACCGCAGAAGATCCGGTCGAGTTCAATCTGCCTGGCATCAACCAGGTGCAGATGAAGGAGCAGATCGGGCTGAATTTCGCCGCGACCCTTCGCTCGTTTCTCCGGCAGGACCCGAACATCATTCTGGTCGGTGAGATCCGCGACTTCGAGACGGCTGAAATTGCTATCAAAGCCGCGCTCACGGGGCATCTTGTGCTCTCCACACTGCATACCAACGACGCGCCTTCTACGGTGAACCGGCTGATGAACATGGGCATCGAGCCATTTCTGGTGGCGACCTCGATTCTCCTCATCGCTGCTCAGCGACTGGTGAGACGCATCTGCGGTGGATGCAAGGAAGAGGTTGAAATGACCTCTCAGGCCCTCATCAACATCGGTTACAAAAAGGAAGAGGTCGGAACCTTCAAGGTCTACAAGGGTCGTGGCTGTGACAAGTGCAGCAACACCGGCTACAAGGGACGGGTAGGCCTGATCGAGGTCATGACCATCGACGACGACGTCAGGGAGCTGATCCTGGCAGGAGCCTCATCGATCGAGCTTCGCAAGCGGGCCATGGAAAACGGAATGATTTCCCTGCGCAAGTCGGGATTGTTCAAGATCAAAGATGGTGTGACCACGGTAGAAGAGGTCGTGCGCGAGACAGTGCTCTAGTCCGCAGTTCGCTCACTTCTGCGTTTTGAGGCCGCTATTCGGCGCGGCAGCAGAGGGAGTCTGCGAAATGCGGGTTAGACTAGCCTGGCGCAGAATGGAGAGAACCGGTGGCTGCTGCGCAGTGTAAATCAGACGGAAATCGAAGGTCAGTAGGAAGTGCAACGGACTACAACCAGTAACGCGAGCGAGAAAAAATGGCGCAGGTAACGTTGCATCAGTTGTTGAAGACGATGGTCGAGCGTGGTGGTTCAGATCTGCACGTCACCACGAACTCTGCACCTCAGATACGAATCGACGGCAAGCTCACTCCGCTGGACATGCCGCCGCTGACCGCTCCTGAAACGAAGCAGCTCGCCTACTCGGTGCTCACGGACGCTCAGAAGCATCGATTCGAAGAGAATCTGGAGCTCGACCTTTCCTTCGGCATCAAGGGTCTGGCGCGTTTCCGCGCGAACATCTTCAATCAGCGGGGAGCTACAGCTGCCGTCTACCGTCAGATCCCTTACGAGATTCTCGGCTTCAAGGATCTGGCTCTGCCACAGGTCGTCGAAGAGATCTGTAACCGCCCCCGCGGCCTGGTGCTGGTCACGGGACCGACCGGGTCAGGCAAGTCCACCACGCTGGCGGCCATGATCGACAAAATCAACGCCGAGACGCGTCAGCACATCATGACCATCGAGGATCCTATCGAGTACCTGCACCCGCACAAGCTGTGCCTGGTGAATCAGCGCGAGGTCCACGCCGATACCCACTCGTTCACCGACG
>JBKJUK010000249.1:0-28829 GCA_046590705.1 Thermoanaerobaculia bacterium
GCGGCGCGGAACGGAGATTCCTCTTCGCATCTCAACCTGGCAAGCTCGCCTGAGCGTCTTGTGCTCATCGGAATGACGTCGCGACGTGAGCGGAAACAACCCGGATTGGTTCCACCCCGGCCCCCGGCTCGAAAACAATAGAACATAACAAAGGACCACGACATCGTGGTCCTTTTTATCTATCGAACAATACTACTCATTTATCTTTACCCATCTCGCCACGAAGATCTTTCAGGCTCGAAGGAAGGAACTTGTCGGCCGCGCTTTGAATCTTGCGCATGGTGCCTGCAATCACGCTGTCCCACTGCTCGTTGAGTTCCTGCTTCCGTTCGGCCATCGTTCCGCCCAGCTCCTGCAGGCGCTCGGCGCTCAGAAGGACTTTGGCCCTCGGGAACATGTCCTTCTCTTCTTCGCCGGCGTGATGCTCGATGAGTTCCTTCAGTACCTTGGCCTTCCCGCGGAAATGGTCGCTGCTGCCGCTCATCGGTTTCAGCTCCGGGAGGAGCATATCCACTACGTGATGTTCCTCGACCGCTTCGAAGTACATGTCGCGATCGTCGTTCTCCTTCGCAGCCTCACGAAAGGCCGGATAGAAGAGCTCTTCTTCGATCATCGTGTGGATCTTTATTTCTTTCTCGATGGTATCAACCAGCGCCTCTTTCGCTTCCGGCGTCGTGGCGTCATCGGTCAGCTTTGCCAGCAGACCGCGCACCTTGGTGTGATCGTCTTTCAGTAGTCCGATTGCATCCTGCATGGTGGTGCCTCCTGTTCGTGAGTAGTGCAACCGAGGAGCCAGCGAAGAGCAGTAGCCAGTAGATTAGGCGGCCGGGGTCAGGGGGCCGGGGGCCGGGGTAAAAGCAGAGGCGAGGCGCGCGCGCAACGCGCCCCTACAAAAGCGGCCCCCTGGTTACTGGCTCCTAACTACTCACTACGGTCCCGACGCATTCCCCGAACCCAATCCGCGCGTAGCCTTCTCTCTGGCAGTAGCCGCGCATGATGATCTGGTCTCCGTCGTTGATGAACTTGCGGCTCTCACCGTTCGGAAGATCGACCGGCTCACTTCCACGCCAGGCGCGCTCGAGCATGCTTCCTCGGGATTGTTTCGATGCTCCGGAAACTGTACCGCTGGCCAGCAGATCACCTGGGCGAAGGTTGCAGCCGTTGCTGGCGTGGTGGGTGAGCAACTGGCCGATGGTCCAGTAGATGTCGCGAAGATTGCCGCGACTGAGCAGGGCCGGTTCAGCACCCTCGAGGCGCATCTTCTCAGTCAAAAGCAGAACCTCCAGTGTGACATCCAGTCCGCCACGCTCGCGCTGCGCGGAGGAGCTCAAGTAGGGAAGAGGCTGAGGATCGTTGACCTCACGCTCGAATGCTTCCACGCGAAAGGGGGCCAGCGCCTCCAGCGAAACGATCCAGGGTGAAATTGAGGTGGCGAAATTCTTCGCCAGAAATGGCCCCAGTGGCTGGTACTCCCAGGCCTGCACGTCGCGCGCAGACCAGTCATTGACCAGGCAGAGTCCGAAAATATGTTCTTCCACCTGATCGATTGAAATCGACTCACCCTGGGTGTTCCCAGTACCGACGAAGAATCCGACTTCCATCTCGTAATCCAGCCGCCTGGTCGGCCCGAACACTGGCGGCGCATCACCTTCCTGAGTCTGACCATTGGGACGACGCACCGGCGTCCCGCTCACCACGATCGACGAAGAACGTCCGTGATACCCGATGGGAACCCATTTATAGTTCGGCAGCAGCGGATTGTCAGGGCGAAACATGCTCCCCACGTTGGTGGCGTGATGAATGGAGGCGTAAAAGTCGGTGTAGTCTCCAATCGAGGCCGGCAACTGCATCACCACCTCCGATATTGGTATCAGATGATGCTCGACCTGTTCACGACGGGGGGAGTCGCTGGCCAGCAGGTGACTGACCCTTCTTCTCAACTGCGCAGCTGCCTCCGGCCCCAACGCCATGAGCTCGTTCAAGCGGCCAGCCTGACAGGCCGCAGCAGCGCGGGCCGGATCTCCGTCGAGCAGTCCGGCATGGTGCGCACCGCAAAGATCCAGCACCTGATCACCAATGGCTACACCCGCTTTGGCCGCGCTGCCGTTGTGAGTGAACACTCCCAAAGGGAGGTTCTGGATCGGAAAGTCGCTGGCCGGATCGTTTGCGGATGCGACGAAACTCTGGAGTTTCGGGTCGTGGGTTTCGTTGAGTTCAATCATGGTCATCCTTGTGGAGAAACGGCCGGGGGCCGGGGTCAGGGGGCCGGAGTAGAACAATACGGCGAGGTCCCGGTCGTAGGGGCGAACTGCGTTCGCCCGCTCCCTGGTCGACATTTTGAAGTGCACCGGGGATCGGGCGCGCGCAGCGCGCCCCTACACAAATTCATTGCGTAGGTTAACTCGTCGCGTTGAAAAACTAGAGCCAGCCCAGTGTTCCCAGATCCTCGAGCGGCTCGCTGAAGGAGCAGGAACCGAAGGAGATCGCTGTGGAGCGTGAGATGGCGATCTCATCCACTCCCAACTCCTCGTCCCGCCATTCGATCTCATCGCTGGTTATCCGAAACGATTTCTGATTTTCGTCGAGCAGAAGTTCTGTCGCTTCCTCAGCACTCATTCCGTTTCGGATGAATGCCGCAGCGAGAAACAGATTCACGAAGCCATGCATCGAACCTGACGGACTGTCGGATTCACCAGTGAGTTTCCGCTCGCCACGCAGCGGATGATGCAGACCTGCGGTGGCCTTGAAAGGAACTTCGCGCGCGTCACAGTCAGCGATGAATCGCGCAACTTCATTGGCGGTCGGAAATGCCTCTGGAGTGAGTCCCCCCGTCCTGATTTTTGCACGCAGTCCCTCGCTCGCAAGAATTCGCATGAGCGAGGTCGAGCTCTGCAGCGGCACTTCCACATACGCGGTCAGATCACGAGAGAGCTTCGAAGCCAGCGTGGTGATCTCCTCTTCGGAAGAGGCTTTGACCTCGACGGTGTCGATCACCGCACGATCACTGAACTTGGTGTTGAAGGCCCTGACGGCTTTCAGATCGGCCTCGAGGTCGCCGCCGAAAAGTGCCGACAGCTTCCAGGGATCGGCAGGGCTTCTGTCTTCAGCTCCGAAGGCAATCTCGAACTCATTCAGCCTGCTGACCGGAAGAATGAAACTTCCCAGAAGGAGACGCTGACCGCTTTCGAGGTACTGCCGGTAATTCCGCACTGCCTCTTCCATCGACAGAGCAGCCGGCGGAAAGAGCCCGGCGTAGTCGATCACCCCAGCCAACAGCGTTTTCAGTGACGTTTTCATGATTTGAAATTCTTCCTCAAACCCTGCCAGCACTCGTAGTAATCGTGCTGCAACTGCGAGGTCTCGAACGCGTACTTCGTCGGACGAAGCACGAAACGTGTCTCGAACATGAAGGCCAGGGTGTCATCGATATACTTCGGCTTCAACTCTGCGACGCTGGCACGTTCGAACGTCGTGGCGTCGGGCCCATGCGCCGACATGCAGTTGTGCAAACTTCCTCCACCCGGCACGAACCCCTCGGCCTTGGCGTCGTACTCGCCATGAATGAGCCCCATGTACTCATTCATGAAGTTTCTGTGAAAGTACGGAGGTCGGAAGGAGTGCTCGGCCACCAGCCAACGCGGCGGGAAAATCACAAAGTCGATGTTGGCCGTGCCGATCGTGTCGGAAGGTGAGGTGAGCACAGTGTAAATCGAAGGATCGGGATGGTCGAAGGACACTGTGTTCATGGTGTTAAAGCGCGCCAGATCGTACTTGTACGGTGCGTAGTTGCCGTGCCAGGCAACAACGCTCAGTGGTGAATGGTCGATCCGCGCAGACCAGAGTCTTCCGCCGAATTTAGCGATGAGTTCGAACTCGCCCTGGCGGTCTTCGAATGCAGCCACCGGAGTGAGGAAGTCGCGCGGATTGGCGAGACCGTTCGCGCCGATGAGTCCGAGGTCCGGGAGACGGAGCAGTGCCCCGTAATTCTCGCAGACGTAGCCGCGCGCGTCGCCGTCCGGCAGTTCGACGCGGAACTTGATCCCGCGTTGAATGACGGCGATCTCACCCGGTCCGACTTCGATGATTCCGAACTCGGTGCGAAGTAGTAGCCTTCCCTGCTGCGGAACGATGAGTAACTCGCCGTCGGCATTGTAGAAAAAGCGCGACTCCATCGAGAGATTCGCCGCGTAAAGATGAACGGCCATCCCGATCTGCATTGAAGCGTCGCCGTTGCCGGCCACGGTAATGAGGCTGTCCACGAAGTCGGTCGGCTTCGATGGTCCCGGAACTGGAATCGGATCCCATCGCAACTGATTCGGCGGTGTTTCTGCTTCATCGAAGGGTGTACTGCGAAACAGTTTTCCCGGAATCGGCGCGAAGGGATGGTGGACGACGGACGGGCGAATTCTGTACTGCCAGGAGCGGCGGTTCTGATGACGAGGAGAGGTGAACGGGGTTCCGCTCAGCTGCTCTGCGTAGAGCCCGAGAGGTGCCTTCTGCGGCGAATTCTGGCCGATGGGAAGTGCACCCGATACGGCTTCCGATGCGAACTCGTTTCCGAAGCCGGAGAGATACTTGTATTCAGACATGACACCTCTTTCTGCTTCACACTGCTACGTCGAGTCACGGATGCGCCGGAGTTGCGGACGCGCTGCTGCGCGTCCCTACATTGAGATCCGCACGCGTCCACATCGCGGGCGTTCAGGCGTGGTCCCGACTCAGAGATTTCCGCGCAGTCCCTGTTCTGCTTCGATTGCCTCGAACAACGCTTTGAAGTTTCCCTTACCGAAACCGCGACTTCCTTTTCTCTGGATGATCTCGAAGAAGACTGTAGGCCTGTCCTCGACAGGTTTCGTGAAGATCTGCAGCAGATACCCTTCCTCGTCGCGGTCGACCAGGATGCCGAGCTTGCGCAGCTCGTCGATTGATTCCTTGATCTCCCCGATCCTGCCCGGGAGTTCGTCGTAGTACGAGTCGGGCACACGCAGGAACTCGATTCCGTTCTCTTTGAGCTTCGAGACCGTGCTGATGACGTCGCCGCAGAGTAAAGCGAGATGTTGCACTCCGGCGCCTTTGTAACTGTCGAGGTACTCCTGAATCTGACTCTTCCGCTTTCCGCCAGCAGGCTCGTTGATCGGAAACTTCACGATCTGCGAGTCATCGGACATGACGATGCTCATCAGTGCGGAGTACTCAGTGGAAATGTCTTTGTCGTCGAAGGTGATGTAGCGGGAAAATCCCATCACATTGCTGTACCAGTCCGCCCATTCGTTCATGGCACCGAGTTCGACGTTGCCGACCACATGATCGACCACCAGCAGACCGACGTCTTCACCTTTCACTTCCGCCGCAGTGAAACCGGGCAGGAACGGTCCGCTGTAATCCTTCGGCGAGAGAAACGTGTGCAATGTCTCGCCGTAGGTGTGGACTGAGGCGCGCCGGACGGTCCCGTTGGCGTCGGTGACATCGTGCGGTTCCGCGGCAGGCTTCGCTCCGCGACGCACCGCTTCGTTGAAGGCAAAGTCGGCATCCTCGACCAGCAGCGCGATGTCGCGCACGCCGTCTCCGTGGACCTTCAAATGTTCAGCGGAAGGGTGATCAGGGTGCAGCGGCGTGGAAAAGACGAAGCGAATCTTCCCCTGCGACATCACGTACGAGGCGGTCTCGCGGTTTCCCGTTTCGAGTCCGCTGTAGGCCAGCTGTGAGAAGCCGAAGGCCTTCCGGTAGAAGAAGGAAGCCTGCTTGGCGTTCCCCACCCAGAACTCGATGTGGTGAATCCTCTTCAACTTAAGCGGGTTCTGGCGCGCCTTCGCGGGATTCGGGGTGACGACTTGATTCTCGAGCGTGGCGGTCATGAAAGCCCTCCGGATGTCAGCTTGCAGAACAGTTTAAATGCAAAATTGATGTCGGCTGCGCTGAATGGAGAATGCAGAATGGAGAATGGAGAATGTCGAGAGGCCAGTCTTTGACTTGCATTCTCCATTCTGCATTCTCCATTCTCCATTCTCACTTCGCCTCCACTGCTTCGCGAAGGAGCTCGGCCTGATAGTGCGAAGTGAGAGGATCGACCAGAACATCGAGATCACCGTTCATCACGGACGGAATGTTGTGCACGGTCAGGCCGATCCGATGGTCGGTGACGCGGTCCTGCGGAAAGTTGTAGGTGCGGATCTTTTCGGAACGATCACCACTGCCGATCATTCCTTTGCGCGTTGCGGAGAGCTCGGCCTCACGTTTGGCCTGCTCGATATCGTAGAGCCTGGCCTTCATCACCTTCAGCGCTTTCGCGCGGTTCTTGATCTGCGACTTCTCGTCCTGACAGGAAACCACAACGCCTGACGGGAGATGCGTGAGGCGCACTGCCGAGTAAGTCGTGTTGACCGACTGACCACCCGGCCCGGAAGAACAGAACGTATCGACGCGAAGGTCCTTGTCGTGGACCTGAATGTCGATGTCCTCGACCTCCGGGAGAATGGCCACGGTGATGGCCGAAGTATGCACGCGTCCCTGGGTCTCGGTCTGAGGAACGCGCTGCACGCGGTGAACGCCCGACTCGTACTTCATGCGTGAGTAGACCTTGTTGCCTTCGATGAGGAGTGTGGCGTCCTTGATCCCGTTGACCGAGGAGTAGTTGGCGTCGGTGACATCCACCTTCCAGCGGCGTGTCTCAGCGTAGCGGATGTACATGCGCATGATCTCGGACGCGAAGAGCGAAGCTTCGTCGCCTCCGGTCCCGGCGCGAATCTCCAGGACGACGTTCTTCTCGTCGTTGGGATCCTTCGGTTGCAGCAGGAGGCGAATCTCGGTCTCGAGCGCCGGCATCTGCTCCTCGAGTTCTGCCAGCTCCATCTCGGCCAGCTCGCGCAATTCGTCGTCGTTCTTCATTCCCGAGAGCATCTGCTTGGTCTCGTCGAGCCGGCGGCTGATTCCCAGCCACTCGCGATATTTGAGAACTACATCTTCGACTTCGGCGAAGGACTTAGCGGTCTCACGGTAGGTTGCCTGATCATTGGCAATGCCCGGCTCGCTCATCTGGCGCTGGAGCTCTTCGTACCGTCTTTCGATGTCGTGCAGTTTGTCGAACATAGTTTTGTACTCCGGGGCAAAGGCAGGAGCAGCGCGTTTCTCTTCTCTTGCGACCTAACAAAAAAGGGAAGCGCACCTGAGGTGCACTTCCCTTTCGTTTTTGATTGAGTCAGCTAAGCTACGGCTACAACAGGTGTCGCAGTGAATGCAGGCGCTTCTTCAACAGCGTCGAACAGCAGTGCTTCCCGCAGTGCGACAACCGCGATTTCCAGCTGCTTTGCATCGGGCTCGCCGGTGGTGATGCGCTGGAGCCAGAGACCCGGCTGAATCAGCATTCGGCAGACTGGATTCGTCAGGTGACGAGCCGAGAATCGAATGACCTCGTAGGCCAGTCCCGCGATGAGCGGCATCAGCACGACTCGCGCGCCGAACTTGATGGCGAAGGGGGCCGTCGACGGCACCAGTGAGAAGACCACGATCGAGATGGCCATCACGAAGAGCAGAAAGCTCGTTCCGCAGCGGGGATGCAGCGTCGACTTCGACGATGCGTTCTCCACCGAGAGTTCTTCCCTGGCTTCGAAGGTGAAAACGGTCTTGTGTTCTGCGCCGTGATACTGAAAGACGCGCTTGATCTCATCCATGTACGAAATCGACACGATGTAGAGGAAGAAGAACACTCCGCGGATCAAACCGTCGATCAGGTTGTAGCTCAGATTTCCCATCTGCGGCAGCAGGTAATGCTTGATCAGATTGGTCAGGCCCAGCGGAGCGAGTACGAAAAGGGTAATCCCGAGCACCAGGGCCATGAGCATCGACGAGGCGATGGCCCAGTTCGAAAGCTCGGGATCCCCATCTTTTCCGTCCGATGAGGCCGAGGCGGAGAAGTTGAGGGCTTTCATTCCGAGAATGAGCGACTGAATCAGCACGACCGATCCCCGAAGAACGGGAAAGCGGAGGAACGGGTACTTTTTGGTGATGGAGACGAGCTTGTCCTTGCGGATGGCGATCTCTCCGTTGGGCTGCCTCACGGCAATGGTGTAGCCGCTGACCGAGCGCATCATCACGCCCTCGATTACGGCCTGACCACCGATGATCATGTCGACGTTCCGGTCGCCTTCGCGGGTCTCAGCAGGCATAGCCGTGGTGAGGCCGTTGGTGATGGAGTTGAAAAGACCTGCCATCAGGCGCGACTGCCGGACGAATGACCGCCGCAGGGAGAAACTCATTAAGCCTTTGCTCCAGCTGCTGCGCCCGCTGCTGCCTTGGCCTCTGCGGTCTTGGCAAAACGCTTCTGGTAGCGGTCGACGCGTCCTGCGGTATCGAGCAACTTCTGCTTGCCGGTGAAAAACGGGTGGCACTTCGAGCAGATCTCGATGCGGAGATCCTTCTTGGTCGAGGCGCTGTCCCACTTCTCGCCACAGGCGCAGACAACGTTGATCTTGTGATACTGGGGATGGATTTCGGCTTTCATCGTAATTCCTTCTAGAGAGAATGCTTCTGAGCGAACAGAAACGCGCAGTATAGCCGAATATTTCTGGAGGACTGATGAACGGAGACGGCCGGGGTCAGGGGGCCGGGGGCCGGGGCTGATGAAACTTGCAAGAATTAAAGGAACAGGCGTCATTCCGATGAGCACGGCATGCTCGTGCAAGCCTGCGAGGTGTGTGTGCGAAGAGGAATCTCGGTTCCGTGCCGCGAGGTCGTACCTTTACACCGCGTCCGCGCGGACCGGAGATTCCTCCTCGCAGTCAGAACTGCGCGAGCCGGACGATCACCCGGCTCGTCGGAATGACGTGCCCGGCGCGGCAAGTACGCACCCGTCTGGCTCTGAATCCCGGGAGCGCATACCTAACATCTTCTTTGCGATTGCCTCGCCTCACAGGGCCGGTGGCCCGGCATCGCTTAGCCCAGGGCCGTCAGGCCTGGGACAGTTGACACGGGCGACACGTCTCTCGAGCCCCAGCGGGGCGGCATCGAGGTTTTCCGGGTGGGGGAGTTACTCTAGTCGACGGCCGCGGCTTCGAATTCAGTTGGTCCCGTCACAGGCAGGATTGCCTGTGCTCCACACAGACCGCGTCCTGACAGGCCGTATTTTCGTCGTTGACTGATTTCTTACTTCATCGTTCTGCGTTCATCAGCCAATCGGTAGCGATTGTCGCTCTCGACGGTCGAAGACCACCAGGTTCTCGTATCCGACGGAGCGCACCAGCGACAGGCTTTGATCGTAGTCAGCGCCGATCTCCTCAGGAGCGTGTGCGTCCGACGAGAGAACGATCGGGATCTCACGGCGACGCATCTGCTCGAGAATCACACGCGATGGATAGATCTCGCCGATCGGTTTACGCAGCCCTGCCGAGGAAACCTCTACGGCCAGATCATGCGCTTCGATGGCATCGAGCGTTTCCGCGACCAGCGCGCTGATGTCCTCTTCAGGTAGGAAGCCAAACTTTTTCGGCAGGTCCAGATGAGCAAGTACATCGAACGCTCCGAGCTCGATCGCTTTCTGCAGCCGCTGGTAATAGCGCCGGTAGACTTCAGCCACGCGTTCTTCCTTATAGCGATGGGCCTGCTCCGGATCGTCGATGAGCCAGCCATCCATGAAATGCACCGAGCCGAGCACGTAATCAAATTCGTACCCGTCCAGAACCTGCATCAGCTCCGTCTCGAAGCCCTCGATGTAATCCGCCTCAACCGAAACACGCACGTTGATGCGATCACGATACCGGTCACGCACTGCGAGCATTTCCTGGTAATGAACCGGAAATTGATCTTCCGGCATGGCCCAGCGGACATCTCGTCGATTCGGATCCTCGAAGTAAAGGTAGAGGTGGTCGGTCAGGCCGATCTCACCGATCCCCCGTGCGATGGCCGCTTCGACGTACTGGTCCATCGTTCCTACAGCATGTCCGCAACGGAAAGTATGCGTATGGTAATCAGTCAGCATCAGTTCCTTCTCGCGGCAGCCGGACCTCGAAGGTTGCGCCGCGTCCAGGCTCGCTCTGCACCGAGATCGTACCCCCATGCAGCAGAACGAGATGGCGTGTGATGGAAAGCCCGAGACCACTGCCGGGCAGATGTTGAGCGCGGCTTTTGTCGACGCGATAGAAGCGGTGAAAAATCTTCTCGCGCTCCTCTTCCGCAATCCCTTCTCCGAAATCGGTCACCCGAAATCTGGCTGACTCCGCGTCGCTGTCGACCTCGATGAGGATGCGTTCACCGTCTGAGGAGTGCTTGATGGCGTTCTCGAGCAGGTTCCCGGCAATCTGCTGCACCCTGATTGGATCGACCCAGGCTTCCGTGTATTCACCGAGAATCTGCAGCGTCAGATTCCTGGCGCGCAGCGCATCCGAGAAGTCATCGCCGGCATCTCCGAGCAGCTTTCGCAGATCATGACGTTCCTTCTCGAGGATGGCCTCACCCGACTCGATCCGATTGAGCTCGGCGAGGTCGCGGACCAGCCGTTCCAGACGTTTTAACTGGCGAACGATGATCCTGCGCAGCTGCTCTTCCTGTGCCGCAGGGAGCGGCGGCCCTTCGAACGACTCCACTGCCGAGGAGAGAGCGGCGAGGGGTGTCCGCGCTTCGTGCGAAAAGTCGGAGATGAAATCGCGCCGGATCGACTCCAGCCGCTCGATGTGCGTCACATCGATCAGCAGTGCGACCGCCGCCACTGTATCGGATCCGTCTACCGGAAAAATGCGCATCTCGATGGTTCTTGATTCGCTCGCAGAATGAATCGAAAAGCGTTCCGAGGTCGGCCCGCCCGCAAGGGCCCGAAGAAACCCTTCAGCAAGTCGCGCCTGTCTCACCACTTCGAGAAAGGACCGGCCCACCAGGGTGCCCTCGAGACCGAACAGTTGCGAGACTCGATCGTTGGCCAGCACTACCCGGCGCTCGCGATTGATCGCCAGAACGCCTTCGCCAAGGGCGTTGATGATGGCGGTCATGAGCGCCTGCTGTTGCGCGGTGAGTTGCTTTTCGCGCCAGAGTACGTCGCTCAGCAGTCGCGCGATGGGCGTCCTGAGAACGACGTCGCTACGCGCACCTGTGTCAGCGACGGCCAGGATTCGGAGGTCGGCGTCGTAACGCTGCTGCTCCTCCTCGAGACGTGCTGCGCGACGGGATTCCATGATGGTCACCGCCGCAGCAAGCGCGAACAGAATCAGGGCCGAAGCTTCAAATAGCTCAGGCCCGACCGCAGGGGAGGCGGCCGCGGCGAGCAAGAGGATGCCGCAGAGAGCGACCACTACCAGCGGAAGGCTGAGAACGCGCCGCATGCCGGGCCGGATCGTCTAGCGTTCCGGCGCGGGCGTTGGAGCCGGCGCCGCTTCGAACCGGTATCCAAAACCGATCACCGTACTGATGCGGTCCTTACCGATCTTCTTGCGGAGGTTACGAATGTGCGCATCCACTGTACGGGTCTCGACGTCATCCGCCATCTGCCAGACGTCGGTAAGAATCCGGTCGCGAGAGACCACCGCGGGCCGGCTCTGGATGAGGAGCCACAGCAGCTCGAATTCCTTCCGCGCAAGCCTCACTTCCTGGCCCGCGACACGCACCTGCAGGGTCTGATTGTCCACGCTGAGCGAGCCGTCGTCGTAGGCCGCGCTTTCTTCGCCGGTCTTGCTGCGTCGAAGCACGGCGTTGATACGGGCGATGAGTTCCCGCGTACTGAAGGGCTTTGTCAGGTAGTCATCCGCTCCGAGCTCGAGGCCGGTGATCCGGTCGCGCTCCGAACTGCGCGCCGTGAGCATCAGGATCGGTAGTTTGGCCGTGCGGGCATCGCGACGAAGCTCACGGCAGATAGTCAGCCCATCGAGGTCGGGCAGATTGAGATCGAGCACCAGAAAATCGAACCGGCTCTGCTGCACCGCGATCAGGCCTTCCTGACCGTTCGCAAAGTGCTCGACCTTGTGTCCTTCCCGCTCCAGATTGAGCTTGATGGTGAAGGCCAGATCCTCGGTGTCTTCAATCAGCGCGATTCGATACATGACGTTGCTTACTCCGTTCCGCTGACACCAGTGCTGCCTGCATGTTTGATGACTTTACCTTCCACCAGAAAGACCACCATTTCACAGATGTTGGTGGCACCATCGGCAATCCGTTCGAAGTACTTACCTACGAAGGTAAGCCGAATGGCTCGGGAAATGTTGCGTGAGTCTTCCAGCATGTAGGTGAGCAGTTCGCGGAACGACTGCTCGGTGAGCTGATCGACCTCGTCGTCGCGGGCGATGACTTCCCGGGCCAGCATGGCATCGCGGCGCACAAAAGCGTTGAGCGACTGCCGGACCATGTCCTGCGAGATGCGAGCGAGACGCGGGATGTCGATCAGCGGCTTGAGTTGTGGCTCGCGGTTGAGTTCGATGGCGCGCTCGCAGACATCCTGGGCCAGATCGGCGATCCGCTCGAGTTCGGGGGTGATCTTCATCATGGTGGCCACGAAGCGGAGATCGACCGCCGTCGGCTGCATCTTGGCAATCAACTCGATGGTCATCTGGTCGACATCGAGTTCCATCTGATCGATGGCCGTGTCGGCATCGATGACGGCCTGCGCTATCTCCGAATCCCGCTCCAGCAGGGCCCGGATCGATTGCGCAATCTGGTCCTCAACCATGGCTCCCATACGGAGAAGACCATCCTTCAGGTCTTCCATATCTCTGTCGAAATGTCTCATAGCCTTCCGTTCTTCATTCGTTCTAAAGCATCGCTTCCAGACTAATCCCGCGCTTGGAATGGTCAACACTGAACATGACACTGATGTTCCGAGCCAGGTCGATGTTCAACGCCATTCACAGGACTTTAATTCACTACGCTTAATACTATCCAAAACGACCGGTTATATAGTCTTCGGTCATCTTCTGAGAAGGGTTCATGAAAATTGTCTTTGTCTCGTCATACTCAATCAACTTGCCGAGCATGAAAAAGGCCGTGCGATCAGAGATACGAGCCGCCTGCTGCATGTTGTGAGTCACGATGAGGATCGTGTACTCCTTCTTGAGGTCGTAGATCAGTTCCTCGATCTTCTGAGTGGCCAGCGGGTCGAGCGCGGAAGCCGGCTCGTCCATCAGCAGGATGTCAGGGTCCACAGCCAGCGCCCTGGCAATGCACAGACGCTGCTGCTGACCACCGGAAAGCGCCAGTGCGCTCGAGTTCAGACGGTCCTTCACTTCATCCCAGATCGCCGCATGCTGGAGCGACTGTTCGACGACCTGGTCGATCAGCCGGCGGTCTTTCACTCCACCAATGCGCAGACCGTAAGCCACGTTCTCGTAGATCGACTTCGGAAATGGATTCGACTTTTGAAAGACCATTCCGACGCGACGACGAAGCGCGACCACGTCCGTATCCGGTGCGTAGACGCTCGTGCCATCGATGACGATCTGGCCCAGCGCACGCGTTCCCGGGATGATGTCGTTCATCCGGTTGATCGACCGGAGGAAGGTCGACTTACCGCATCCGGAGGGGCCGATCAGCGCGGTGACCTGCCGGTCCGGGACATCGAAGGTGATGCCATGCAGGACCTTGGCGTCTCCGTAGAAGAACTGAAAGTCTTCGACCTTGATCTTGTTCCTGACTTCGGCGCTGTTTCTCTCGACTGCGTTCATGAAATTCGCTGCCTTTGTCTCTCGTACCGGCGTGGAGCCGACCGCATCAAGAGTAGTCATTCGATTATCTTCCTTCTCGAAGCTTTGTACGAGTTCTCGAGCGAAGCAGCACGCCGACCAGATTGAGCAGGAAGGTCAGGAGCAGCAGCACGCAGACGGTTCCATACAGAATCGGCTTGGTCGCTTCGACATCGGGAGACTGCGTAGAGAGAATCAACACGTGATAACCGAGGTGCATGAACTGGTCGGTCACCCTCTGAGGCAGAAACGGCAGATAGTAGGCGGCGCCTGTGAATAGAATCGGAGCGACTTCGCCAGCACCGCGAGAGATCCCGAGAATCGCGCCGGTGAGAATCCCGGGAAGGGAACTCGGCAACACGATACGACGGATGGTTTCCCACTGCGTCGCACCGAGAGCGAGCGATGCTTCTCTAACCTCAGGCGGCACCGTTCGCAGAGCTTCTTCAGTCGCGACGATCACGGTCGGCAGCGTGAGCAGCGCCAGCGTCAGTGCCGCCCAGATCAATGAACCCTGACCCCACAGAATCTCGCCCGGCGGCTGAGTGAGTCTGTCGATGCCACCACCGACGAATTGAATGAAAAATCCCAGCCCGAACAGACCGAAAACGATTGAGGGCACACCGGCAAGATTCGCAACAGCGCTTCGTGCCACGGTTGCCAGCAGCGCGGACAGGTAACGACGGAAAAGTTTCCACCGTCCACCGCGGCCTGCAGATTGTTTGTAACGAAGCCAGGCCCGACGCGGGCCTTCGGCCGGTGTGTATTCATGAAGGTAAACCGCCGTGGCCACTCCGAGTGGTACTGCGGCAATGCTCATCAGAATGACCAGCGCGGCTGTCCCGACGATGGCCGGGTAGATTCCCCCGGCCGTCAAACCAGCCTCGGGCGCCTTCGTCAGAAATTCGATGGAGATCTGTCCGGCGCCGTTCCAGAGTATGTCTCCGAGAATGACAAAAAGAATGAGCAGGATCAGAACGACGCTGAGAGCGAGCAGAGCGATGGTGATGCGATCGAAAAGCTTTCGCTTCCGACGGGAGGTCGGCATCAGTTCGAGGTTGGGAGACCAGACTTCGCTCATCAGCCTTCTCCCTGCATCCGCTGCTTCATTCTGGCGATGGTGTACTGACCGATGGTGTTGCTGACGAAGGTGATGACGAAGAGCAGCGTTCCCATGAAGAAGAGTGCAGAGTAGTGCGCGCTTCCGAAGACCACTTCACCCAGTTCTGCGGCGATGGTGGCGGAAAGCGTTCGTAACGGATCATTGAGAGACAGAGAAGTGATGGCTGCGTTTCCACCGGCCATGAGCAGAATCATGGTCTCGCCGATGGCGCGACCGAAGGCCAGAACGAACGACGCGAAGATGGCAGGAGCGGCACCTGGCAGAACGACCTTCCAGGCCGTCTGTGCACGCGAAGCACCCATGGCCAGCGAGGCTTCGCGGTAGCTGCGCGGGACCGAAGACAACCCGTCTTCCGAGATCGTGAAGACGATTGGAAGCAGAGCGATTCCGAGAGCGAGGCCCGCGTTCCAGGCGTTCAGTCGATAGGTGAACCCGAAAGTGTCCTGTAACAGAGTAGCCAGCACGATCAACGCAAAAAATCCGAGAACGACCGAAGGGATTCCAGCCAGCAGTTCAATGACCGGCTTCACGATCTCACGCAGCCTGCGAGGGGCGAACTCTGAAGAGAAAAGAGCCGCAGCCACACCAAGCGGACAGGCGAAGAGCATGGCTACGAAGGTGGACTTGAGCGTACCGAAGATGAGCGGAATCAGTGAGACCTTCGGCACGTCGGAGGTCGGCTGCCAGACGAAACGCTCCTGCAATGTCTCGGAAGGCTGCGCATCGACAAAGAACGCCTTCAGATTCGCTTCTTTGGAGACCTCCGGATCGGTGAAGATCGGAATGGTCTCCTTGAACGTGAACACGAAGATCAGCAGGATGAAGAGAATCGCGAAAATACCCGATCCGGTGAACAGAACGTTCATGACCGAATCGAGCCGGAGCCTCCCGCGTTCGCCCCGCCCGAGATCGAGCTTATGCTTGCGCATCAGCTTCCGGAAGTTGCCGTCGCTGTAACCGGAGTAGCCGATCCGGTGCTATCCGTGGTGGTCGCCGGGCCACTGGAGTCATTTTTATTCAGCGGAAAATAGCCGACGTTTTTCACCACCAGCTGACCGGCAGGGCTTACTGCCCATTCCGCGAACTTCTTCACCCGCTCCGCAGCATTGGACGCGTAATAGAAGTAGAGTTTTCTCGAGAGTGAGTAGGTTCCATCTGCAACAGTCGCTTCGCTCGGCGCTACCGCGGCGCCATCTGCGGTGGCCTTCACCCCCACGGGCCGTACGTTGGAACCGTAGGCGATACCACCGTAGCCGACACCATTCACGTCTTTCGACACGGCGTTCACGACCGCTGCGGTACCAGCGAGGGTCTGCACCATCGAAGTGAAATCTTCCCTGGCCAGAACGTGCTCCTTGAAGTAGTCGTATGTTCCGGAGCTATTCTCGCGTCCATAGAGAATGATCGGCGCGTCGTTGCCCCCGACTTCCTTCCAGTTCTTGATCTTCCCCTGGTAGATGCCTTTCAGCTGCTCCGTGGAAAGCGACTGCACTTTGTTGGCGGTGTTGAGGAAGATGGCCAGCGCATCGAGTGCTACAGGGAGTTCGATGATCGGTGCACCTTTGCGCTTCTCGGCGTCGATCTTCTCGTCGCCCTTCATCGATCTCGAGGATTGAGCCAGGTCGACAGTGCCATTGATGAGTGCAGCGATTCCTGTACCTGAGCCGCCACCCGTCACCTGCACGACCGTTCCCGCATTCTGCTTCATATATTCTTCAGCGAAGCGCTGCCCCAGCACGACCATGGTGTCGGAGCCTTTCACGGTGATTGGCTTACCGGAGGCTGCTGACGCACCTGCTCCGGTTGCGGTTTCGCGCGGCCCGCAGGCGAGGGAAACGAGAAGCAGAGGAAGGACGAAGAAGGAAGCGTTCTTTTTCATGAGCCCGACTCTACAACCGATGAGGTCAGGACCCGCCTCATTCCATGTAAATTGCTTGTAAAGCCGCAGGAGCGCGAAGGGCCGGGGGCCGGGGTCACGGGGCCGGAGTAGAGGCCGCTGGGTAGGGACAGCAACGAGTCCGCAACTCCCGGTGCGGCGGAGCAGGAATGCATTTGGGCGAACGGCCGGGGTATCGGACGCGCTGCTTGCGCGTCCCTACACAATTCCTTGCGTTGGTAATGATGGAGCACAGGCAATCCTGCCTGTGACGCGCTGCCGTCAGTTCGAAGTACGCCTCTACTCCGGCCCCCGGCCCCAGACCCCGGCCTCTCCGGCCACTTCGGCGCAGACAGTGCAGTCAAGCAAACATCAACCGTGCGTCTCGAAGAGCCGGCACTAAACTAGAATGATCCGCGACAAAATGACCCGCGACGAGTCTGAAGCTAAACCACCCGTGACTCCTGCGGCCCGCGCTGTTACCAGGATGCCGGCGAAGAAGAAGAAAAAGGCGGGAGTGAAGAAGTTAATCGCCGCGGCCAAAGAGACGCAGCGGCTCTTCAACCGCGAGTACAGCTGGCTGGCCTTCAACCGCCGCGTGCTCTGCGAGGCCGAAGATCCCGCTGTTCCGCTTCTGGAACGACTGAAGTTTCTCAGCATCGCCTCCAACAACCTCGACGAATTCCTCATGGTCCGTCTAGGCGGAATCGCCGACCTCATCTCGGCCGGACTCAACGAGCGCTCCCACGACGGCCTGACACCGAAACAGCAACTCAAGGGCATCAGGGAGCGGACAACCTCGCTCCTGCGTGACATGTATGCCTGTCTCGATCAGTCTGTGCTCCCGCAGCTCGAGAAGCATGGAATCAGGATTGAGAAATTCGAAGGGCTGAACCGCAAAGAGCAGCAGGTCATGCGTGAGCACTACGACCGAAACATCTCGCCAATCCTCACGCCGCTGGCAATCGACCCGGGTCACCCATTTCCGTTCCTCACCAATCTCGCGTTGAACCTGGCCATCACTCTGGCCTCCGATCGCGGCGAGGAGCACACGGTCTTCCTCAAGATCCCACCTCTCCTGCCGCGATTCGTCGAAGTGCCTGATACCTCTAAGTTCGTTCCGGTGGAGTCGCTGATCTCAGCACAGCTCGGACGATTCTTTCCTGGCTTGAACATCAAATCGATCGTGCCCTTCCGCGTCATCCGCAATTCAGACATCTCGCTTCGGGAAGACGAAGTGCAGGATCTCCTGCTGTCCGTCGAGAGTGAACTTCGCCGTCGCGAAAGAAAGCAGGTGGTCTGGATCGAGATCGGTGTTGACGCCGATGAAGCTCTGCTCGAGCTTCTCACCTCGGCGACCAAGGCCGCTCGCGGCGACATCTTCTTCACACCAGGTCTTCCCAAACTTTCCGATCTGATGCAGATCTATGCGGCAGTGGGAAAGCCGACCCTCCGCGACGAGCCTTTCAATCCTAGAATTCCATCCACTCTGGCCAGCGCCGATGACATTTTCTCGATCATTCGCCGCCAGGATGTGCTACTGCATCGCCCGTACGATTCGTATTCGGCGGTCGTGGAATTCGTGCAGTCGGCCGCGGCCGATCCCGATGTGCTGGTCATCAAGCAGACGCTGTATCGCACGGACGAAGGCTCGCCGGTCGTCGAGGCGCTCATTCAGGCCGCACAGCAGGGTAAGCAGGTCACGGCAGTAGTTGAATTGCAGGCGCGTTTCGATGAGCTGAAAAATATTGCCTGGGCCAGAAGACTCGAAGATGCCGGCGTGCAGGTGGTCTACGGTCTGGTCGGCGTGAAGACGCACTGCAAACTTGTTTTTGTCGTGCGCCGCGAAGGCCAGCAGCTGCAGCGATATCTTCATCTCTCGACGGGGAACTACAATTCGCGAACCGCGAGGGTCTACACCGACATCGACCTGTTCACCTGTGACGAGCGGATGACCGACGACGCCTCGAAGGCCTTCAATCTCATCACCGGCTTCAGCGTGGCCAGCGCACAGGAAATCTTCGACAGGCATGGCCCCGCACTCGACTGGAATCAGATGGTGGTCTCGCCGATCGACTACCAGAACTGGGTCATCGAGATGATCGAGCGTGAGATCACGCACGTTCGTGCCGGACGCGAATCTGGTCTGGTGATCAAGCTCAACGCGCTGGTCGATCCGACCGTCATCCAGAAACTCTATGAAGCGAGTGAGGCCGGCGTGAAGATCGAGCTGCTCATTCGCGGAATCTGCTGCCTCGTACCTGGCGTCGAAGGAATGAGCAGCAGGATCAGGGTCATCTCCATGATCGATCGTTATCTCGAACACTCGCGAATCATGTTGTTCCGAAATGGCGGCGCAGCCGAAATCTTCGAGTCCAGCGGTGACTGGATGCCGCGGAACTTCATCAGGCGCATCGAGATCACCTTTCCGATCCTCGCTCCGGCCCTCAAGCAGCGAATCGAGAAAGAAATTCTCTCGATCGCCATGCAGGATACGGTCAAGAGTTGGGAGCTGCGCTCGGATGGAAGGTACGAAAGGATTCGCCGCAGCGGGACTCCGCTTCGCAGCCAGTCGCGATTCATTGAAATTGCGCGCGCCGAGGCCGTTCGCATCGGACCATACGACGAGATGATCAAGAAGCCGGCGAGTTTTCGAAGGAAAGCGCGCCGACCCAAGAAGAAAGAGAAGTAGATATCGGAGGATCAATGAAAGAAGAGAAAGAGGACAGCTCGTTGTTTGGCAGTTTGCCCATGGCAGAAATCGGAACCAGATTTCTCGACAATCTCGCCGAGAAATTGCTCGAGAACAAACCTAAGAGGGGGAAGCCACAGTCTGCAGTGCAGAAGATTGCAGCTCAATGGGCTGCACTGGATGCGGAGAAGAAGCGAGCCACGCTCAACCGCATCGCTGAAGTTGCACTAGCCGCGGGCCCCATGCTGGGACTCATTGGGGCGGCGTCCGGCGACAAGAAGAAAAAGGCATCGAAGGCTGAGGAAGTGCTGAAAGAAGTGGCTCACAACAAAAAGAAAGGGAAGAAGAAAGCAAAGAAGAAATAGAGTCGCCCACGGCGCTTCATGCGCGCTGGTAAAGTTCCCGAGATCCCGAAGCTAACGGAGGGATCTACGTGAAGTCAGCGCTCTGGGGATCACGAGCGCGATCCCTGCGCGTCAGACGCGGTTGTGTGGCACAGGCAATCCTGCCTGTGACGCGACGCACTGACTTCGAAGTAGCGATTCAGCCTCATTCTCACAGCGATGACACTTCGGACCGCAAAGAGGTCGGGCTGGAACTCACTTCAACGCGCCACAGGCAGGATTGCCTGTGCCACACTTGTCCCGGTGCTGATTTCAGGCCCTCGCTACGTCATTCCGACGAGCCGCGTGATCATCAAGGTCGCCGTGTATGACTTTTCCGTGTGTTCTTCGAACGGGAATTCCCACGCACCGCCTTCCGCTTTGTGAGACATGCGAAAAACCCTCCTCGTCCTCGCGCTTCTCCTCCCGCCCACCGCCGCTGTCGAACTAAAGGCGGCCGGCCAGGTACGTCGCGAGCAACTGCGTCAGAGTGTGTTCTCGGTGGCCGGGATGAGTTGCGCAGGTTGTGCGACCGGCATCGAGTCGATGCTCAAGCGCACCCAGGGTGTTCGCCACGTGGCGGTGAGCTACGACAAGGCCGAAGCGAGAATCTCGTACGACGGTACGAGAACGAACGAAACGAAACTCATCGATGTAATCACTAAGCTCGGATACAAGGTCAAAACGAAGAAGTCATAAGCCACGGTCCGCTTATCAGTCTGCCTCTCATACCGCAGGCCTCATCCGATACGCGAAGCCAGCCAGAAGAAGTAACCACCGATGATCAGCAACGCTATACCGCTCACGACCTCGGCAACGCGACGGCCACGCTCCATCCTGGTGAGCCAGGCGCCTACGCTACCGGCGAAAATCCCCATCAGCAGAAACGGCAGACCGCGGCCGACTCCGTAGAAGAGAGAGAGCGCCGCCCCATACACCGGACGTCCTATCGAGGCCGTGATGGTGAGCAGGAGCAACAGTGGCCCGGCTCCTGTCGTGACTGTGGCGATCGTGAACATTAGCCCGTAGAGAAATGCTCCCGACAGGCCACCACGCTGGATGATCTCCGGTCTGCGCACGCGATCCCGCAACCATGGAGCGAGCAGCGTCAGCCCTCCCGCTCCGATCGAAAGAAGCGCAGTCATGATTGCGAACTCGAAACTCCATCGCACGAAAAGACGCCCGAGGTACGACGCTGCAATTCCGAGGGCCACGATCCCGAGGACGACTCCGCTGAAGAATGCCAGGGACAGGAGGATGCCTTCGCGACGACGACGCAGCTGCGACACCAGCTGCATCCTCGACCCGACATAACTGACCATTCCCACACCTGCGGGAAACGTACATGGTCACGTACTGGTCGAGAGCACTCCGCCCATCAGCGCAATCAGGAGCGAGAGCAACGGATATTGCTCGAGAGTGGAGGCGAAACGCTCGATATATTCAAAAGGATTCATTCAATCCTGGAAGAGACGGATGACGGGGGAGCGCTCCCCCGTTCTCCGGCAAATCAGATCACTTCACCAGTTCCATTTCGAGACCGCAGCAGCAGCGCGGCTTCGAGTTTCCAGCGCAGGATTCGGGAGCGCTCTTCGTCACTTCGATTTCACACCCGCAGCTCTGCTCAGTGCAACGATACTTCTGACCTTTTTCAAAACGTGCCATTTCTTTCACCTCCCTTTTTTTGAATTTGAATCGAGCGCATCCAGGATTGGACACTCGCTCGTCGGCCCGGATCCGGAGCAGGTCACGGTGATTGTCACCAGTGCCTCTCTCATCCGGGAAAGTCTTTCAATCTTCTCGTCGATGTCGCCAATCTTCGCCTCGGCGCGGGCACGAACATCCTCACAACGTGTGGAAGGGTTCACTCGCAGCGTGAGCAGGTCGTCGATTTCGGCGAGCGTGAAGCCGAGCTCCTGCGCATGCCGGATGAACTGCACGCGCGCTGTGACATCTTCGCTGTAACGCCTGTATCCGCTTTGTGGACGCGCGGGCTGCGAGATCAGATTTCTTCGTTCGTAGAAACGGATCGTCTCCACTCCAACTCCGGCAGCTTCCGCCAGTTCTCCGATCGTCAGTCCGGCCATTTCCATCTCCGCTGCACAAGATACGTCCCGTACCGTGGTACGGAGTCAAGAGGTTCTTCGCTCAAGCGTGTCTCGAGATGACTTTGCATGCAAACACGCAAGCGCGCCGGAGGCGCGACCAGAGGGTAGCCGGTGGTAAGCGCAAAGCGCGCAGCCACCGGGTCGGCGGGCGGCGTAATCATGTACCGCCCCGGCAGGGGCGCCAGAGACATCGGCGAGTTCCTTAAAAAGCACGACATCGAATTCGACGAACGATATTTGGTGGTGATCCCTCTGGCGCCCCTGCCGGGGCGCATGTATGTGCTGCGGTCCCAGCCGGGTGGCTGCACGCTACGCGCTTACCACCGGCTACCCTCGACGCGCGCCTCCGGCGCGTCAAAAGATCGCAACCGAACATCATGAGCGATCCCCGCGTCAGCGCAATGAGGCCGGCATCGTCGAGTGGGAGCGCTTCGAGTTCTGGTAGGTCGTTACAACTCTGCCGCGCCTGACCGGCACTTTCCGGAAAGAACCGCGTCGGGCCTGATCAGGCCCCTTCGCTCACAGGTGCATCTCGCAATCGCGCCAGCCTTCGCTCTCTGTTTGAATGGTGACGTGGCCGATCTTGAAATTTCTGGTCACCAGCTCGTGCTGCGCAAGAAGTACTTCGTGATATCTCGCCTCATTTCTCACGACCACGTGTGCGCTCATGGCATTCATGCCCGAGGTGAGCGACCAGGCGTGCAGGTCATGAACGCCGGAGACGCCGTCCACTGATTCCATGGCCTCGCGAAGTGCGGTGAGATTCACATCGGACGGAGTACCTTCCAGCAGCACGCCCACTGCGTCGCGCAGCAGAATCCAGGTTCGCGGAAGAATGAACAGTCCGATGCCGGCTGAGATCAGCGGATCTGCGTAGTACCAGCCGGTGGTCATCATGATGACGGCGGCCACGATGACACCGATTGAGCTCAGCATATCGGAGAGCACCTCGAAGTAGGCGCCCTTCATGTTCAGGCTTTCTTTCGAGCTGTCGCGCAGAATCAGCATGCTCACCAGGTTGACCACGAGTCCCACTGCACCGACCAGCAGCATGGGCTTGCTGGCAATCTCTGGCGGCTTTTGAAAGCGGCTCCAGGCCTCGATCAGGATGTAAATGGAAATCCCGATCAGAACGATGGCATTGGTGAGTGCCGCGAGAATCTCGACTCGAAAGAAACCGAAGGTCCGCTCCGGCGTCGCCGGTCGCTCGGCGAACGTAATGGCGAAGAGCGCCATGGCAAGCCCCGCAACGTCGGTGAGCATATGCCCGGCGTCTGCGAGCAGGGCCAGACTCCCGGTCATGAACGCGCCGATTACTTCAGCGGCGAGATAGGCAGCGGTCAGCGCGAGCACGACCATGAGCCGCTTCTTGTTTCTTCCACTCGCGCTCTGCGCGTGCCCGTGACTATGCCCTGCGCTCATCAGTCAATGCTCCCGCCTGATGATTTGACCACATTCCGGCCTCGCTCGAAGAAGCCGTGGTGCCTGGTAGCACCTGCGAACCCGTTCCCAGGTGCGGCGGACGTCATCAGCGGGACGACTATCAATTACGTCAGCATCAACGCCTGAAACGGTGGGAGCCTCAGCGTAGTGACGGAAAGTGAACAGCCCCGGGAGAAGTCGAAGGAGACGACATGGAGTAGAGGACTAGAGCAGGTGCCGGTCTCGGCACGCTCACCTGCAGGATCCTTCACTCGCCCGCAGCGGCGGGTACTGACATCCGGTTAAGCTGTAAACGGCATTGGACGTGTGAACGAGACCGAACTTGCGAATCCTGATCATCGAAGATGAAGCGAAAACCGCCAGCTACCTCGCGAAAGGTATGCGCGAAGCTTCGTATGTGGTTGATGTCGCATCCGACGGCGAAGAAGGGCTTTACCTGGCCGAGATGAATCCCTACGACTTGATCGTCTGTGACGTGATGCTCCCGAGGCGCGACGGATGGGACGTCGTTGCCTCGTTACGAAGGAGCGGAAAGTCGATCCCGATCATCCTGTTGACAGCACGGGATGCGGTGGAGGACAGGGTAAAGGGTCTGGAGCTGGGAGCCGACGACTATCTCATCAAGCCTTTTGCATTCTCTGAACTCCTGGCACGCGTCAGGTCGCTTCTCCGCAGAGGAGGTATCCGTCAGGAGGAGGTTCTGGTTTCTGGTGACCTGGTCGTCGATCCTGTGCGTCACAAGGTCACGCGCCACGGCAAGGAGATCCTGCTGACCGCGAAGGAGTTTTCACTCCTGGCGTTGCTCATGCGTCGCAAAGGCGAAGTTCTCACGCGTACGGTCATTGCAGAGCGGGTGTGGGATATGAATTTCAACAGTGACACGAACGTCGTTGATGTTGCCATCCGACGGTTGCGGCAGAAGATCGACGACCCCTTTGAAACAAAGGTGATCGAGACTGTTCGCGGCATGGGATACGTAATCCGTGTTTGAAAGAGGCGTCAAACGACCATTTTCTGTGCGCAGCAGAATCGTCGTACTGGTCACCTGCACCACCGTTCTATTGCTTGCAGCGGTCGCATTCTTCCTATTCAAGGTTTTTCAAAACAATCAACGACGCGAACACGCGCGTTTTCTCACCTCGAAGCTTCAATACATCCGTTCAGAAATCCAGGGTTCACATCGAGAGGATGCTTCGGAGCTAGAAGCATTGAACGAAGTTCGCGAGGTGATCGATACCGAGAACGCTACCAGGCGTTCGGGGAAAGTCATGGTCGAAGTAAGCATGCGCGACGGCCTGCCGCTCATGCGAGTGACAGGATCGGAATCGTTCTTCGATGCTCAGCCACCCTTTCCGCCAGCTGCGACGCGAGTGAGAACAGCGGTGTTCCGTTATTGGGAAGCGCCGTCGGGCCAGCACTTCGTTCTCAGCAGCGTTACCGTCAACACGAAGACCAGTACGCGCCTTGTGCGTGTTGCGCTCGACTGGAGCGCAGAAGAAGATCTGATCGAGGACTTCAGTAGAAAGGCCGCGATGGCGTTGCTGCTGGGGACCATTGCCTCGGCGCTGCTGGCCGCGACGATTGCTCGCCGCGCGCTTCGTCCACTCGAGAAACTCGCAGACGCAGCACGTACGATGGACGTTACACGTTTGGCCGAGCCTCTCAAAGTCGAGATGTGGCCGGCGGAACTCGCCGACGTGGGGGCAGCATTCATAGAAATGCAACGGACACTTTCGGCTTCCTTCCAGCGTCTGTCGCAGTTTTCTGCCGATCTCGCGCACGAGCTTCGCACGCCCATCTCGAATGCCATGGGCGAGGCAGAAGTGGCGCTCAGCCGCGCGCGTACGACCGAGGAATACCGGGAAGTCATCGCCTCCCTGCACGAGGAGCTAGGCCGGCTGGCCAGAATCACCGAAGAGCTCCTGTTCCTCGCGCGCAGCGAGAGAGCCTCGAACGCGTTGAACCCGACCAGCTTCGACGCACGCGAAGAAGCTCTCTCCGTCTGCGAGTACTACGCGATCTCGGCTGAGGAGAAGACGGTCGAGCTTTCGGTCGAGGGGGCGGCGAGCATCCGTGCTGATCGCGACCTGGTTCGTCGAGCGCTGAGCAATCTTCTGGCGAATGCGATTCATTTCACGCCGCGTGGCGGCAGGGTGACGGTGAAGCTCCGTGAGAACCCTGATCACGTCGAGATGAGCGTGCTCGACACCGGAATCGGCATCGCCGATGAGAACCAGAGGAAAATTTTCGACCGCTTCTTCAGAGCCGATGACGCGCGCGGCAATCATGCCGACGGAAGCGGTCTTGGCCTCGCCATCGTGCAGTCGATCCTTGATATGCATGGAGGGAAAATCAGCGTGTCGAGTGCGCCGGGCAAGGGATCGCTCTTCACCCTCATTTTTCCCTCGGCCACAGACATTACAAAGATGTAATCGAACCGTAAGGTGAGCGTCACCGCGACGACTGTACGTTCGTTGCATGATCTCCCGCCTGAAGCACCTCACCTCCGCAAGCGCGCTGATCCTGCTTACCGCGGCGTGCGCCTCCACCCGACCGCCGCTGACCGTAACGTCCGCGCTGGATGCCGTCGATGAGCGTATCTCCTCACTGCCGACAAGCAGCGTCCCCGACCTCAATTCGCCCGATGCGGGCTCTGCGACAGGAGTAACGCACCTTCCGCGGTCGGTCCGGAGCGACAACTCGAACTTCGCGTCGCAGCTGGTTCACGATGCGGAGTCCATCGCTGTTGCCCCGCTCCGCTGGGACCGGTCCAATTGGACCAGGGCGGGCCTCGCGGCTGCCCTGGTAGGCGGAACAATGCTCCTCGATGAAGCCGCTCGTGATGCTGTCCCTGGCTCTTCGTCCAAAACTACCAACTCGATCGCTGATGCGGTAGAGCCGTTCGGCGCTGAATACTCGTGGGGCGTGCTCGGAGCTTTCTATCTCTCCGGCAGATTCCTGCAGAACGAGCGTGCGGCCGCTGTAGCCCGAGATGGACTCACGTCGAGCCTCATCGCTGCCGGCGCGATCACGCCTCTGCTGCAGCTTGCTACAGGAAGGCGTCGCCCGTCGCAGACAGAAGGAACACTCATCACCGGAGAAGGCGGACGGAGCTTTCCATCTGGCCACACGACGCAAGCATTCGCGATTGCGTCGGTCATAGCGTCTCATTATCAATCGCGATGGGTAAAGGCTGGTGCATACGGTCTGGCCGGCGCAGTTGGGTGGGCGCGCATGGAGAATAACGCGCACTTCGCATCCGATGTTCTCACCGGCGCGCTCATCGGTACGATCGTGGGGAGAACGGTGGTCAGACTCCACGGCAGCGAGCGTGTCGCCTTGGAGGCATCACCTTCACTCGATCCGAGCGCCCCTGGCGTAGCACTCACATTTCGCGCGAGCTCCACGAATGCCATTCGCGCGCTCAAAGGAGTTACACGATGAAAGGCCGATTTAGAACCATTGCTCCCACTGTCGCAGTTCTTCTCACGATCACCAGTGCTGCCTGCGTTGATCACGCGCAAGTTGATCACGCTCCGTCCAATCGCGCCCCTCTACAGAAGGCGGTTGCGGCCACACTGCCGCTTCCCGTTGAGCTGGACGAACTCGAGAGTCTCGCCGAGGATCTGTTCGATCTAACCCTTCAAGCCCGTTGGAGCAGCGCAGAGAAACTGATTCTCCCGCTCAAGGAAGGAGTGGCTCGTGCCGAGGCTTCACAGTCGATTGAATACCGCCAGATGGAAGAAATCATTCACAGACTGGATCGCGCGATCGCAGCGAAAGATGTCAAAGCGAGCGAGCTTGCGAACGAACTCACGCGTACTGTCATCACCGCGTCAAGCACCTTCACCGGACCCGTACCAACTGAAGTCGCCCTGCTCGATTACCACGGTCGCGCGCTACGACTTTCAGCCGATGACCCGATCAGAGCGAAGGTAGTGAAGAAGGACATTGAAACCACCTGGTCTCAGGTGAAGCGGCGAGTGATCGAAGCCGGTGGCCCAACCGAGGCTGAACAGTTTGATCGATTGGTCAGCCAGTCTGGTACCACCGAATCACCCGCGAAACTGATCACACTGTCCACTGCGATCCTCGATCAAGTCGATGCGCTGGAAGACGTTTTCATCACAGCGAGCCGCACGCATGGCGGAAGGCAGAAATGAGATTGCGACAGATCCAGCCGGAAGCGACTTTTGACGAAAGGACCGCTCACGCCGTGATGAGCAAGCTTCCGGAGATCACCCTTGCATTCTGGGTAATGAAGATTGCAGCGACGACGCTGGGCGAGACTGCAGGCGACTTGTTGTCGATGACGCTGAACATCGGCTACGCAGCGAGCTCGCTCCTGCTTCTCTCTGCATTCGCCCTGGTACTGATCGGCCAGTTGCTCGCCACCAGATTCCACCCGTTGCTCTACTGGTCAGTCATTCTCGCAACCAGCACGGCCGGGACCACCATGTCCGACTACATGGATCGAACTCTCGGCCTGGGGTACGCGTACGGATCGGGTCTGCTGTCCATTCTGCTCGTGACTGTACTGACGATCTGGCGAGTCACCCTCGGTACGATTTCAGTGGAGCACGTCAGATCTCGAAAAGCGGAAAGCTTCTACTGGGGTGCAATCCTTGTTTCGAACACCCTGGGCACCGCTCTGGGCGACTTTCTCGCAGATAGCTCCGGCCTCGGATTCGGCGGTGGTGCCATCCTGATCGGAACGTTGCTCGCTGCGATCGTGCTCGCGCACTACTTCACGAACGTCTCGAGCATTGCGCTGTTCTGGATTGCGTTCGTCCTGACACGGCCATTCGGCGCAACCTTCGGAGATCTGATGACGAAAACGCCAGCCAAAGGTGGCCTTGGTTTCGGCACCGTCGGCAGCTCGGCAGTCCTGCTGGTGATCCTTCTCTCACTCGTGATGTTCACGCAACGAACAACGCGGTCTATCGGTGACGATGACGCGGAAAGGAAGCTGCGATGAAACAGCAGAACCAGCGCAGCCGTGGACCATCGTAAACGCTCACGGATGACAGTCATTGCAGTGTTCTCCGCGTACCGCTTCCCAACCTTCTTTCACGATGATCGGCACCATCACCAGCGCGGCCAGCGGGTCTGCCCACCACCAGCCGACGGTGGCGTTCAGCACCAGGCCTGCCAGGAGGATCGCTGAGAGATAAGTGCAGATCTGCGTCTGGGTGGCATCGGCGTGCATTGCGGCGCTACCGATCGATCGCGCAACGCGCCGTTTGGCGCGGACGAGAAGCGGCATCACCACGACCGAAACCGCCGCCAGCACGATCCCGACGATGCTCTCCTCCGGTGCCTCTCGGCGTACCAGCGCCATCACTGCGTCGAACGTTACGTAGGCGCCGAGAATGAAAAACGACACGCCGACAATCCGGAGCGCACGCTTTTCCATTCTCTCGCGACGGCTCTCGTCTGCATCCCCGTAGAGGCGCCATAGTAGAGCGAAGCCCGAGATCACCTCGATGCCGCTGTCGAAACCGAAGCCGACGAGCGCGATGCTGCCGGCGAGAAGGCCGGAGGCGATGGCGATC
>JBKJUK010000275.1:0-26134 GCA_046590705.1 Thermoanaerobaculia bacterium
AGATGGTGCCATTTGGCAACCAGGTAGTTGCTGAGCTTGGTAAAATCACTGTGTGACCTGCGGATAGGTTTACCGCTTTACCGGCCCAGGCATGGGCCGGTTGGGTGAGCAGCAACACGATGATTGCTGCCCATGCCCGGGCATCGGCGCGGGCGCTCAGGTTGCTCCTCAGCATTGCCTTATCCTCCCCGCCGACCGAAGCATTGTGCTCATTTTGCCTCCCTTGTGTCGAGCAGCGCATCGATCGCGAGGTATTCGTGCACCAGCCGCTCGGTGCAGGCGAGCGCCAGCGCGATCTCTCCCGGCGCGAGTCCTTGCCGGTTGCACATACGCACGCGGTCAAACGCGCCGAGGTATCGGTCAACCGCTGTAATGGAGTGATAGGTTTCGCGGGCGATGACGTCGCTCGTTTTCCGTTCGACATAACGCTTCCAGCAGATGATCCGCTTGTGCGTGACTCCGCTGCCTACATCGTGGATCGTGGCGCGCCTCGGAACGATGACGGCGTTGGTGCGCTCGTGATGCGCGACGACTTTTGCGATGGTGGAGTCGCTGACGGCAAGCATCACGGCGATGTCGACGTTTGACAAGAGCGCTCCCTGATCGAAGGCCTGAGTGAAGAGCCGCAGACAACGCTTCAGAAGTCGCTCCTCGCTGGGCGTTCGATCAAGCAGCGCGTCGAGATCCTCGTCGGCTGACAGGTCGAGGATCACCGGTAGCAGGCGAACGTTCTCAGAGGTCTTGTTGCGTGAGGGCGGATCGTCGATGTCGATGCCGAGCCACAGGATCTGGCCGTGACGCAGATGATCACGAGGCACGAGATGTTTGTAGACCACCTCGAGCACGAGATCGGCGCAAAGATCCGACATCCGAACACCACCAACACGCGGGAAGTGATGGCGGATGGTTCGCGAGAGTTCTTTGCGCAAGTTCTTTGTTTTCTGTGGTTGCACCTTCTTGCGGAGGTAGTCGGGAGTCCTCATCGGAGCCCCCGCGGACGCGGCCGAGGCGCCGTTTTTTTTCCCGCACCCATGCTGAGTATCTCCGTGAGGTGATAGCTCAGCGTCTTGTCCCGCTTGGCCGCCTCAAGCAGCTCGAGGTACTGCTGAACGAGCCCCACACTTCGATCAAGAACGAAGGCGATCTGCTGCGGTTCGAGTTGCCGCTCCCGAAGATCCGCGCAGCGCATGAACGTCGACAGGTAGTTCGCTACCGCTGCCGGAGAATGGTGCATGCGCTGACAGATCTGCGTCATCGTTTTCCCCTCGAGTGCGAGGCGAACGATCTGCACTCGATGCGTGAGCACCGAGCCGATGTCCTGCACGATGCTCCGCAACGGGATCGGCGAGTCCGGCGCGAGTCGTCGCAGAGCGCTCAGGTCACGAGAGATCGTGCGAGGACTGACGAAGAGCAGCCGGTAGGCGAGGTCTTCGCGCGTGAGTAGCCCACTTTGACTGAAGGCCTGCTGACACAGGTCGGTGATGCGCGCGCGGCGGAACGCATCGGTGCCCTGCTCGTGCAGGATGCGATCGTCTTCCACCCCGCGATGGACGCGTAAACGAACCAGTCGCTTCCGACACTTCGCAAGCGGCTTGCCGGCCGGCTCGTCAGCATCGATGGCGATCACCGACATCATTCCCGGCTCATTCCCGGCCGGCATCCCGTCGAGCGCCGGCGCGAACACCTCGTGAACCAACTTCAGTACCGCTTCGCTTTCGAAGCGGGAGCAGTTGAGGCCTTTTTCGAGTTCGGTCAGGAAACGATCGTCAAGTGTCTTTACGCTGAGACGGTCGAGTTCCGTCCTCTTCGGTCGCGTAGAACCCATAGCATTCCCCCTCTTGATTTTCGGAGGTTGCCATATGTCACCATGGAAGGGGCGGCATCGCGACGTTGGACTTCGCCAGCAAAACGCGGCCACGCATGAGCGAGCGCGGCACGTGAACCACTTTGCGTCACAATTTGAAAAGCTCGATGCCGCCCCTCCGGGGCTCGAGTGAGAATCAGGAGAATCTGATCCCAGGCCTGACGGCCTGGGCTAGTCAATGCCGGGCCTCCGGCCCTGTGAAACGGACCAGGTTTGAGAAAGACGTCCTCCTGAGCGGGCGGTATGAATGGGCCGAGGAATCAATCACCATTCACCCTAACGAAGTAACGCAGTCGTCGCCTTCCGGTCCGTCCCGTAGCCGACTCGCACAACATTTCCTCGCCTCGCCATTCGCGGCTCGAGGCCGCGTGATTCGAGGAAGCCCCGATACGCTTCAGCGAATTCGAGCGCATCGTTCTCCGTATCCCAGGCAGAGTCCACCAGCACGGTCAGGGAACCCATCCTGTCATCGAGCACCTGCACCTGGTCGCTGGTCCAGCCTGCGGCTGGCGCGTCTCCGAGGAGAAAGCGCCAGTGGAACTCTCCCAGAGTCGTGGTCAGTACCGATCTGCTGCCACGCCGGGGCCTTTGCGGCAGACGAGTTCGAACCTTCACGGCAACGGAAGGTACTTTTTCCTCCTCAGCGGTCAACATCTCAGGATGCAGCAGAGCCTCGGTTGAGAACACCTTGCGCTCATACAGTTTGTCGACCGCGGCCCATCCACCGCGCCTGAAAGTCTGCACGATCATCTTCAGCCCGCTCAGGTAAGGAAGCTTCATGGTTTCCAGGAAATAAGGCTCTATCCCTTCCGGGACCCCCTGATTCGCCCCGGAACTGCTGCTGATCAAGTTCAGGAGTCCTTCGCCCGCGACGGCCTGCTCCAGGGTCTGTCCCGAGGCCTGAACGAGCGATGCCAGCAGGACCAGACTGGCGTCACCCTCCAGCAGCGCCTGATAGGCCAGCTGCGCGTCCCAGCTTGTTCCGAGCGCCGACAGCTTCTTCCCGGCGTCGTAACGCTGATCCTGCAGAGCGTGTGTGAGCTCGTGCAGCACCACCGCCGAATCGAGGCCGGCCATGGAGACGACTCCCGCCGGGGGGCGATCGAGAGAGTAGTAGGTGTGTGAGGCCGGATCGTAGAAAGCCAGGACCTGCGACTCGTAAAGCTCGATCAGTTTCTCGAGGTGGTCACTCCGTTCCGAAATAAGCTGCAGGACGTGCAAGGAGCGAAAGTAGTCGATCTCCGAGGTGGGAAGGTTCGAGACGAACTGCCTGCGGATGAAGTTCGGGAACTCTTCCCGAGTCATGGTGCGATTGCTCACTGTGCCCGTAAAACGCAGCTGGCGGATGGCTTCCACCTGCTTCATTTCGGCACTGAGATCGGCAGCATCGACGGCCTGAAAGGTGAGCAGGAGCGCAAGCGAGAGGATCGAACGGGTCAGCACGCGGCCAACAACATGGCCCTCCCTGACGCCATTCCGGAGCCTCCTCGCTTGAAAGCGAGCGAAACGATCTCGTAGAATGCGGGTCGCTTCCATGCAGAGCCAATCAGAACGCATCGAGATCACGGTCAGCAGCCGGTTCGAAAATATCGAACTGGTACAGGTCATCGCCGAACACCTCTGTGAGATCGCAGGGCTGGACGACGACGGCTCACACTGGATTGGGATGGCAGTGCGGGAAGCTGTGGCGAATGCAATCAAACATGGCAACAAGCTCGACCTCAGGAAGAAAGTGTTCACGACGTTCAATCTCGATAACGGTTTCCTCGACATCACCATTGCAGACGAAGGTGATGGATTCGATCCCGCGACAGTGAGCGATCCGCTCAATCCTCAGAATCTGATGAAGACCAGCGGACGCGGTATCTTCTACATGCGCACGTTCATGGACGAGGTCGACTATTCTTTCCTGCCGGGCGGCGGCACGCAGTTGACGATGAAGAAGAACTTGAGCAACCCGGATGGCGGCTCCACCCGACCCTAGACAGCAGACGACCGCTGCATCGACTTGAAACTCGAGCAGCTCATAAGGAGATGAAATGAAGGCAACGAGTCGCACAGAGGAAGACGTCGAGATCATCGAGCTGCAGGGAAAGATCACGATTGGCTCCGGAGATACACAGCTTCGCGATGTGATTCAGAAGGCCATCACGGACGGAAAGACCAAGATCCTGCTCGACATGCGCGGGGTCACCACCATCGATTCTTCGGGTATCGGAGAACTGGTCGGCTCCTACACCACGGTCACGAATCGCGGCGGCAAGCTGAAACTCATCCGCCTCCCGCCGAAAGTCACCGACCTGCTTCAAGTGACGCAGCTCATCACCGTCTTCGAGATCTACGAAGACGAAGCAAGCGCATTGAACAGTTTCTAGAGACTCTACTCTTCTCAGTCGGGGGCAAGGCGCGATTGGCGCCTTGCCTCTTTTTGTTTGGCGAGGAGTTGATAGTTGAGGAGCCAGTAAAAGTTAGCTGACCTGTATCACCACATCGTGCACAACTCTGATGCGCTGCGAGTAAAAAATGAATCATCATCGCTAACTACACGAGAATCGCGGCACCGTCATTCCGATGAGCAGGACAAGGCCCACCTCAACTTGCGCGCTGTGACTGCGAAGAGGAATCTCCGATCCGCGCCGCGTTGGTCGTGCCGTTCCACCGCGGCCGCGCGGACCGGAAATTCCTCCTCGCAGTCACGGATGCGTAATTCTCACGGGTCACGCGGCTCGTCGGAATGACGTCGCGCATGTGCTTGCGGGTAGAGGAGGTAATCAGATTTCTTGCTTCATCGTTCTGAGTTCTGCGTTCATCAGTCAGGGCCTTATACCCCGTCGTCTCGACCCTGCATCCGAGTCACTGGTGTTGCTGCGGCCGTCCCACTCGATAGGGATAGCGTTGGTGAAGACGATCTCGTTGTTCTCGACCCACTGAGGGAAAAGCGAATCGGCGAGCGCCTTGTCCGCGACCGCCTTCTCACTGATGTCGAAAAGCTTCTCGAAGGGACGGATGTCTCCAAGAAAATTGACCTTCAATCGGACGTAGCGTGGAGTTGCGGCGCGGGGATCGCCGATCGATAGAGGAATGCGAATTCGCGCTCCCACATCGAAGCTCTTCTTTTCACCGGAATTGATTCGCACCAGGCGAGGGAGAAATTCGTTCCCCGGAACCTCCGATCCCAGCGAGATCGTGACGGTCATGGTCTCTGCGTCGAAGTCAGTCACGGGAACGATATCCGCGATGGCGATCGGTTCGGAACGCAGGTTCTCCACTTCGTAGGTCAGCGGGACGACGGCACCCGACCGGACCTGTTCTCCAATCATTTTTGCGGTGACGCGAACTTTGCTCTCGGTGCCTACCAGCGTTCGCGGTTCCTGGGTGTCGATGGTACCGGAGGCACAAGCAGCCATCAGGAGAAGGAACGAGACGGGGAGAAGGATTCGGACTCGGCTGATCATCAGGAAAGAATACCGTCTTTCCTCCCTTTACGTTTCGCCGCGCCCGTCGCACCCGGCCACTCGTCGCGGCCTGGCAGCGAATGAGTATGAGAAGTGTGGGCTAATCGATCTTCAGAACAGCCAGGAACGCTTCCTGCGGAATCTCGACTCTACCAACTCGCTTCATGCGCTTCTTCCCCTCTTTCTGTTTCTCGAGGAGTTTGCGCTTACGGCTGATGTCACCACCGTAGCATTTCGCGAGTACGTTCTTGCGCATCGCTTTCACAGTCTCACGCGCTACGATCCTGTTTCCAATGGCTGCCTGCAGCGCCACTTCGAACATCTGCCGCGGAATGAACTCTTTCATCTTCTCGACCAGCATCTTGCCGCGAGGAAAAGCCTTCTCCCGATGCACTACCAGGGAAAGCGCGTCGAGCGCCTCACCATTGATGAGAATGTCGAGTTTCACCAGATCGCTCTCCCGGTAACCAAGCAACTGATAATCGAGAGATGCGTAGCCGCGCGAGATTGATTTCAGCTTGTCGAAGAAATCGAGAATCACCTCGTTCAAAGGCAACTCGTACACGATCATGACCCGGCCCGGTCCTACGTACTCGAGCTTTTTCTGCGTTCCCCGCCGGTCGATGGCCAGTGCCAGAATGGGACCGACGAACTCATCGCGCGTGAGGATGGTGGCTTCGATGAAAGGCTCCGACACGGTTGAGATGTAGGAAGGGTCGGGCATCTTCTGCGGATTCTCGACCTCCACGACCTCTCCGTCGGTGCGCTTGACCAGGTATCGCACGCCAGGTGCCGAGGTGATGAGCTCGAGATTGAACTCCCGTTCGAGGCGCTCCTGAATGATTTCCATGTGCAGCAGCCCGAGAAAGCCGCAACGGAAGCCGAACCCGAGCGCGGTGGAACTCTCCGGTTCATAGGTGAAGGACGCGTCGTTGAGCTTGAGCTTGTCCATGGCATCGCGCAGTTCGGGATATTGATCGGTGTTGATCGGGAAAATCCCTGCGAAAACCACCGGCTTCACTTCGACGAAACCAGGAAGCGGTTCGACTTCAGCGCCACTGACGGTCAGCGTGTCGCCGATCTTGGCGTGAACGATGTCCTTGATGTTCGCGCCGACGAAGCCTACGTCTCCAACTCCTAGGCTTTCGACTTCTTTCGCCTTCGGAGAGAAAACTCCGATCGAGGTCACTTCGTACTCACGTTTCGTGGAGATGAATTTGATCTTCATCCCTTTGCGAAGTTCACCGTCGACCACGCGAATGAGAATCATGACGCCGCGATAGGAGTCATACCAGGAGTCGAACAGCAGGGCCCGCAGCGGCGTATCCACCACACCGGTTGGAGGCGGGATTTTTTTGATGATCGCTTCCAGGGTCTCGTCGATGCCGATTCCTGATTTCGCACTGGCCAGCACGGCCTCGCTGGCATCGAGTCCGATTACGTTCTCAATCTGCTCGCGAACGCGCTCAGGTTCCGCGGATGGCAGATCGACCTTGTTGATGACCGGCACGATGGTGAGGTTGTTCTCGATGGCCAGATAGCTGTTGGCCAGAGTCTGCGCTTCGACGCCCTGTGTGGCATCGACCACCAACACCGCACCTTCGCAGGCCGCCAGGCTTCGTGACACCTCGTAGGTAAAATCGACGTGTCCGGGCGTATCGATCAGGTTGAGCGTGTAGATCTGCTCATCGGCAGCCTTGTACTTCAGGGTTACGGCGCGAGCTTTGATGGTGATCCCGCGCTCCCGCTCCAGATCCATGTCGTCGAGCATCTGGGCCTCGAGATCGCGCGTGGCCACAGCCCCGGTTCTCTGCAGAATGCGGTCGGAAAGCGTGGTCTTGCCATGATCGATATGGGCGATGATCGAAAAATTGCGGGTGTACTTTGGGTCAGGCATCGTTCTCTATTGTTGTCTGGATTTGCTTCCGGAAGGAAAGTGCGAGCCGGGAGAGTAGTGGTTTCGGGCGTTCCGGGTAGTGTGTCGTGTGTCGTGAGATGACGAAGGATCATGCGCACTCACACTCAGTTCTCAGCACTCGGTCCGGAGAAGGCTTGCGTCCAATCGCTGAGCCGTACGGATCCGCGCGATTGCTGGTTGCTGGCCTCATTATACTCCTGCTGACAACCTCACGCGCGGGAGCCCCGAAAGGGGCGGCATCGCATCAGCCCCACCCGTGAGGGTGGGGTTTACGGCGCCCTCCGAAATTCCTTCGGAGCCCCAGAGGGGCGGCATCGGGACGTTGTTAAGACACGACATAGCCTGACTATTCGCTGCAGTCTTTTGAAGGAACGGATTGATCACCGTTACTGGTGCCGCCCCTCCGGGGCTCCGACACAAATGAGGTCATAGCGGTCCCAGGCCTGACGGCCCTGGGCTAAGCGATGCCGGCCCTCCGGGCCTCAGCAGCAGCCCTTGCACTCAGTCGCCCGCCTTCCTGGAAGAATTTTCATCTTCGGGTCGCACATGCGCCGGGTGATGCCCAATTCGAGCTCCAGTGACAACAAGACCGGAGTTGAAAACTCCGGCCACGGAGTACCGATGGACTATCCTTCCGGACGAGCAAACGTCTGGAGATGAACATGCGCCGACTTTTCGCAGCAGTCTTTCTGATCACCGCACTGCCGGTCGCGGCAGCCGATCGCGCCGCCGACCGCTGGGTCGAGCGCACGCTGCGGTCAATGTCACTCGACGAGAAGATCGGGCAGATGATCATCCCGCCCACTCCCGGCGTTTTCCGGAGCGAAGACAGCGAGGAGTTCCAGAAGGTGAAGCGGGACATCACCCAGTTCCATGTCGGCGGCTACCACACCTACGGGGGCGACCCGGCCGGACTGGCGCTGCTGATTCACAGCATGCAGCGCATCTCGAAACATCCGCTCCTGATTACCGCTGACCTCGAAGGCGGCGCCGGCTTTGTCTTCCCGGGCGCCACGCGAATGCCACTGGCCATGGCCATCGGTGCTACCGGCGACACACAAATGGCCTTCGAAGCCGGACGAGTGACTGCCCTCGAGGGACGCGCCCTCGGTGTTCACGTCAACTTCTACCCGGTCGTCGACGTGCAGAACAACGCCCGCAATCCGATCATCAACATCCGCTCGTTCGGGGAAAACCCGGAGAGTGTCTCCGCAATGGCCCGCGCTTATATTCGCGGCGCGCAGGAAAACGGCCAGATCGCCACAGCAAAACATTTTCCGGGCCACGGAGACGTGGCCACCGATTCACACATGGAACTTCCTGTGCTGGAAGTCGACAGGAAGCGACTCGACGCGATCGAGCTGCCTTCGTTCCGCGCCGCCATCGCCGAGAACGTCGGTGCGGTAATGTCCGCCCATATCGCTCTTCCTGCCATTGAAAGCGAGAAGGGGCTGCCGGCAACCCTCTCCAAGGCGATTCTCACCGGGATCCTTCGTGAGGAACTGCAGTTCAAAGGACTGATCTTCACTGACGCCATGACCATGCGCGGCGTCAGCGCGCACTACAAAGACGACGACGCCACACTGCGCGCAGTGAACGCCGGGGCCGACATCATTCTGTTCCCGGTCAGCGTCGAGAATTCCTTCAAGGCCATGAAGTCGGCGGTGGAGTCCGGCGCTCTTCCGCTCTCGCGCATCGAACAATCGGTCCGGCGCATCCTGCAAGCCAAAGCAACCCTCGGGCTGCATCTCGATCGCACCGCAGATCTGGCGAAAGTCACACAGATTGCCGGAAGAAAAGAACATCGGGAAGCTGCGCAGAGAATGATGGACCGGGCCGTCACGCTGGTACGCGACGAGAAGAACGTTCTGCCTCTACGCGCATCGCCGGAATTGCGCGTCCTGCATCTGAATATCGTCGACAATCGCAACGGCTGGCGTCAGGCCGCCGGCAATGCCTTCGGTCCGGAACTCGTCAAACGGTTTCCACGCGCAGTCTCGGTCACCATTGACGATCGCACCACGGGCTCCGAGCTGGATATGGTGCGCAAACTCGCCGAACTCTCCGACGCGGTCCTGGTCAACGGCTACATCCGAGTGGCCGCCTACAAAGGGTCGATCGACCTCTCCACCGAGCAGCTGAACCTTCTCAAGCAGCTGTCAAAAATGAAAAAGCCCTTCGTCTTCTCGCTGTTCGGAAGCCCCTATCTTCTAACCCAGGTCCCCGAACTCCCCAGCTACATTCTGGCCTACGACACTCACACAGCAGCGGAACTGGCGGTTCTCAAAGCCATCACCGGCGAGATCGAATTTCAAGGAAAACTCCCCATCTCCCTACCAGACCTCTACCCCATAGGCCACGGCCTCACCGCGAGCGACGCAGAAGCCGGAGCGAAGCAGTAGCGCCGCCGCTCTATCCCTCTCCCCGACCAGCTGTTCCCAAAATACGCGATCGTCTTCGGGGAGAGGGTAAGGGAGAGGGGCCCAGTCCTCTCCCCGAAGCTGAGTACCTCGTGAACACGCTGGGCACCCGGGAGAGGGTGACGGGCGGCGCTCGCCACTGTGTCCTCAAATCGGAACGTCACCGTCCAATGGGTCAACGACACACGCAAATGATGGGTCAGCTTCCATCCTGCAACCCCGTGCACACGTACTGAAGCCGATGTCCACAAAAGTGGAAAATGGCGTATTGGCGCCGTTCCGTGAAGGCCTCGTCATGTCTGTCACTACGGCATCGCAGTTGCTCCGTACCTCGTTCACACCCCATCAGCGAAAGAGTACGAAGCACCCTCATTCTCCAGGAGAGGACTCCGTCTGCACCTCTGATGGAAATTCGACAACATCGAAAGAGGAGAAAGCATCAGATGAATCAGAAGAGAAGTCTCAGAACGTTCTTCGTTGCCATGGCGGTCGCCATCTGCCTGGTCGCGGGAGCTGCATTCGCCGAGGGTGGACTCACACCCGAAGCAGCAAAGATGAATCTGATGTTCGAAGAGGCCGCCGCTGAATTCGACGTTCCGGTCGAACTGCTCCAGTCGATCGGCTACACCGAAAGTCGCTGGCGCCACATCATCCCGGAGAACGAAGAGGTCTTTGAAGATGCGAACGTAACTGACAACGAAGAAGGCGCTCGTCCACTCATCGGGCCGAGCCGTCACAAAAAGGGTGAAGCCAGACATCAGCCCGCAGCCTACGGAGTCATGGGACTTCGAGATGATGACCACTTTGGTCATTCGCTCCGGACTGCTGCTGCGCTGATCGGGCTCACTCCCGAGGAGCTGAAAGCAGACGCACGCCAGAACATCCGCGGCGCGGCAGCATTGCTTTCAGCCTTCGGCGAAGGCAAAACGGCCACCACCCCCATCGAACAGTGGGAAGACGCCGTGGCGCGCTTCAGCGGCATTCCGCAACCCCGCATTGCAGAAATGCATACTTACGACATTCTGAACACGATCATCTCGGGACCGTCCGGCGATCGCTTCCGCGTCAAACAGCGCGAACTTGATTTGGTGCAGGTCTACGGTGGCGAGAAGCTGAAAGTACTTTCCGCGCCACGCCTCACAGTTGATGTGCGCGCTACACCTGTCGACGGCGAAGTGTCCGCCTCGTCAACAGACTACGGCCCGGCACTCTACGACCAGGCGCCAACCTGCAACTACTCGGCGGGCCGAAGCTCGGGCATCACACACATTGCCGAACATATCGCACAGGGCTCGTACGCCGGAACGATTTCGTGGTTCAACAACTGCGCGGCGAGCGTCAGCGCGCACTACGTGGTTCGCTCATCCGATGGTCAGGTCACTCAGATGGTGCGCGAAGCCGATACGGCCTGGCACGTGGCATCGCACAATTCCTATTCGGTAGGGATCGAGCATGAAGGCTACGCGGCAGACTGCGCCTGGTACACCACCGCAATGTTCAACGGCTCTTCACTTCTGACCCGCGACATTGCCGACTCGCATGGAATTCCTCGCACGGCAACCTACGATGCGTCCCAGGGCTGGGACACGGAGCTTGCACAGTCTTCATCATTCAAAATCAAAGGTCACACGAATTTCCCGACCACAAAGACCTGTCCCGGTATCTGTTTCGACTGGCCGCGTTTCCGTTCGCTGGTCATCGGCGCAACGTATACATCGACGGTCGACAATCTCACCGCCGGCCGATTTACCGCGAGCGCGAACTGGGCGACTTCGAGCTACAGCACGCAGCGCTACGGCAGCGACTATCGCTATGCCAATCCGCAAGCTGTCAGCGACGCGGCCTGGTTCAAGTTCAATCTTCCTGCAACGGCCAACTACGAGGTCTATGTCTGGTATCCAGCGAACAGCGGCTACAACTCCGCCACCCCGTTCGTTCTGGCAACCTCGGGCGGCAACGTCACCCGCAACGTGAACCAGCAGGTGAACGGCGGGGTCTGGGTAAGCCTCGGTATTCACCACTTCAACGCCGGCGACTACAACACCGTCGGCGTCAGCCGCTGGAGCACTGCGGCAGGTTACGTGATCGCCGACGCAGCAAGAATGGTGCAGCGCTGAGTTGAAGTAATCGTGGTCTGAACAGTGGGCGAGCCTTCGGGCTCGCCCTTTTTCTGGATCTTCTGAAAGGAATGAGAACTCATGAAACTGAAACAACTGTTTTCGGTGGCCGTCCTCACACTCGCGCCAGCGCTGCTTGCCGCTGACGCCCCGCTGTCGGGATCACTCGACCTGCGCGTTCGCGACAGCGTCAGCGGTCGCGCTGTGCAGGCGAACATCACCGCAATCTCAACAGAAGGCCGTACCGCGTCGAGTCATACGGCGACCGCGAACAATGGACGTGCGTCGTTACAGTTGTCGGAAGCGCGATACAAAGTATCGGCGAATGCAGCGGCGTTTCTCTCTTTGCGAACAGAACTGCAAGTGCAGCGTGGAAGCAAACTTCCGGTGACGCTCTGGCTTGATCCGGCCGAACCTGCCCCCGAGCTCCGTCCCGAGACTGTTCGCGCGCAACTCCGTCGCGGCTATGCACTTCTCCACGGGCATGTGTTCGATGAAACGACGGGCGACCCCGTCGCGAACGCACCGGTGCGACTGGAAACCTCTGGACTGAAAACGAGCACCGACAGGCGCGGATATTTCTCTCTGCAGGTGCCGACCTTCCGCTTTAACTCAGAAGAGGGCGAAGTGCCGGAGCAGGACGACGTCATCGTTGAAGTTGAAGGATTCCAGCGCTATGCGATTCGCAACACCCTGCTGCTCGAGCGTAACGACACGCACTTCATCATCGATCTGCAGCGCGGCAGTGGCCGCTCGGAACGCGACGACGAACATAAGATCATTCAACATGGGCCTGATGGCGATCATCCACACGAGTCCGGACCCGCCGATCACACGGCCAACTCTCACCAACACGAGGCGCACGGCCAGCCAGTCGGCGCATTCGCACCTGCAACAGCCGGGATGGATTCTGTTGCCGCACAGGCCGTGACAGTCCCCACAAGCATCCGAGTCGGCTTCACCTGCTCGTGCGCTACATGCTCATCGGTGCAGGTCTTCTCGATGGAAACCTACGTGAAACGCGGACTGAATGACGAGTGGATTGCCAGCTGGCATCTCAATTCGCTCCGTTCGGGTGCGGTCGCCTATCGTAGCTTCGGCTCGTGGCACATCGCCAATCCGAAAAGTACGAACTACGACATCTGCAGCAGCACCTGCTGCCAGGTAAATGACTCGGACACATCTCTGGCTACAGACGGTGCGGCCAATGACACCGCGGGAGTCGTCCTCGTGCGAAGCGGCCTGATCTTCCGTTCGGAGTATGCCTCCGAGAACAACAGCTACGACGACCCGGCTGATGGTCTCACCTGCAACAACAACGACAAGTCCTGCGGGAACGGTTCGGCCGGTTCACCCGCCAACAGCTGGCCATGTCTCTCCGACTCGGTCTGCACCGGTAAAGGCTGCTACGGACATGGTCGCGGAATGTGCCAGTGGGGGTCGCAGCGCTGGGCTTCGACGCAGGCCAAGGACTGGCGATGGATCGTCGATCACTACTACAACAACAACGGTGCTCCGTCAGGACTCCGGTCTGCATTCCGCAGCGATGTCGCGACGGAGGTCATCGTCGACAACGCCACCAGCGGACGCTTCACAGCGAGCGCAAACTGGCTGACCTCGAGCTATAGCACGCAGCGTTACGGCGCAGACTATCGCTACGCCAATCCGGAGCCGGTCAGCGATGCCTCCTGGTTCAAGGTGAACGTGCCTGCAGCGGGTAGTTATGAGGTGTACGCATGGTATCCGGCAAGCACCGGCTACAACTCCTCGACGCCGTTCGTCATCGTGACTTCGGGCGGAAACATCACAAAGACTGTAAATCAACAGCTGAATGGAGGCGCCTGGTTCAGCCTCGGGACCTACACGCTCAACGCCGGTGACTACAACCTTGTCGGCGTGAGCCGCTGGACCTCATCGGCAGGGTATGTGATCGCCGACGCAGTAAAGATCGTGTCGAGGTAGCAACGTAGATCGCATGAATCTCGTAAGGGCGCGTTGCACGCAACGCGCCCTTACTTCGGAGCGATGTATCTGTCATCCCGAGCATGCATGCTTCAAGGAACTCGTACGTTTTATCCGGGTTTCCGAGTTGAAAAATGACGCCGATACGGACCAGGAACGTCATTCCGATGGAGCGCGCCGTGCTCGTTGGCGAGCACAAACAGTACTGCGACTGAGGAATCTACGCTCAAGGTTCGCGCTCAACATTCACAGCGCGGTCCCTGAGCGTAGATTCCTCGCACCCACCCATCCCGCCGCTCGGAATGACGGCGTTCCTGCTGATGCACAGCGATCGCGTTACTTTCTTTCAGTCGCCGTGCAGCGCGGTTGCATGCTCGGGATGACACCCCATGACCCCGGCCTCCGGCCCCCGGGCGCAGCTCCTCCGGCAACTACAGCCACTTCTTCAGCCAGTCGTGGACTTCTTTGTAGAACACCTTGGAGTTCTCGCCCTTCAGAATCCAATGGTTCTCGTCCGGCCAGATCAGAAGGCGGCTCGGTACTTTCATTCGCTGCACTGCGCTCCAGGCCTCTAGCGTGTTGTTGAGCGGTACGCGGAAGTCATTCTCACCCACCGAGAGGAGGATCGGGGTCTTGAAGTTGGCAGCGAGGCGGATCGGATTCTGTTCACGCCATACCTTGCCCTGTTCCCAAACCGGTCCACCAGCCACGATCTCGCGGTGATAGATCCCATCACTGGTCGCCCATTGCGACTCGAGGTTCATCAGGCCGGCGTGGCTGATCAGACATTTGTAACGGGTGGTCGTGGCCAGAAGCCAGTTGGTGAGATGGCCTCCGTAACTCGCTCCACCCGCAGAAAGCCTGGTTCCATCGATGAACTTGAATTGCTTGACCGCTTCGTCGACTGCCTCGTTGATTTCCGAGGCTGGGCCAGCCAGCGGATCACCACCGATCTCTGCGGCGAACTTTTCGCCGAATCCTGTCGATCCGGTGTAGTTCGTCAGCAAAATCACGTAGCCTGGTTTAGCCAGCAGATCGTAGTTCCAGCGAAGAGAAACCTGATCACGCCACATCGCGGCCGCCCCACCGTGAATCAGAGCGAAGAGCGGATACTTTTTCGCCGGATCGAAGTCGGGCGGAAGCACGATCATGTTGTGAATCTTTTTCCCTCGCGAGCTCGTGAACCAGAAGTGCTTTGGCTGAGTCCAGGCTAGCTGCGCTGCGCGCGAGGAATTAAAATCTGTCAGGAATCGATGCGAGCGAGTGGCCGGATCGATGCGCACAATCTCCGCCGGGCGCGTGGAACTACCCCACTGCGCCACGACAACGGGGGACTTGCTCGCTTCCGCTGCGACAAGACCGGTGTAAACGCCGGTCTCCGGCGAAATGACTTCCCGAACCTCACCGCCGCCGGCCGGCAACGCGAAGATGCGCTCCGTGCCTGCATGCTCTGCCGTGAGGTAGATCGATTTCCCATCGCCAGTGAGATCCCAGGAACCGACCGAACGATCGAACGAAGAAGTGATGGTGCGGAACTGCAGGGCGCCCGGCTTCCATGCAGTCATTCCGATGCGATCGAGGGCATAGACCTTGCCCCAGTCGGCACTGACCGAGTAGTAGAGCGTCCTTCCATCTCCGCTGAACTTCGGACGCGCGTAACTGTCGTTTCCGCTGGTGAGCTGCACCGGCTCGCCACCAGCCGCTGGAACATGAAAGAGGTGAGTGTTGGTGAAGGAGTAAGCAGCGGTGGTGCGATTGGTGCTGGCCACGAAAACAATCGACTGCCCATCGGGAGCCCAGGCGATGTCGAGTGTGTCGGACGAGCCCTCGCTGAGTCGACCTCCGAAGCCTCCAGCAGCGATCAGCTTTGTTCCCGACAGAAGATCCCTCGCTTTTCCTCCGCTCTCGACACTCTGCACGAAAAGGTGCGACTGCTGTTCGTCGAGCCAGCGATCCCAGCGACGAATGGGAAAGGTGTCGTAGATCCTCACTTTGGACTTCTGGTTCTTCTTCTCGGTCGCTAGTTTTTTGTTGGATTCTTCGTCGATTGCGGAAGGAAACGCGCCGCTGAGAAACGCCAGCGTCTTCCCATCCGGACTCCACTGCGGCGCGCGTGCACCCGTGGTGAGCGAAGTGATCCGTTGCGCTTCGCCACCGGACACGTCGATGACGTAAATCTGATTCACTTCGTCGGCTTCACGCTTGCTTGCGAAGGCGATGCGCCGGCTGTCGCCGCTCCAGGAGAGATCACTCTCGGTGGCCTTGCTCGAAGTGAGTCGTCGCGCTTTGGCACTCCCATCCGCTGGGACGATCCAGATGTCTGAAACCTGTTCCTTCTCGTCGTAGGAAGGCTCTGTCAACGAGAACGCCACCCACTTTCCATCCGGGCTGATCGAAGGTACACCTACCCTCTTCATCAACCAGAGCGTTTCATGCGTGAGCGGTTTCTTTTGTGCGACCAGCGTCGCCGGCAGCAGCACACTGGTAAGAAGTAGCGCGAGGATCGAACAGGTCTTGAGCGGGTTCATCGATTCTTCCTTTTCGGACATGAATTCAGACGGAGATTCTACGTCGGCAGGAGAAGCGTTGCACGACGCGGTTAAAGAGTCGGCGAATGCCGCCGTGCGACTATCGACGTCATTCGAAGGAGCACGCCATGCTCGTCCGAGAGGAAACGAATCGAATTTTCCGTTCGCCTCAAAGGGCCGGAGGCCCGGCATTGAGTAGCCCAGGCCGTGGGGCCTGGGACGAATGACGCATCCATATGTCGTGAGCCCCAGCGGGGCGGCATCGAGGTTTCTTCACGGCGGCGCCGACTGGAGTTCGCCAGCGGTATACGTCAAGGCTGATACAACGCGTTGAACCTGCCAGAGTTCAACGTCGCGATACCGCCCCGCTGGGGCTCATGAAAAAGAACGGAGCAAATTAATCCCAGGCCTCACGGCCCTGGGCTACAACGATGTCGCCCCGCTGGGGCTGAGAGGCGGACCAGGCGGATGCTTGATCCTGTTTCTTTCTCCAGTCGCAGCGCAGCGAGGTCCGTGGCTCGCGATGACGACACTCCCACTCTGGCAGAAAATCGCAGCGCCGGTTGTTCACCAGTCACAACTCGCGAAGGAACGACCAGTCGTGGTCGCCACTTCCTCACAAAGAAACAATCGCTCGAGGTCACAAACATGTCGAAAGGCCGGACAGGTATCGGACGCGCTGCCGCGCGTCCGCAGCCCTGACGCGCGCATCCGTTCCCGTCTTTCGGATCAACACTCACTTCGGGGGGGAGAGCGTTTATATTGGCTCGGTGTCCTTGAATCCCCGCGTCAACGCGGCAATCGGTCAGTTCCCGGTCAGGCCTTGCTACCTGGATGAGGCGTCTGCGAAAGCAGTCCCTTCGGAACTCATCCTGGGGGCCGTCGAATTCGCTCCGCCAGGAAGCGCAGATCCGCGCTTCAACGCTTCCGTCCGCATGCCGCAGCTCGGTTCTGTACCGGTCAATGAGTTCTGGTTGTCGCCTACTCCCGTTCACTCAGCCGACACGAGTGAACTTTGTCTGCGCTGGAACGAAGACGTCCTCTTCGGCTCACTTCCGACGGGCGCAGATCCGAACATCGAGCGAGCGACTCGTGCTGCATACCTTTCATTCATCGAGGCCGTTCGTCTGCGCGGGTTCCCGTACCTGCTGAGAGTCTGGAATCACGTCCCCTCGATCAATGACGAGTCGACCGGACTGGAACGCTACAAGCGTTTTTCCGTGGGACGCTACGAGGCATTGGCTGAACTCGGGTTCACCTTCACAGACGATCTGCCCGCGGCCAGTGCCGTCGGGGCAGAATCGGGCGACAGTTCGATGTATTTTCTGGCGGTACGAACGCCTGTTACACAGCTCGAGAATCCACGCCAGATCAGCGCTTTTCACTATCCGCACGAGTATGGACCCAAGAGTCCTTCGTTCTCTCGCGGCGCGCTCAAGGAATGGCCAGAGGGATGGCAGGTCTTTCTGTCGGGAACCGCCAGCATCGTCGGCCACCAGAGCGTCCACGCCGGAGACGTCGAAGCGCAGTTACGGGAAACACTGTTCAATATGGAGAAAGTGCTGGCCAGTGCCTCTGAGATTCATGCGAGACCTGACACTGGCCTGCAGTCTCTGTCAGCTATGAAAGTCTACGTCCGAAACCCGGGCGACATCACCGTCATTCGCAAAGGCCTCGAGGCTCGCCTCGCGCCGGAGGTCAGCCTGCTCTACGTCCAGTCGGACATCTGCCGCAGCGAACTGCTGCTCGAAATCGAAGGAGTCGCCGAGATTCTTCGCTGACGGGACGAGCGACACCGAAATCATGGCACGTCATTCCGATGAGCAGGCCATGCTCACACAAGCTTGCGTGCTAGTTGTGCGAAGAGGAATCTCCGGTCCGCGCCGCGAAGGTTGAACTCGAATCACCGCGTCTGCGCGGACCGGAGATTCCTCTTCGCAGTCAGGGCTGCGCGTGATGCCAACTCGCGCGGCTCATCGGAATGACGTCGAGGGTAAGCACACACTCCAGACCGCTCTACCTGATCTTCAACATCCCTGCCTTCTCCGCAGAATCGAGATACGAAGCAACATCCTCCAGAGTGACCCGGCCGTAGTACCACTCACCCGCAGAATCTGCCTCGGCTGAAACCGCTTCGAAAATGTCGAGGTAACTACGCTGACCATCGGCGAAGTTGAGAACCTCATACGCCATGAGCGAGTGCAGGGATCCCGGCTTCACCGCCTTTTTTCTGCCGGCCATGAAGTCTTTCACCGAATCGACACGCGCCGGTACCTTCGCAGCCAACTCAGTTTCCTTCTTCGACCGCACCATCGGTGCCGGACTGGCTCCGGTAAGCGCTGCGTAATAACCCGACAGCCGCTTTTCCGCCTCTTCAGCGGACATGGGCTGCCCCGCGGAAGCCTGCATCAAAGCCGAACCGGCAACGGAACCGCTGATACGTTTCGCGGTATCGATGGCGCGAAGTTCACGACGAACGGACTCTCTGACCAGAACTGAGGCGCGAGCCCAGGCTGCAGAACGAGCCGCCGGAGCAGCCTGCTGCAGCATGCGCATAGCCGTTGCCATATCGCGACTGATCCTCTCGTTGCCCCGACCGTACATTTCAGTCAGTAGCGTCGGAAGTTCATTCGCACCGGCCGTGGCCAGGAACCAGGTGATGCCCGCCACGGCCACGGCGTTCCGTTTCAGCTGGGTTCGGTCCATCTGCCAGAGGTCATCATCGGTGGAGTGAATGAAGTCGTCGGGCCAGTTGGTGAAGGTCACTGCCGGGATCCCGATGATCCCCATGTTGAACACCTGGTGATCGGTGTTGTTGTGGAAGGGGATCACCCGCGCGTCGTAGTGCTCCCTGGTTCCGATCCGTGAATAAATCGGCCGGCCGAACGGAGAGTCTTCATCACTGATGGCCGCGGTACCTGCCTCGCCACGAGTGAGCTGCCGGGCCTGTCCGGCCGCGAGGTAAGCCGTGTTTCCATGTACCAGCGCCTCCACGACCGACTCGACTACATCACCTAGAAAACTGGCGCGTGACGAGGGTGGACGCGTGACGAACTGCACGCGGTCACCGAGCGACTGTTTCGCACCCACCATGTCCTGATTCACGTTCGCCAGAAACTGCTGTCGTTCGTCAGGGAAGTCCGAGAAATATCGCTCCTCGGCACTGATCTCGTCAGCCCACCAGAATCGGATATCACGTTGCGGACGAGGCAGTTTCCCTTCATTGATCAGCTTGACCAGAGTCCGGGCGATCTCGAGAACGTTGGCGCATCCGCTGGCGTCGTCGTTCGCCGAGAACAGTTCTTCCTGCAGATGACCTGTGAGCACCAGGTCCTGATCGTGAATCGAGGTTCCCCGTATGACGCCTTCAACGATGGCCTGACTCGACTGCTCGAGGAATTCCGAGTCAATCTTCAAACGCACCAGCATCGGTCTCGTGACTGAAGACTTTTTGCTCGCGTCAGCCGACCGAGGAGTCCGACGAGTCAGCTGCTTTCTCAGACGCGTCCCTTCCCGTTGCGAGAGAACGAAGGCCCAGGTTCCCTGCTTACTTTTGTCGGCGTTCTCGATCGGAATACGAACCCAGGGGATCTGATCCGGCATCGCCGTTCGGGCGGTTGTGAAGTAGACGATCCCGAGCGCTCCTCGTTTCCATACCGCTTCCTCCATCACCTTCGTCAACGCACCGCTGGCCAGCACTACCTTCCCGCCAACGGCCTTCCCTTCGAAATCTGCGTCGTCGGTGCCTTCACCAACGTCGATCAGCTCCGCCGATTTCACCTCCGCCGACCGGCTGTAGTCCGCGAGAGCAATCTTGATTTCACCGTGGAATGCCAGGCGCCTCTCCTCCGGTGCGATCAGCCAGAGTTCTGCGCTCTTTCCGTTCCAACTGCGAGTCTCGGTGCCGAGCTTGATGTAGCGGACATCTTCCAAGCCCACTTCGATGGCCTTTTTCCGCACATACTCCGCGACCGCTTCGAAGCCTTCGCTGCCACCCATGGGCCGGTGATGCTGCGTGAAGAAACGCATATGCTCGTGAGCAACTTCGCCGGAGATCTCGTTGACCAGTTTCCTGTAAGTATCCTCAGGAAGAAATGGAGACTGCTGCGCGTGTCCCGTAGCCGACAGAAGGATGGCCAACAATGAAAAGAGTGACAAACGTCTCAGACTCATGAAGTAGCTCCTGGCAGATAGCGTAATGGCGCTTTACCTTAGAGGAAGCATACGGCGCTGACAAGAAGCGTGAGTTGGGCGGCAGGTCGTCGCGGCTGTTCGAGTGGAGGTCGCGCCGTCGATCTAGCGCAGAGTTTGTGCGCGACGCGCTTCAACTCGACTGAACGAAGGAGATCACTTTGCGCTGACGCGGGCGAGAACTGACATCGTCCGTGTAAACAGGGATCACTCGCCCATCCCGCACGTCCGCCCCCGCTCGCGATTGACATGCGCCCCCAGATTCACCGGAATGTCATCCCGAGCATGCGTGGGAGGGCCGGGAGCGGCGAGGGAACTCACGAGCTACGCACGATCAACGTGGTTTCACATGTCCACAACAGACACGATCAGGAACTGAACGCGGTCGACCGCGCACGATCGAGGCCGGCGCACGCTGCCACTGCATCGAGAAGATGCTGCAGATCAAACGGCTTGGCCAGCACATGACAGGTCTTCTTGAATCGGGTCAACGCAGTCTGCGGGTACGCGGTGAGAACCACGGTCCTATTGCTGAGCGAAGACTTTGTCTGGACCATATGATCGTAGACGCCGAACCCGTCTACCCTCGGCATCATCACATCGAGCACCATCGCATCGAATTGCCCGGCCTCGATCTTCTCGATGGCCTCGACCCCATCCCTGGCGCCTTCCACGACATAGCCCCGTCGTTGCAGAACACGCATCACCAGAACTCTGATGGACTCTTCATCGTCAACGACTAACACCTTTCGAGCGGTCATCACGCCAAAGATCTTCGCAAGCTCCGTTCCACCTCTTCGCAAGCGTACTCGTACGGAAGACTCCGCCTCTATCTGAAGCAGATTCATCCGGCAACCGGCGTTCCCGGACAAGGAGGGTGGCCTGTCCACAGCAGAAACTTTGTGAGCAATGCGGGCTACACTCTGATCCATGCAACTCCTCGCTCTCAGTGACTCTCTGCGTCCCTTTCATTTCGCTTTCCTGGTACAGGATCTCGACTCCACCCGCCGCTTCTACGGCGAAATCCTTCGATGTAGAGAAGGGCGCAGCAGTATTTCCTGGGTCGACTTCGATTTCTTCGGAAACCAGATCTCGGCGCACCTGACCGAGGCCATGCCTGCAACGCGGGACCTGGGCGACGTCGACGGCGTGAAGGTGCCCATGCCTCACTTCGGGTGCGTCCTGGATTGGCCGACCTTCGATGTGGTCGCTCAGCAACTCCGGGACGCAGGCGTGGATTTCCTCATCGAGCCCTACATTCGATTCGAGGGAAAAGCATCTGAGCAGAAGACCATGTTCCTTCGCGACTTCAGCGGGAACGCTCTCGAGTTCAAGGGATTTCGCTCGGAGTCAGGGATCTTCGCAAGCGGCGAAACTGGAGCGGAGACGCGGCCAGCTTGATCCATCAAACCGGCATCGTCATCATTGGCGCTGGAGTGATCGGACTCAGCGTAGCAGCGCATCTGGCCCTGCTCGGTCGCACCGACGTCACGGTTCTGGATGCGGGAGTACCGGGCCAGGGCAGCACCTCCAGAGCAACGGGAGGTTTTCGTGTGCAGTTTGGCTCCGCCATCAACATCAGACTTTCCCTGCTGTCGCTACATAAACTGCACGACTTTCGGCGGGAACACCGTGTCGATCCAGGGTTCGATCAGGCTGGCTATCTCTTTCTGGCGACGACCAAACGAGAACTCGACGCGTTGCAGGTCGCCGTTGCGCTGCAACACGAGAACGGCTATCTCGAGAGCAGGATGGTCTCGCGGGAGCAGGCGCTGCAACTGAATCCCGCGTTCGTCGATGATTCCGTCCTGGGCGGTTCGTTCGGCCCGGCCGACGGCTACATCAAGCCAATGCAGATCCTCGAGGGCTACCGAAATACTGCCTCGAAAGCCGGAATCACCATTTGCGGTGAAGCTGCAGTCACCGCAATCCGCGCGATCGGTAACATGATCGAATCAGTCGAGATCGCATCCGGGGATCGATACCGCTGTGAGGCGGTTGTGAACGCGGCCGGCCCGCAGGCAGCCGTGGTGGCAGCGATGGGAGGCTTTTCTTTGCCGGTTACCCCGCTTCGGCGAGACGTAGCGGCCACCGTCGCTACGCGCCAGATCCATCCGAACCCGCCAATGACGATCTGGCTAGGCGACGGCTTTCACTACCGCTTCCGCGATGATCGAATCCTGTTTCTCAGCCCTGACAGTGCGGAGCAGTCCGGCTCCGATCTCACCGCGACAATCTCCGAGGCGTTCTTCGAGAGGATTGAGAGCACACGAAGGAAACGCGTTCCCTCACTCTCGTCACCTCCGATCGACAGGTCGTTCTCCTGGAGCGGCCTGTACGAGATGTCGCCGGACCACCACGCCATCCTCGGAGCAGATTCGCGCTGCAGCAACCTCTTCTTCGCGAATGGCTCGTCAGGACATGGCGTCATGCATGCGCCGGCCATCGGTCAACTGGTCGCCGAGATGCTGGTGTTTGGCTCTTCCAAAACTCTCGATGTCACGCAACTCAGACCAGCCAGATTTCAGGAGAATGACCCAGTGCCGCACCTCGAGCTACTGTGAGCGGCCAGGGTTGAGTGGCCGAAGTTTTCAACTTCGGGCATCGTGGCGCAAAGAAAACATCGTTCTAACGGGAAAAGTAGCCGTCCTGACATGTACTCTCTTCCACAATCACCAGACCGAAGTTGAAAACTTCGGCCACCAGGCTGCATAGTTCACGAATCTCAGGATGTTCAGAAAGGGGATTTTCGATGCGTCATCTTTCCATGCTTCTACTCGCCCTGACATTCGCTGTAAGTTCGATTGTCGGGCAATCTCTCGCGGACCCGGCGAAAGCAGACTCGAGTCCGAAGAAACCTTCCGAAGCGAAGACCGAAGAGCGAATGAGCCGCACCACGCATTCGGTGATGATCGGCGGAGAGAAGATCTCCTACACAGCCACCGCCGGAACTCTGCTGCTCAAAGAAGAATCCGGAAAGGAAAAGGCCAGCATCTTCTACATCGCCTACATCAGGGACGGTGTGCAGAACCGACGCGATCGCCCTCTCACCTTCTCCTTCAACGGCGGTCCGGGATCGTCATCGGTCTGGCTGCACCTCGGTTTACTCGGCCCACGTCGAGTGCTGATGGGCGACAAAGGAGCACTCCTCCGTCCCCCTTTCCGAGTGGGGGATAATTCTCACTCTTTGCTGGCCACATCGGATCTCGTCTTCATCGACCCGGTGATGACGGGCTACAGTCGTCCGTCAGCGGGTGAAGATCCGAAGCAGTTTTTCGGGCTGAAGGAAGATACGCGTTCAGTGGCGGAGTTCATCCGCCTGTACGCGACTCGTAATGGTCGCTGGAGTTCCCCGAAGTTCATCATCGGTGAGAGCTACGGAACCACACGTGCGGCGGCACTGGCGAACTACCTTCAGGATCGTCACGGTATGTATCTCAACGGCATCCTTCTCATCTCCTCGATCCTGAATTTCCAGACCGCGCGATTCGAAACTGGAAACGATCTTCCATACGCACTCTTTCTTCCGACCTACACAGCAACCGCCTGGTACCACAAGCGGCTTGCGCCGGAACTGCAGGCCGATCTCGCCCGCACTCTTCGCGAGGCTGAAGAATTCGCTCTGGGTGAGTACACCCTGGCGCTGACCCGCGGAAACGAACTACCTGCAGCTGAGGCCAGCAGGATCGCCGCGAAGGTCGCGCGATTCACCGGACTCAGCGAAGCCTACGTGCGCCAGGCCAACCTGCGCATTGAAATCGGGCGCTTCACCAAGGAGCTTCTGCGCGACCGGCGCACAACAGTCGGTCGCCTCGACAGTCGCTTCGAGGGAATCGACCGCGACGCCGCCGGGGAGCGTTACGAGTTCGATCCGAGCTACGCGGTGATTCAGGGGCCGTACACCGGCGCCATGCTCGACTACGTGAGGGAAGAACTGAAATTCGAGAGCGACCTCCCGTACGAAATTCTCACAGATCGAGTGAGGCCCTGGAGTTACGGTGACTCCGAAAACAAATACGTGAACGTCTCCGAGGACCTTCGACGGGCCATGGCCCAGAACCCTGACCTCAATGTCTTCGTCGGAAGCGGGTTCTATGATCTGGCAACGCCCTACTTCGCCACGGCCTACACCTTCTCGCACATGGGATTCGATCCGACCTACGCGAAGCGCGTTCGAACCGAGACTTACGAGGCGGGGCACATGATGTACGTGCATGGCCCATCGCTGGAGAAGCTGAGCGGACACCTGAGACAGTTCGTGACCGACAACAGCAAACCGTAAGGCGCGCCGGGCGATGCGTGTGGAGCACAGGCAATCCTGCCTGTGAGATGCGGTTGTGTGGCACAGGCAATCCTGCCTGTGACGGGACCAATGGTCATAGAGCCAGTCTCACGAGGCATCCGCTTGCAGTCCTCACCACCCAACAAGCAAGCGAATTTTCATCGCCACCAACCGGTTCAATTTCAGCAGGAGAACTCACTTGAAACTACTCAGCAAAATGATCGCGCTGACCGCCCTTCTCGCTGCAACCGCGATCGGAACATCTTCTTGCGCCTCTCCAAGTCGGGTCTCCGCAAACCCGGACAGCACCTCCGACGTAGATAGAGCAGCAACTGCAAAAGGAGTGTCCATGAACTTCACGAAACCAACTGACGCAGAGCTCAAACAGAAGCTCACGCCGATGCAATATCAGGTGACACAGCACGAGGGGACAGAGCCGCCCTTCAACAACGAGTTCAACGAGAACAAGCGCGCCGGCATCTACGTCGACATCGTCTCCGGCGAGGCGCTCTTCAGCTCCCTCGACAAGTTCGACTCCGGAACCGGTTGGCCCAGCTTCACCCGTGTACTGGCCCCTGAAAACGTCGCAGAGAAGACAGACAGGAAGTTCTTCATGGCCCGCACTGAAGTCCGTTCGAAGAACGCCGACTCGCACCTCGGGCATGTCTTCAACGACGGCCCTGCACCAACAGGAATGCGCTATTGCATGAACTCCGCATCGATGCGCTTCGTGCCTGCCGAAGACCTCGAGAAAGAGGGCTATGGACAGTACAAAACTCTTTTTGAAGGAAAGAAATAATGAGTAGCGAAACGCAGCAGAGAGCCACACTCGCCGGCGGATGCTTCTGGGGTGTGGAAGAGCTCTTCAGGCAGCAGCCCGGTGTTCTTGCAACGACCGTTGGGTACACGGGTGGATCAGTCGACCAGCCGGTTTACGAGCAGGTGAAAACGGGGAGGACCGGTCACGCAGAATCGATCGAGATCAACTTCGATCCGTCGAAGACCAGCTACGAGGCCATCCTCCGATTCTTCTTCACACTACACGATCCGACCACAGAGAACCGGCAGGGCAACGACGTCGGTACGCAGTACCGCTCAGTGATCTTCTTCCACGACGAGGACCAGCGCACGACCGCCGAACGTGTGAAGAAAGAAGTGGACGATTCAAAGAAGTGGCCTAAGCCACTGGTCACCGAAATCGTGGCAGCGACACCCTTCTATCCGGCCGAGGGATATCACCAGGATTACCTGCAGAAGAACCCGGGCGGGTACACGTGTCACTACGTTCGTGGCTGATGAACACAGAACGCAGAACGATGAGGTAAGAACAGAGTCAACGACGACTGTGGAGCACAGGCAATCCTGCCTGTGACGGGACCCGCGGACTTCGAAGTCCG
>JBKJUK010000265.1:0-24522 GCA_046590705.1 Thermoanaerobaculia bacterium
GATCGACATGTAGTACGAAGGGACGTTGCATCCGTCGATGCCCTGGGGGATCTCAGCTGTTTCCACGCCCGCGAAGCGGGCCAGGGTCTCGACGATACGTTCCTGCAACGGATGATCTCCAGCCACGTAGTTCGTGCTCGGGACTTCGAGCAGTCTGGTGGCCAGGAGCATGCCGCCGTGCTTTCCGGAACAGTTGCTGTGCAGAACCGATGCGGCTTCGCTGCTGGATTTCAAGTCGGCAGCGGCCTTCTCGTCGTAGGGGATGTGGATGCCGCAGAGAAGATCGTCTTCATCGAATTCGCCCTTGCGAAGAATCGCCGCAGCGGTAGACACATGGTGAGGCTCGCCGCCATGTGACGCGCAGATGAGAGCAATCTCCTCACTCGAGAGGTCGAATTCTTCGCGACCGCCGTCCTGCAGAAGTGGGATGGCCTGGAACGGTTTGGCCGCGGATCGAAGATATGTGGTCAGGCCCGGGTCACCAGCGTAGGCGATGAGTCGACCGGAGGAACTGACCACGGCGATGGAGCCGGAGTGAAACGATTCCAGCAAACCGCCGCGGTAAACATTGACGAGCGTTTCCATCGTTTCGAGAGACTTACCTTCTCACAATGAGCGGTGCCACGGAAACGGATGTGCGCCTGGAGGGCGCAGCGGGACAGGTAACGGCGTAATCGTGGCGCTCCAGCGCGCCGTTCCTCATGCTTTCGCGCCGGTTCCGCTTTCCGCCGCGATCGCCTCATCTTCGTTTGCGTAGATCTTGAAGACGGTGTCGAGCTTCGCGAGTTTGAGGAGCTTTTGAATCCGTTCGGAGGGGTTGACCAGGATGAGCTTGCGATTCTGTGTCGTGAACTTCCCGAGGTAACCGACCAGCTCGCCGATGCCGGTGGAGTCGATGTAGTCGATCTTGGTGAAGTCGATGATGACGTTCGAACTCTCGTTCTTGAGAACGTTCTCGAGCGCGGAGGAGAAGAATTCGGCGCTCTCACCGAGTTTGATCAGACCTTCGACGTAAAGAATCGTGAAGTTCTCATGGTGCTTTTTCTCAACGATCAAACTTGCCTCCTGGGTGGAACGGGCGGATGTTAGGGGAGCGACTTCATCGTGTCAATTCGTGAAAAGCGTTTAGCAATTCCAATGCCCCGGTGGCGCAGTATGGAAAAACGGTGCGTCATGGGGACATCTCGAAAAAGGCCTGAAACATTACCTGATACGGCAGGAAGTCCCGTTCGGCCTTCCGTCACAGACGGTTCCGGCCTGGAGTTGTCCTGACTGCGATGACGGCGTTCATCCCGCCGAATCCGAATGAATTCGAGAGGAACACCGCAACATCCCTGGTGCGCGCTCCTTCCGGAACAAAATCGAGATCGCACTCGGGATCAGGACTGTCTAGATTTGCGGTGGCCGGGATGAACCCTTCATTGGTTGCAAGCAGGGAGCACGCCGCTTCGATGGCTCCACCAGCACCCATGGCGTGCCCATGAATTGATTTGGTCGAACTGACGGCCAGATTCTTCGCGTGCGCTCCGAAGGCGACCCTGATTGCGCGCACTTCCATCGCGTCATTGGCTCGTGTGCCGGTCCCGTGGGCGTTGATGTAACCAACGTCAGCGGGATCGAGTGCAGCTCCCGTGAGAGCGAGCGTCATGGCGCGACTCGCTCCCTCTACACCCGGATCGGTCAGGTGGCCGGCGTCGTTGGTGAATCCGAAGCCGACAATCTCTCCGAGTTCTATCGCGCCTCGTCTCTCGGCACTTTCCGCCGATTCCAGCAGAAAGATCGCCGCACCTTCTGCGAGCACCAGTCCGTTTCTATCGGCACTGAATGGTCGCGATGCTCTGGTGGGATCGTCGTGCGTTGCGAGTACGCGCAGACCTTCCCAGGCCTTGACCACGCCGTAAGCGAGTGGAGCGTCGGCGCCGCCCGCCAGGACGGCGTCGGCCAGTCCGAGTTGAATCCACTGCATGGCCTGCCCGATTGCATGCGTCCCACTGGCACACGCGGAAACAATGCTGAACGCTGGCCCTGCGGCATCGAATCGCGCCGAGATGGCGCTGGTGGCGGCGTTGTACATGGCCCGTGGGACAGTCAGGGGCGGCAGACGAGCGGCGTTGTTCGCGTAGAGCCGAATGTACGATTCGTCGAGTGTGTGGCTGCCTCCCAGTCCTGTTCCGATCAGGCAGCCCAGTCGTTCCCGTGAAACTGGAGCGCGTTCGAGTCCGGCCTGCGCGGCGGCTTCCTCTGCGGCGACGAGGGCTAGGGTGGTGGTGCGATCGTGCTCAGGCGTATCTGAAACAAGGGAGCGCACCTGACCCGCAATGTGCGTCGCGGTGATGGCGGGACCGCTTAGCTGAAGCGTGGAGATTCCGCTGCGGGTCTCTCTCAGAGCGTCGAGGGTTTCAGCCTTGCCATTTCCGAGGGGAGAGATGATTCCGATTCCGGTGATGACCACGCGAGTGATGTGACTCATCTAGCCCGCATTTCTCACAGAGTTTCTGCTGCGGACGTGGATAGCAGCCTGTCTGCTTCGTTGCACGACCTTTTCGCTCCTCGACATCATGTCGATTATGCCTTCATCGCGAGAAAGCCGTGCGCCTCGCATCCAGTCCGCTCTCCACGTCCTCGCGACAAAACCCTGTGAGAAATGCGGACGCTTCACCGGGCCGCGGGACTCTGCTGCGTTGGTCACCCGGTGGTCGACGCTTCGACCGCGCCGACCATATCGTCGAGCGTACGGATGGCACGCGCCTTCTCGTCGGGGATGGATATGCCGAAGCTCTCCTCGATACCGAAAAGAATATTGAGTGCGTCGAGGGAATCGATACCGAGGTCGGCCAGTGCGGTTTGAGGTTTGAGCAGGTCAGGATCGACAGTTTTTTCGCGATGGATGATCTCGACGATCCTCGCTTCGATTTCGCTCCGCTGCATTGGCCGCTATTATACGCCCCGTGAATCACACCGCGTCCGCTGGACGTTTCGGTCTTCTCTACATACTCTGGTTGCTCGCGTGCGCGATTCTCTTCGTTGCTCTCAGAGGAGCGGAAGACCCATCCCGACGCGCAGATCGCCTGGATGATGACTTTGCATCGGAGATTGCACTTCGAACGCTCCAGGCGAAATCTCCGCTCTATTCGAATTTCCGGGTCGTGAATACTGCCATGGCCCGATCGAAGGAAGTCGGCCGTCCAGCGAGATGGATCGTCCTTCTCGATCGCTGGCCCCGTACCGGACTGCGAGATGCGGTGGTTATCGAACTCGACGCGAAGAGTGGCGAACTACTGCAGATTCGGAAGGCCTGGACGTCGCATATGTCACTCGAGCCTCAGCGATGAGCGCCATCCGATTGACGCCGATGCTCGAGCAGTACTTCGAGTTGAAGCGTCAGGTTCCAGACGCAATTCTGTTCTTCCGAATGGGCGATTTCTACGAGATGTTTTTCGAGGACGCTCAGAAAGCGGCACCCCTGCTCGACCTGGTGCTGACTGCCAGAGGGAAAGGCGGGGAATCCGAGACTCCGATGTGCGGCATTCCCTTTCACGCCGCCGAGCAGTACATCGCCAGGCTGGTAAAGAGTGGACTGACCGTGGCCCTCGGCGAGCAGATCGTCGATCCTGCCAATCCAAAAGGTCTGATGAAGCGGGAAGTGGTACGCGTCATCACTCCCGGCACGATCATCGAGGGCTCGCTGCTCGAGCGCGATTCCTGCTATCTGGTCGGTCTGGCACCAGATGAGAGCCGAGTCGGTGCGGCCTGGCTCGACATCTCCACTGGCGACTTCTTCGCCACCTCGTACGAGAGCCTCCAGGATCCCGGTCTGCGGGACGATCTTGCGCGCTTTGATCCGCGAGAGATGATCGTCCCTGGGCCGCGGAAGGCGGAATTACAGGTTGCCTTCGCGCCGCTGCCTCTGAACTCAGCTGAGGAAAGTCAGTTCGAATCGGAGAACGCGTTCCGAACGCTGACGCGGCGGCTGGGAACGCAGTCGCTGCGCGGATTCGGCCTGGAGAAGGGAGATCCGCGCATCGCCGCCGCAGCAGCCACGCTGACGTACGCAACGAACTCGCACAAGCGCGAACTGACGCATGTCTCGGTGCTGCGCGTCGAGGGAGACAACAGCTGGCTCGAACTCGACGCCTCGACGCTGCAGAACCTCGAAGTGTTCGACAACCGGGATGCGCGGGCTAAAGCGACGCTCTGGAATGTGCTCAATGTGACCCGCACAGCCATGGGGAGTCGCACGCTCCGGCGCTGGCTCTGCCGGCCGCTCAAAATTCGTGAGGAGATTTTCGCGAGACACGACGCGGTGGATGAACTCTCGCGTGATCGACTGCTACTGGATCGGGCCGTGAATGCCGCAACGAAAATCGGCGATCTGGAGCGGCTGAATTCGCGGATCACGCTCTTCTCAGCCTCGCCGCGAGACTGTGTGGCGCTTGCGGATTCGCTTGACGCGGCCACGACCTTGAGGGATGTGCTCGAGGGTGTGGCCGGGCCACTGCTGCAGGAGTTGCGCGCACAGGTCGAGCCTCCGTCAGGTGTGGCGTCGAAGATTCGCAGCACGCTCAGCGACGAGCCACCTGCTTTCATTCGTGATGGTGGAGCAGTGCGGAGCGGAGTGCATCCTGAACTCGATGAGCTGCGGACCATTGCCCGCGACTCGAAATCGATCCTGCTACGCATCGAGACAGAAGAGCGAGCGCGCACCGGAATCAGCTCGCTGAAGATTCGCTACAACAGCGTCTTCGGCTATTACATCGAGGTTTCGAAGTCCAATCTGGCGCGGGTACCGGATGACTACATTCGCAAGCAGACCCTGGTCAACGCTGAACGGTACATCACGCCGGAGTTGAAAGAACTCGAGTCGAAGATCATCGGGGCCGAAGAGAGGGCCAGGGTCATCGAGATCGAGTTGTTCGAAACCTTGATGCGTGAGATCGCGGCGGAGTCGCCGGCCCTGATGCGCACCGCTCGCAGCATCGGCGATCTCGACGCGCTCATGTCTCTCACCTCGGTCGCCATTCGAAATCGCTTCGTCCGCGCGCAGTTGAGCGAAGTCACCGAGATCGATATCGAGGAGGGAAGGCATCCGGTCGTGGAAACGCTGACTTCGGAGAAGTTCATCCCGAACTCGACCTGCATTGATCAGGAAAGGAACGCCATTCAACTCATCACCGGCCCGAACATGGGCGGCAAGTCGACCTACCTGCGGCAAGTCGCGCTGATCGTGCTGTTGAATCAGATCGGGTCCTTCGTTCCGGCGGCGAGAGCGCGACTCGGCATTTTCGACCGGATCTTCACGCGGGTGGGCGCGTCCGACAATCTGGCCCGGGGTGAGTCGACCTTCATGGTGGAGATGCAGGAGACGGCCAACATCCTGAACAACTCTACCGACCGGTCGCTGATCATCCTGGACGAGGTCGGTCGCGGGACGGCCACCTTCGACGGGTTGTCGCTGGCCTGGGCCATCGTGGAGTTCCTGCACGATGGGGCCAGGCGAACGCCGCTCACACTTTTTGCCACGCACTACCACGAACTTACCGATCTGGCGAAGACCAGGGCCCGTGTGGGAAATTGCAATGTGGCCGTGAAAGAATGGAACGAGCAGATTATTTTCCTGCGCAAAGTGGTGGAAGGGGCGGCGGACAAGAGCTACGGGATTCAGGTTGCGAAACTGGCCGGAATTCCGCAATCGGTGATCGAGCGCGCGCGGGAGATTCTCAGCACTCTGGAGCGGAAGGAACGCGCGGTGGTAGAAGCGACCCTCAAGAGTGACGGCCTCACTCCTGCAAAGCGGGGGCAGCTGTCGCTTTTCGATTCGAAGGAAGAACAGGCCATTCGCGAGCTCCGGGAGCTCGATCTAAACACCTTGTCGCCGCTTGACGCGCTCAACGCGCTGCATCGGATGAAGACGCGATTAACGGAGTCATGATGGGACGTCAGATTTTAGGGTTCGGTTTGATTGGTCACACCCTCACTGAACTCGAGAAAGAAATTTTAACGAAGTACACCCCTTACGCGGTGGTGCTTTTCGGTCGGAACGTCGATAACGCCCGTCAGCTGGTGGAACTCGTGCGGGAAGTGAAAGCGCTGGCTCCGGAAAAGCCGCCGCTGATCATGATCGACGAGGAGGGAGGGCGCGTCGATCGATTGCGAACTCTCCTTCCCGGCCTGCCGAGTGCGGAAGCGTTCTCCGAAGGTGATCAACCGCGTGAGCTGTCGGCCTGGCTCGGACGCATCATCGGACAGGCCCTGCGCTACTTCGACATCGAGATCAATCTGGCGCCGGTAGTCGACGTCCGTCGCGAAGTTCCGACCAAGGGCCTGGAGCGACGCTGCTTCGGGCGTGACGCTGCAAGCGTCATCGAACTCGCGACCGAATTCATGCGAGGTGAAGCAAGCGCCGGAGTGGCCTCGGTCATCAAGCACTTCCCAGGTATGGGTGACGGCAACGGCGACCCCCATTATGGTGAATCCTTCGCAAACGCCTCGATCGAGGAGTTGCGCGAGGTCGACCTGCTGCCGTACTTCGCGATGGCCAATGAAGCTCGCGCAGTGATGGTCGGTCATCTCACGTATCCGAAGATCGAGCAGCCGCCGGTGCCGGCGACCTTGAGCAGCCGGATCAGCACGCATCTGCTGAGAGAGGTCGTCGGCTTCAACGGAGTGGCCATCACCGATGACATGGAGATGCACGCCGTGGCGGACCTCGGTGACTTCCGGCAGAACGCCGAGCGTTCACTCATGGCAGGGAACGATGTGCTGCTCTTCTGCAGCCAGATTGAACGGATGCCTGAACTGGTCGAACATCTCGAGCGTCGTACCAAGGAAGACGAAGCACTCTCGAAACGGTTCGATCAAGCGGTGGAGCGCGCGGAGGAGTACCGCCAGTTCTGCCACGACCTGCGGGCGAAATCGGAGCCTCTGCAATCGTTCCGCGCACTCGAAGAAGAAGTGATCAAGTTCTGCGAAGTCTTCAAATCGACCAGGCACAGCCAGAATCCGGGTCAGCTCGATGACGGAGACCGAAGGAAATGGGATCGCACGCCGGGGACAGGAAAGAGTGGACGCGAGGAATGGACGTAAAGGCAGTAGCCGGGCCTGGGGCCGGAGTCAGGGGGCCGGAGTAGAACCGGTTCTTCAGCAGGCGGGCCAGGATCAACGACAGCGAGAGGAGCCGCGACCTCGACTCTGCTCCATTACCCGGTCCTGCAGCGGAATGTCAGGTCGAGCCATGTTCCTTCCGCCCACACAGTTTACTGAACAAAAAAGAGCCAGCAACCAGCAAGACTCCACTGGTTACCGGCTCCTAACTGCTGGTTCTTAACCTACCAACCTCGGCCGCGGAACGAACGGCAAGGTCTTGGTCGTAGGAGGAGCAGCGCTCGCACAACTCCCCCGGTTATTCTTGAATGCAAGGGAGAGCGGGCGGGCGCAACGCGCCTTAGGAGTCTTTGCGTGGGTTGCGCTCCTACTCCGGCCCCCCGACCCCGGCCCCCGGCCGCTTTCGAACTAAAAAGGTACGTCGTCGTCGAAGTCGTCGTTGGCCGGCGCACTATTGGATCGCTTCGCACCGGAACCGGCCGATGAGCCGCCGCCACTGTACGAGCTGCCCCCACCGCCATCCTCGTCGCCCTTTCGGTCGAGCATTTGCATGGTCTGGGCGATGATTTCGGTGCGGTATTTCTTCTGACCGCTCTCTTTGTCATCCCATGATTCGGTGCGAATTGAACCCTCGATGTAGACGAGTTTTCCCTTCTTCAGATACTGGCCGCAGATTTCTCCGAGCCGTGACCAGGCCACGATGTTGTGCCACTCGGTGCGTTCCTGCTTTTCACCGCTCTTGTCGGTGAACTTCTCGTCGGTGGCCAGAGAGAACTTGGCCACGGTGGTTCCTGATGGTGTGGCCTTGACCTCCGGGTCTTTGCCGAGTCGGCCTACGAGAATGACTTTATTCACGCTCATGCGTGTCTCCTTTTCCTAGGTAATGTGATTTGATTTCCGTCGCGGAGACCACGACAGTGTGGGAAGTGGATTCTAGAACGATCAGTCCGAAACGACCAGAGTTCTTACGGAGGTAGAGATGCTTTCCGTCGTACAACGGGTGCGTAAGGCGTCTGTCGAGGTAGACGGCGTCGTGGTGAGCCGCATCGGGCATGGTCTGCTGATTCTCGCGGGTGTAGAGAAGGGTGACGACGAGGCCACCATGCAGGCCGCCGCGAAGAAGATCCGCGAACTCAGAATCTTCTCGGATGCTGAGGGAAAAATGAATCTGGACCTGGCTGGCGTTGGCGGGTCGATCCTGGCGGTGTCTCAGTTCACACTGGCCGGGTCGATCGAGCGTGGGCGGCGCCCCAGTTTCGACAACGCTGAAGCGCCCGAGCGAGCGCGGGTACTCTTCGACATCTTCGTCTGTGAACTTGCCTCAACGGGGATCCCGGTGGAGACGGGGAGATTTCGGGAGACCATGCTGGTGGCGCTGGAGAACGACGGACCGGTGACGTTTACGCTGAAATGCGGGCCGGGGGCCGGGGTCGGGGGGCCGGAGTAAAGGCGCGCGGGATCGCCCCTGTTCTACCGCGTCGTCATTCCGACGAGCCGCGCGGTCATCCAACTGCGACGAAGTCAGTGCGAGGAGGAATCTCCGGTCCGCGCAGACGCGGAGAGTCAGGACGACCATCGCGGCGCGGAACGGAGATTCCTCTTCGCACTCAAAGCACGCAAGCTTGCAAACTCATCCCGTGCTCATCGGAATGACGTGTCGGATAGTGATCGCGGTCTTTTGCTTCGGCCCTCCGACTTCAACCCTCCGACCCCGACCCCGGCCCCGGCCCCCCGACCCCGGCCCCCGGCCGCTTCTCGCTCTCAGACCCCGGCCCCCGGCCGCTTCTCCACCCGCTATACTTCGCCCCGCGTAACTACTCGAGCCGGATGTGTGCATGTCTTACGAACCGAAACTGATCGAAAAGAAATGGCAGCAGAGATGGGTGACTGATCGCGTTGCGGAGATCGATGTCACGCAGCCCGGCGAAAAGTTTTACATGCTCAACATGTTTCCCTACCCCTCCGGGGACCTGCATGTCGGGCATGGCCGCAACTACATCCTCGGCGATGCCTACTACCGATTTCTTCGCATGAAAGGCATGGCTGCACTCAATCCCATGGGCTGGGACGCTTTCGGACTTCCTGCGGAGAACGCAGCGATCCGCCGAGGAACGCATCCTGGCGAGTGGACGCGCAGCAACATCGCGCGAGAAAAGACGCAGTTCGAGGCCTGGGGCATTCTCTACGACTGGTCGAAAGAGTTCGCGTCGTGCGACGAAGATTACTACCGCTGGAATCAGTGGCTCTTCCTCCGCCTGTACGAACGTGGACTGGCTTACCGCAAGAACTCTCCTGTGAACTGGTGTCCCAGCTGCGCAACGGTGCTGGCCAACGAGCAGGTCGTCGACGGCCGATGCGAGCGCTGCGGCAGCGAGGTCACCCAGAAAGAACTCGAACAGTGGTTCCTGAAGATCACCGACTACGCGGACAGGCTCGACGCGGGGCTCGACTCGCTCGTTCACTGGCCGGAGAAAGTGAAGCTGATGCAGCGCAACTGGATCGGGAGATCGGTCGGCGCGGACGTTCAATTCGAGGTGCCATCCCTCGGGAAATCCCTCACGGTTTTCACCACTCGACCAGACACCATCTACGGCGCGACCTTTCTGGTGCTCGCTCCCGAACATCCCGATGTTCCTGCGCTGATCGCCAATGCAGGCGACGCGGCTGAAATCCTCCGCTGGAGCGAGAAGGTTCGCAATCAGACCAATCTCGAGCGACAGAGCGAGGCCACAGGCAAAGAAGGGAGATTCACCGGATCGACTGCGGTGAATCCGTTTAGTGGCGAGCAGGTTCCGATCTGGCTGGGGAACTTCGTCCTGCCGCAGTACGGGACGGGCGCCATCATGGCCGTACCAGCGCACGACCAGCGCGACTTCGAATTCGCAAAACAGTTCGATCTGCCGATGCGCGTGGTGGTCGCGCCAGCCGGCGGCACTGCGGCCGACGTGACCACGATGGAAGAAGCGTTCGTGGAGAAGGATGCAGCCGTGTCGGTCGACTCCGGTTCCATTACCGGACTCGCCACCACTGCTGCAATCGAGGCCATTGCCCTCGAGATCGAAGCGCGGGGAATCGGTCGCAAGGCCGTTCGGTACCGCCTGCGTGACTGGCTCATCTCACGTCAGCGGTATTGGGGAACTCCGATTCCAATGCTGTACTGCGATAGCTGCGGGCTGGTACCGGTTCCGGAGGATCAGCTTCCAGTCAGACTCCCACTCGATGTTCCCTTCACCGGGAAGCAGGGCAATCCGCTGGCGAAACTCGACTCGTTCGTGAATGCGACCTGCCCGAAGTGCGGCGGAAACGCGCGTCGCGAAACCGACACCATGGATACCTTCGTCGATTCATCGTGGTACTACGCGCGTTTCATTTCCTCGAAGAACGACAAGGTAATTTTTGATTCGGACCTCGTCAATCGATGGCTGCCAGTCGATCAGTACATCGGAGGAATCGAGCACGCCATTCTGCATCTGCTCTATTCGCGATTCGTCTGCCGTGTGCTCCACGATATGAATCTCGTCAACTTCGAGGAGCCGTTCACGAGGCTGTTCAATCAGGGGATGATCACCAAGGAAGGGTATCGTGATCCCGCCGACCGCATGTCCTGGGTTCCTCTCGACGAGGTCGACTCGCGGAATGGTGAACACTTTCGGAAGAGTACCGGCCAGAAGCTGGTGCCGGAAGTCGGAAAGATGTCGAAGTCCCGCTTCAACGTGGTTCCCCCTGACGAGCTGATCGCCTACTACGGAGCGGACACTGAGCGTGTGTACACGCTCTTCATCGCGCCTCCAGAGAAGGAAGCCGCATGGTCAGACGAAGGCGTGGTAGGAGCCTGGCGCTTTCTGAACCGGGTTTGGAATCTGAACGAGAACATCTCCCGGCTGGGTGAGGGAAGCGGCACCGTCGCAGAAGCTCCTGCAACTTCTGCGGAGGTCAAACTTCGACGCAAGACTCACCAGACCATCGCGGCAGTCACACAGCGCATCGAACGGTTCGAGTTCAATACAGCGATCTCCGCGCTGATGGAACTTACCAACGCGGCCAACGAATACCTAAACGCGGGTGGAAGCAATCGCGCTGTTGCGACCGAGGCTTTGCGGGCCCTGCTGCAACTACTGCATCCATTTGCTCCGCATATCACCGAAGAACTCTGGGAGCAGATGGGGAGCGACTCGCTGCTCGTTCTGTCGCGCTGGCCAGTCGCTGACGCTGCCCACATGGCGGAAGATGAGGCTACCATCGCCATTCAGATCAACGGAAAGCTTCGCGGAGATCTCTCGGTGCCGATCGATATTTCGCAGGAAGAGTTGCTCGACAGAGTGCGCGCACACGAGAAGATCGCGTCCTATCTGGAGGGAATGACGGTGGTGAAAACAATTGTGGTCCCTCGCAAACTCGTGAATCTGGTGATTCGATGAAACGCGTTAGCCTGTTTTTCCTGCTCTCAGCGATAGCGATCTCGGGCTGCGGTTACGCGTTGGTGGGGCGAGGTAATTTCCTTCCTGCCAACATCCAGACCATTCAGATTCCTTCGTTCATTAATCGAACCACGCGCGTGGAACTCGAGCAGCAGGTCACTCAGGCTGTAGCGGAAGAAATCGTATCCAGGGGTCGACTGAAACTGGTTTCCGGCGGTGAAAAGTCGGACGCGGTTCTGCGCGGCGTGATCGAGACCTTCAACATCAATCCGGTGGCCTTCGATGAGCGGGGCAGAGCCACCCAGTACCAGGTGGCGGTCACGGCCAAGATCGAACTCGTGGATCGCACAGCGGAAGAGAAAGTCATCTGGAAGAATGATCAGTACAGATTCACCGAGACCTATCCGATCAGCCTCGATGCTTCCGACGCCTTCGATCAGGAGACCAGAGCTATCAGAGAAATCGCACGAAGGTTTGCCGAGGCCTTAGTCATCAGCCTCCTCGAGGGCTTTTGAGCCGCGTGATGAAACGAGGCCATCTGCTTCGTTGTCGCGTCGGCCGGCCGGTTTCAAGGTGGGTTAGGCCACGCCTCACCGTCCGACCTCGCTCCGCCTCGCATCTGACCCCGTTTGATCACGCTCCGCTTTCGGATGCGCGTGTTGCCGCTCGCGCGTGACTTGGTCCCGCTCTCGATCTCATATTCGCTACGTGTGGAGCACAGGCAATCCTGCCTGTGAGGCGCTGCCGTAAGTTCGAAGCCCGACCTCGTTCCGCTTGAGTTGTGATGCAGGTGTCACTTTCGCGTCTCCGTCATTCCGTTGAGCCGCGTGATCGTGAGCATCGCGCAGCCTTGAGTGAGAAGAGGATCTCCGTTCCGTGCAGCCGCGGTCTGAAGGTACGACCCCGCGGCGCGGACCGGAGATTCCTCTTCGCACTCACATTGCGCAAGGTATCGAGAGCGTGAAGTGCTCATCGGAATGACGCCGCGTGGGCGCCGGACATTCCGGTATTTTCTGTGTAGACGTTTCGTCTACTTTCTTACTTCATCGTTCTGAGTTCTGAGTTCATCACCAGAACAAAAAAAGAGGGAGCTCTCGCTCCCTCTGGATCTGTCGGCAGTCGATATGTGAACTTCTGCTGAGCGGTTTACTTGCTCGCGGCAGCGGCGGTGTTGGCGCGCTTTGCGGCGGCGGCGATGCGGGATTTGTAGCGATCTGCGGTGTTGCCTTTGATCGTACGTTTCCGCGCTGCCTTGTCGATGATCGAAAACGTCTCGCTCACCATGGCGGGAAGCCCATCGGCGTTGACGGCAATGGCCGCCTTCGTCTTCTTGAGCTGAGTCCGGAGCTTTGACGTCGCTGCCCGGTTTCTCGCCTTTGCTTTCTCGGCCTGACGTCTCTGCTTCTCGGCCGATCTGATGTTAGCCATGAAAATCTCCTCTCGTATCGATTACGTGGTAACTGCGCTTACTTTGTTTCAATTCCTAGACTCTTGAGTTTCTGTCGGGCCAGCGCTGCTTCAGAAGCCCGAGGATGCTCATGAACGACGTATTGTAACTGCACAACGCCTTGTGCTTTCTCACCGAGCTCCACATAGGCGTAGCCCTTCTTGAGAAGCGCGGCTGGCACTTTATCCGATTTCGGGTAGGTATTGATGACAGAATCGAACTGCGCGATCGCTTCGCGAAACTTTTTCTGGGAAAAAACCGATTCTCCTGCCCAGTAGGCAGCGTTGTCGGCCAGGTCCGACTTGGGATTGGCGGCGACGAACTCTCGGAATCCCTGCAAGGCGAGTTCGTAGTTTCCTCGTTGATAGTCTCTCTGCGCCGACTGATAAACCTCCAGCGGGTCCTCGCCAGGACCGGACGACGGCTGCACCGTGATCTCGGTCGAGGGCATGGTACCGCCCACTGGAAGAGCGGCAGCGGCTGCGGACTGTAGTTCCTTCACCTGGCGTTCGGTCTGCGTGACCTGCTGAACCAGCCGGTCAATCCGGTAGTTGGTCTGTTCGATCGTACCCTGCGAGTTCTCCAGCCGCGAGTCGATTGCACCGACGCGCGCCGTGAGTTCACCGTTCGACTTGAGCAGGGTCTCGGTCTGACGCGCGAGATTCTCGTTGATGCGCGCGACCTCGTCCTTGCTACTGGCGTTGCGTTTCATCTCGGCAACCTGATCTTCCAGGCTGCTGATCTGATTCTGGAGCTGCTTCATGTCGCCCGACGAGGCGCAGGCAGTCATCAGGAAAGGTGCGGCGAGAAGAAACAGCGCGAACCGGCGCATCGTTACTTCCTGACGAGCACGAGATGCGCTCGTCGATTTCTGGCGTGATCGCTTTCCGATCCACCAGTGCCAAAGGGTCGTTCCTCGCCATAGCTGACCGTTCGGAGGCGATCGTCGCTCACCCCGAGTGTGATCAAAAATTCGCGCGCAGTATTGGCGCGCCGGTCGCCAAGTGCCAGGTTGTACTGTTCAGTGCCCCGCTCATCGCAATGACCTTCCAGCATCAGAGCGAATTCCGGGTGAGCTTTGAGCCACGTCGCTGTGGCCGTCAATGCGTCCTGGGCGTCCGCTGACAAAGTCACGGCGTCGTACTCGAAGAATGCATCGCGAATCCAGCCCTTTTCCTGTGCGCTGCGATTGAGCGTATCGATATCACCACCGAGGTCGACGTTGTCCGAGGTCACCCGCGGGGTATCGTCGACGAAGTCTGCCGGGTCTTCCACTTTGGTGGTGGGAGTCGTGGTCGTGGCAGGCATCCCTACCTCGCCAACGGAATCCGTAGTAGTCGGCGTAACCGTAGGCCTGGTGTTCTTGCGGGTCTTGGTACGGCAGGCGCTGGTCATTCCCAGAAAGGCCACCAGCAGAGCGGCAACGAGGGTCAGGCGTGAGAATTTATTCATGATCAACTTCCTCCAGATTCGGCCGGCGCATAATAACAGAGGCCTTTTAGTGGCCACTACGCCGTGTTTCATTCACTTACTCAGGTTTCTTCGACCAGTCGGGTGCGCTGTTGATCCCACTCGAGGTGAGTAGCCGAAGGTCCGTTCCATCTGCTTTCACACGGTAAATCTGCCAGTTGCCGTTGCGATTGGACATGAAGACCAGCGATTTCCCGTCGGGTGCCCAGGTCGGCTGCTCATTCGAGCCTTCACCTGCAATGATGCGACTCTGCCGGCTGGAAAGGTTCATGACCCGAATCTGAAACCGTCCGTTGACCCGTGAGGTGTACGCGAGTTCATCGCCGGCAGGGGACCAGACCGCGTCATCATTCCAGTCCCCATCGAAAGAAATGCGCCTCACATTCGTACCCTCGGCATCCATCACGTAGATCTGCGGCGTACCGTTTCGCGAGGAAGTGAAGGCCAGCTGCCGGCCGGTCTGACTCCAGGACGGAGTCGATTCGATCGAAGAGTTGCTGGTGAGCCGGCGAAGGTTGGTGCCGTTGTCGCGGATCAGATAGATATCGGGATTTCCGTTGACGGAACCGACGAAGGCGATGTCCTGACCATCCGGTGAAAAAGTGGGGGAAATGTTCAGGTTGACGCCGGTAGTCAGCCTTATACGCCCGCCTCCACGGCGGTTCACGATGTAGAGATCGCTGGTGCCTTTGGCGAAGGAGGTGTACACCAGCCGGTCGTTGTCTGGCGCCCAGTCGGGCGAGATCGTCAGCGATTTGTGAAAGGTGATCCGACGCTGGTTCGAGCCGTCGTAATCCATGAGGTAGATCTCTTTGTTGCCGTCGCGATTCGAGACGAACGCGATCTGTGACAGGAAGATCCCCGGCTTGCCGTTGAAAAAGATCAGAAGGTCGTTAGCGATGGTGTGAGCAATTCTCGGCAGGGCGGCTGCGCTTCCTCGATACCTGCGCGCGAGTTGCACGGTGCCGCTCCCGACTTCAGTCAATCGGACTTCCGCGACGTACTCCGCTTCCTCGAGCTTGAAGGCAATCGTCAGAAGTTGTTGTGCGCCTGCCTTCTTCGCAGTTGCGATGTTTACCTGATTCGGCGGAAGAGAGACGATCGAGAAGATCTCTGCGAAGGAAAGATCCCGAATGAGCGGATTGTAGAAGGGCTCCCGTATCGCGTCAGGCGTTACCTCGGCTGCCATGGAAGGAAAGGGAATGGCCATTTTGATGGCCGAGGCGGACTGCGACTTGTAGATATCGACGCCAATCTGCTGCTGTGCCATGGCGGACGGAGGAAAGAGCACCGCCAGCGCGATGCAAAGGAGCGATAGGCGTTTAAGGGTTTCCTGCATGTTCAACTCCTGCTCAATGGAAGGTCAGGGTGACGCCGAGATATTGCCCGTTGAACGGGGGTGGGAGAGCAGGGAGACGCGAGGTTTCGGCGATGGAGCGAAGTGCGGCTCGATCAAACAATTCGTTGCCACTCGACTTGACGATTTTAACTTCCGCGATGTTTCCATCTCGATTGATTTTGAAGAAGACCTGCGCGATCAGATCTCCGCTGTTCGGCCTGAACCAGTGCTCTCCGATGAGTGTAAGCATTCGCTGCACGTAGAAGTCGGAGACGGTGCCGCCTTCAAAAGACGCCACGCCTGCGGCACCGAGAGCCGGAAGCGGTTTGCCAACTGCGGGAGGCTGAGAAGTTTTCACTGCAGAAGGCAGGGACGAGAGGGGCGCAGGTACCGGTCTCGTCAACGGCGTAACGGCCTTTTTCTCGGGGGGAGCACTCAGTTTGTCCTGCTTTCCAAAGAGAGATTTCTCCGTGACCGGAACGCTCTTCACCGGTTCAGGTGCGACGGCCTTCGGGGCAGGCGCAATGACAGCTTCCGGAGTTTTTATGGCAGCAGGAAGGGCCGCAGCGGGACGCTTCGCCGGTTCTCTAGAGACTGCTGCGGTTGGTGAGGGAGATGCCAGCCGGATGGTGAGTGCGGGCGACACCTGGACGGATTCGGCAGTTGAGCGTTTCAGAAAGAAGGCGCCGAAGATCGAGGCGTGCAGAGCTGCAGACAGGAGGACACCGGCCGAGAGGCCCGGTCCCGAGCCACGCCGCTCATTGAGAACGCTGGCGACGGCGTCCTGCATTGGTCGTCTCCCTTGGGCTGGTCATCATGCCAAGTTGCTCGACGCCGGCGCGGTTCATCACGTCCATGACGGCAATCACGTTTCCGTAGGCCACGTTTTTGTCGGCTTCGAGCACAGCCTTCTTCACCTTTTTACCGCGAAGCATTGACCCGAGACTGATCTCGAGATCGAGAGATTTGTCGATCGCGGCACCATCGAGAAAGACGGCACCGTCGGCAGCCACCGAGATGCGCGAAGGCTCGTCCGTAGCGGTCTCGAAACTCTTCCCTTCAGCCGGCGGAAGTTCGACGGTAAGACCCTGAGTCATGAGCGGTGCAGTGATCATGAAGATCACCAGCAGCACCAGCATGACGTCGACCAGTGGCGTCACGTTGATCTCGGAGAGGCTGGACAGTTCGTCGCTCGAGTCGGTCTTGAAGGCCATGAATTACTCCTGAGACGAACGGTGACGGCGAGAAGTTCTCATCCGCGTCGAACGAAATTGCGATCGGTGAGGTTGAGGAACTCGAGACTGAAGTCATCCATTTCGCCGCGCGATTCGCGGACACGGGATACGAAATAGTTGTAGGCCATGAGCGCGGGGATCGCCGCGAACAGGCCGGCTGCCGTGTTGATCAGCGCTTCGGAGATTCCGGGAGCCACTGCAACAATGGAGGCCGAGCCGGTCGTGCCGATGTTTCGGAACGCGTCCATGATTCCCCACACCGTCCCGAAGAGACCGATGAATGGCGTGGCGGCGGCCGTGGTGGCGAGGAACTGCAGGTTCTTGGTGAGGCGGGTTGCTTCCAGACGAGTGGCCCGCTGGAGCGAACGTTCCACGGATTCGATGGACCATATCTGATTTGTACCGCCGCTCAACTCGACCTGATCTTCGATCTCCGCGTATCCGGCGCGGAAGAGTCCGACAAGTGGGGAGTGAGAGGTCTCGGAAGTGGCGGACCTGGCCTCGCTCAGTCGGCGGCTGCGTCTGAATGTGTTGAGGAACTGGTGGCTCGCTTTACCAACTCGCGAAAAGCGGATGGCGACGATGGCGATGATTGCCCAGGAAATGAAGGAGAACGCGAGCAGGATGAACAGAACGGCTTTGCCGACGAATCCCGAGTGTTGAAAAGAGTCCCACAGTTGCACGTTCGCTCCACCCCTTCACGTACTGGCTTCCTGCGCAGAACATGTTAGCAAAGGAAGTCCCGCGACGCCTACGCCGTGTCGAATTTGTAACGCAGGTGCATCGAGTGAAGTTTCTTACTTCATCCCTCTGCGTTCTGCGTTCATCAGAAAGCTGGTGGCCCCGGCAGGAATCGAACCTGCGACCTAAAGTTTAGGAAACTTCCGCTCTATCCGACTGAGCTACGGGGCCAGGAGGCCTGCTGAGAGCGCGCTAGGTTAGCACGTCGACATTCGCCGGCAGATAGAACAGCCGGGGTCGGCCCAAACGAAAAAGGACGGTCCGCATGGACCGTCCTGACGAATCGCTGCAGTATCCACTACTTCTTGATGGTGATGTTATTGATGACGCTCTTGATACCTTTCACGTCGCGGGCAGCCTGTCCGGCCTTCACACGCTGGTCGTTGTTCTCGACGTTTCCACCGAGAGTGACCACACCGTTGTCTACGGCAACCGAGAGACCGAACGACTTGAGTTCGATGTCCTCAGCCATCTTGGCGCGGACTTCTACTTCGATCGCTGCGTTGTCGAGTCCGGCTGGAGTGACCTGGTTCAGCGACTGACATGCGCCACCGACCACCAATACGAGCAACATCATGAATGAGAGTGCGAGTTTACGGTTCATTGTTTTGAAGCCTCCTTCGTTTTGCCATTCGAGTAGCAAATGGCATACCGACTTTCCGAGGCAACGCCTGATTCCCGGCACGTGCGTGGGGGCGACCTGCGGGCGCCCGCTCTCTCGGCCGTCTTCGCGAAAGGCACCTGGAGGCGGGAAAGCGCGGCTCGCCCAACGGTAGAAGGCGTGGTGCACATCGGTTTTCCAGGACGGGCATACATCCGGCTACAGTGGCTGCAGTCGTAGTACCAACGCCGTATTCGAAATTTCAGGAGGAAGCGTGGAACAGAAAAGCTACAAGCCAAGACAGTTCGACCTGAGCGGTTTGACCGGGATTTCCGATCAGACGCTGGAGATTCATTTCAAGTTGTACGAGGGATACGTCAACGAGACCAATCGCCTCAACACCCGCATCGCGGAGATGATGGGTGGTGCGCCGTTGACTCCCGACACCATGCCGCTCTTTGCGGAACTCAAACGCCGCCTTGGGTTCGAGTACAACGGCATGGTTCTCCATGAGTACTACTTCGACAACATGAAGAAGCAGGGCGACGGAGAGGCCAATAAGGAGTCGAAGTTTCGCCAGGCGGTCGAGAAGAGCTACGCCAGCTTCGATGCCTGGAAAACGGAATTCACCGCGGTCGGGAAAATGCGCGGAGTCGGCTGGGCCATCTGCTATCAGGATCCCTCGAACGGCCAGCTCTCGAATCACTGGGTGAACATGCACGAGGAAGGCAACGTCGCAGGCTACAAGCCGATCGTGGTGATGGACGTCTGGGAACACGCTTTCCTGCTCGACTACAAGCCGGCAGACCGGCCGAAGTACATCGAAGCGTTCATGGCCAACCTGGACTGGAGCGCGGTCGATAAACGTCTGATCGGGTGAGCCGGACGCGCCGAAGGCGTAGGGGCGAGCTGCGCTCGCCCGCTCCCTCGGCCTTCCGCAGAAATGCACCGGGGAGCGGGCGCCCGCAGGGCGCCCCTACTCATCGATCTGCGGAGTATTTTCGGGCAATAAACAAAGAAAAAAAGAGCGACCTCGCGGTCGCTCTTTTGCTTTTCCGCTTTGATGCGAAAAGTTAATCGCGCCGTCCGCCGAAGAGGCGGAGAAGCATGAGAAACAAATTGATGAAGTCGAGGTAGAGCGCCAGCGCACCAATGATGGCGAAGTTGGTGGTCTGCGAGCCGGCAGCCGCTGCGTAGGACTTCAGCTTCTGCGTGTCGTACGCCGTCAGACCGACGAAGACGAAGACGCCGACCACGCTGATGGTGAAGGAAAGGGCGCTGCTCTTCATGAAGATGTTTACGATCGAGCAGAGCACGATACCGATCAATCCCATGAAAAAGAATGAGCCCCAGCCGGTCAGGTCACGCTTGGTGACCAGACCGTAGATGCTCATGGCCCCGAACATTCCGGCCGCAGTGACGAAAGCCGCCGCAACCGATCCGATGCTGTAGACAAAGAAGATCACGCTGAGCGTGAGTCCGTTCAGTAGCGAATAAACAAGAAAGAGTGAAGCCGCCGCTCCTGGCGACAGTTTCTGCAATCTGAACGAAAGAAACAGAACCAACCCGAACTCGACGACGATCAAACCCATCATTACGCCGGGTGTGCCGAGGATGAGGTTCTTCATTGCGGGCGAGAGCACTACCCACAGAGATGCCATGGCGGTAATCATCAGCCCGCCAAACATCCAGGCGTAGACGGTGCGAATAAACGAACGCTCGCGGGCGATGCTGTCCGCGGTGGAAACGTTGACTGCCGCAGCAGGCATGAAGCGATTCAACATGAGGGTCCTCCGGATTAAAACTGCCGAGGATGATAACAGCGGCCGGAGAAATTCATTGCAAGGGTGGCTGGTCAAGCAGTTAGCTGGAATTAATGCTCGGAGACTCAAGTTTCGAAATTCGTTGTAACTTGATAGCCCAACACTCAACTTCGGTACGAAGGAGATTCAATGAGCAAGATCATCGGTATCGACCTTGGAACGACAAACTCGGTCGTCTCAGTCATGGAAGGCAGTGAAGCAAAAGTCATCGTCAACGCCGAAGGCAGCCGTATCACACCTTCCGTAGTCGGCTTCGCCAAGTCGGGCGAGCGGCTGGTCGGTCAGGTCGCCAAGCGTCAGGCCATCACCAATCCGGAGAACACCGTCTTCTCCATCAAGCGCTTCATGGGACGCAAGTTCAACGAAGTCAACGAAGAGATGAAGATGGTTCCCTTCAAGGTCGATGGGGGCAGCAACAACGACGCCCGCATCGACATCTCCGGAAAGATGTACTCGCCTCCCGAGATCTCCGCCATGATCCTGCAGAAGCTCAAGCAGGCCGCGGAAGATTACCTTGGCGAGAAGGTCGATCGCGCCGTCATCACCGTCCCCGCCTACTTCAACGACTCGCAGCGACAGGCCACCAAGGACGCCGGTGAGATCGCCGGTCTGAAGGTCGAGCGTCTCGTCAACGAACCGACCGCCGCGGCTCTGGCCTACGGTCTCGACAAGAAAAGCGACGAGACCATCGCCGTCTATGACTTCGGCGGTGGAACCTTTGATATCTCCGTGCTCGAAGTCGGCGAAGGCGTCGTGGAGGTCAAATCGACCAATGGTGACGGACACCTCGGCGGAGACAACATCGATCACAAGTTGATCGAGTGGATCATCGACGAGTTCCGGAAGGATCAGGGCATCGACCTGTCAAAAGACAAGATGGCTCTGCAGCGCCTGAAGGAAGCAGCCGAGAAGGCCAAGATCGAGCTCTCCTCGACGATGTCTACCGAAGTCAATCTCCCGTTCATCACCGCAGATCAGACTGGACCAAAACATCTGACGCTGACACTCACCCGCGCGAAATTCGAGCAACTGGTGGGAGATCTCATCGCTCGCACCATGGCTCCGGTGAAGCAGGCTCTGGCTGATGCAGGTCTGACTCCCAAAGATATTCATGAAGTCGTTCTGGTCGGCGGCTCCACACGCATTCCGATGGTGCAGCGTCTGGTAACCGAGTACTTCGGTAAGGAACCACACAAAGGTGTGAACCCCGACGAGGTCGTCGCCATCGGCGCAGCAATCCAGGGTGGCGTTCTGGCCGGCGACGTGAAGGACGTACTCCTTCTCGACGTCACTCCGCTTTCTCTCGGAATCGAGACACTCGGCGGAGTCACCACAAAACTCATCGAGCGTAACACCACCATTCCGACCCGCAAGTCAGAGACGTTCTCAACAGCTGCAGACAATCAATCATCCGTTGAGATCAAGGTTCTTCAGGGCGAGCGTGAAATGGCGCGCGACAACAAGCTGATCGGAAAGTTCAACCTGGAAGGGATGCCGCCGGCACCGCGTGGCGTTCCACAGATCGAGGTCACATTCGACATCGACGCCAACGGCATTCTTCACGTGTCAGCGAAAGACCTCGGCACCGGGAAAGAGCAGAAGATCACCATCACCAGTTCATCAGGATTGGCCAAGGACGATATTGAGAAGCTCGTTCGCGATGCTGAACTGCATGCCGACGAAGACAAGACCCGCCGCGAAGAGATCGAGGCACGCAACGGTCTCGACTCGCTGGTCTACTCCATCGAGAAGATGCTGAACGAGAATCGCGACAAAATCTCGGGCGAAGACGTGACAGCACTCGAGACTGCACTCAGCGATGCGCGCAAGGCGCTCGAGCAAGGCGGTGTCGAGAACATCAAGACCGCAACGCAGACGCTACAGGCTGCATCGCACAAAATGGCCGAGGCTATGTATGCGTCGCAGTCGGCGAGCGGTGCAGATGCGGGCGGCGGGGGATCCGAAGGCCAATCCGACAGCTCTGCCAAAGCGGATGAGGATGTGATCGAAGCAGAAGTAGTCGACGAAGAGAAAAAGTAACGAGGGTGAGGCGGCGAAAACCGCCCCGTTTTCTTTCGAATGGAAGTGACTTGTGTGGCACAGGCAATCCTGCCTGTGACGGCGTGCTCGGTATTCACTGCAGCGCGCCACAGGCAGGATTGCCTGTGCCACACAGTCGCGGTCGAATGACGCGACTCAGCGAGGAGGAGAGATGAGGCGACGAGCTGACGGATTCATCATGATCTCCATCGTTTCTGAACGTTACAACATTCATCCGCAAACCCTTCGTCAGTATGAACGCGAGGGATTGCTCCAGCCCACACGCACCATCGGCAACACCAGGCTGTACGGTCCTGAGGCACTCAAGCGTCTCGAGATGATTCTTCGGCTGACTCGCGATCTCGGGGTGAACCTGGCTGGGGTGGAAGTGATCCTCAATCTTCACCGGCACATGTCCGGCGCGGATATGGAGGTGGACGAGATTCTGAGCTTCATACGCCAGCAGGTTCTGGACAAACGAATGGGGATCGAGAATCGCGAGACTGCTCTGGTGAAAGCACCATGCCGCGATCTGCAGTGCGTGAAACATCACGCCGGCTGATTCTCTGGTGTGGAGCACAGGCAATCCTGCCTGTGGCGCGATGCACTGACTTCGAAGGACGATCTCTTCCGCGTGACCGACATGTCGATCCTATCGGCGAACTTGCAAGGCCCACATGCGAAAGATCAAGCAGTGTGTTTCAAATTCAGTTCCCCGCGTCACAGGCAGGATTGCCTGTGCTCCACACGTAGCTGAAATGAGATTGGCCACTGGACCATCCGACGCAGGACCAACGCAGCTCGCCCGCCGATGGATCGTTACGGTTCGATCCCTGCAAAAAACCCTTCCTTCCATGTAGAATCGGCGCACCCGAGAAACCGAGGCGAACCCCGACCGGATGAGACGATATGAAGATCATCGCGATGAGCATGATCTCCTCAATCAGTATCTACAGGAGATAGCACAGACACCGCGTCTGTCTGTGGAAGAGGAACAGGAACTCGGTCGCCTTGCGCAGCAGAATGACAAGGTCGCGATTGAGACGCTGGTCAAAGCGAATCTCCGCTTCGTCGTTTCGTACGCGAAGCGTTTCCGCAACTCGCATGTTCACTTCCTCGATCTGATCAACGAGGGCAACCTTGGCCTCATTCAGGCTGCCAAGAAATTCGACCCCGACAAGAACGTGAAATTCATCACGTACGCGGTCTGGTGGATCAGGCAGTCGATCCTTCACGCACTTTCTGAACAGGGAGGTGCGTTCCGTCTACCTCCGAAACGCGCCAATCTGATGTACAGGCTCGAGAAGACGATTGCAGCAGCTCTCGCAGAGGATAAGCAACTACCCACGACCGACGAGCTTGCCGGAAAACTCGGCGTGCCGGTCAGGGACATTCAGACGCTGCTCCAGGCCAGTAACGAGAACTTCTCGCTGAGTTCAGAACTCGACAAGGAGTCGCATACCGAACTGTCCGACGTGATCGAGCAGACTACAGTACGTTCCGCTGAAGACGAGCTGCAGGACCAGGCCACACGAGAAGAGTTACTTGCGCAGATCTCCGGCCTCGGTGCGAAGGAGCGTCTGGTTCTCACGTTGCGTCACGGGATCAGCGATAACGTTCCGAAACGTTGCAGCGCAATCGCGGAGTTTCTCGATCGCGATCACGAATTCGTGAAGGAGACTCTGGCTGCAGGCGTGCGGAAACTTTGCGAGGCGCTCGATCTGAGCGAAGGTGAACTCACTCATCTTCTACTTTTTACCAACCCCAATCCGAAGAGTCACTGGACCTTCTGGGTCGAACTCGCAAGCGAGATTCCGGAGGGCGTGCGCAAGAAGATCGATCCTGAACGAACTCCGCACCTCGAACACACCAAGCAGAGGGGAGCGGTGCAGAAACGGATCGAGAGCTTGTCGCTGGAAGAAAGGACCGTGCTGAAACTCCGCTACGGAATTCTGCAGGATGAAGAGCTCACTCTTCGGGACATCGGAGAGATTCTGCATCTCTCTCGCGAGCGCGTCCGACAGATCGAAGCGCGCGCAGAAGCAAAGTGCCGCCGAGCAGCGCAGGGCGAGTAGGCGGGGACACGATTTAGTGTGGAGCACAGGCAATCCTGCCTGTGACGCGCTGCCGGAACTGATCACAACGCTCGGATCACCAGCACTTCGTCACAGGCAGGATTGCCTGTGCTCCAAGAATCATCCTTCGACGGGAAGTTTCCTGAGCTCCTGGAGTGTGATGCGGAGGACGCTTTCCAGGGTGAACCCCTGCGGGAAAGCGTGTGGGATGCGGATCCCTGCGCCCACCATT
>JBKJUK010000327.1:0-8605 GCA_046590705.1 Thermoanaerobaculia bacterium
ACCATTGGCCAACTCCAGACGTACGTTGGCGATGTCGGTCTTCTCGGTCAACACCGCAACACCGATGGCCCGGATTTCAACGACTTCGCTGTTGAACATGGCGATGAGCAGATGCAGGTCATGAATCATGAGGTCGAGCACCACGTCGATGTCGAGGGATCGTCCGACAAAGACTCCCAGACGTTCCACCTCGACGTACTTCGCCGCGCGAAGGTCAGCCTCCGCTGCGATGACTGCCGGATTGAATCTCTCGACGTGACCAACCTGAATGACTCGACCCAACCGCTCAGCCTGTTCGATCAGCGCCGCTGCCTGTTCCACCGTCGAGGTGATGGGCTTCTCGATCATCACGTCACACCCGAGATCCATCAACGTGCGGGCCGCCTCGAAGTGGGAATCGGTAGTGGAGGCGATGACGGCACAGTCCACGACCTCACCCAGCGCCTCGATCGAGTCGAAGCGGGTCAGGGCATGCTTCGAGGTCAGCTCGCCCGCAGCAGCATCGCTGGGCTCGACGAATCCGACCACCTCGACCTCAGGCATCTCCGTGAGAACGCGTGTGTGAACCCGACCGAGATAGCCGGTTCCTACGACACCAATTTTAATCTTCTCTTCGCTCATGAACGACCCTGTTTTCAACGAATGATGCTGCGCTTTGCGTGACGGATGAAATCAACGAAGTAGGCTACTTCCCGATGTTTCCCGAACTCTTTCTCGATCCGTTGCAGCGCTTCTTCGAGTCGCAGCTTTCCGCGTGTCAGCAGCTTGTAGGACTTCTGCAGAGCGTCGACGGTTTCCTTCGAGAAACCTTGCCGCTCCAGCCCGATGTTATTCACTCCGTAGGTCTTGGCGGGCCTGTTGCCGACGGTCTTGACGTACGGCAGCACGTCCTGGGTGGCCACGGTGAAGCCGCCGATGAAGGCATGCTCGCCCACTCTGCAGAATTGGTGAATCGCAGAGAATGCTCCGACCGTGGCGTAATCACCGACCTCGACATGTCCGGCCAGGGTGGCGGCGTTGGCGAAGATCGTATGCGAGCCGACGATGCAGTCGTGGGCGACGTGCGAGTAGGTCATCAGGAAGTTGTGTGAACCGATGGTGGTGACGCCGCCACCTCCTACCGTTCCGCGATTCACGCTGACGAACTCGCGGAACATGTTGTCATCGCCAATGACCAGCCTGGTCGTCTCGCCTTTGAACTTGAAGTCCTGTGGCTCGGTTCCGAACGAACTCTGTCCAAAGATCCGATTGCGTTCGCCGATGACGGTGTGGCCCTCGATGCGGGTGTAAGGCCCGACGCTCGTCCCGGCGCCGATGGTGACGTTCTCGCCGATCAGACAGAACGCACCGATGGTGACGTCGGCGGCCAGATTCACCGATTCGTGAACGATCGCGGAAGGGTCCACTCGTGCAGTCGTCATTTCACACCTGGACGATCAGCCATCACCGAAAGCATTTCCGCTTCGGCCACCACCACGCCGTCCACCCTCGCAGTCCCCTGCAGTTTCGCGGTGCTGGCCCGCTTCTGAAGAACGACCACTTCCATGAGCAACTGGTCTCCCGGTGTGACCGGGCGTCGGAATCTTGCCTTGTCGATCCCTCCGAAATAGAAGAGCTTCTTGTCGCGGTCAGCGACCGGGAACTGCTGCGCAAAAAGAATCGCCCCACACTGGGCCATGGCTTCCACGATCAACACTCCGGGCATGACCGGCGCTCCAGGGAAATGTCCCTGAAAGAACTGTTCGTTGGCCGTCACATTCTTCAGTCCGACAATACGACTCTCGTCCAGTTCGAGCACCCGATCGACCAGCAGGAAAGGGTAACGGTGCGGAAGTAGCGCGAGAATCTCCTGAATCGTCAAAGTCACCTGGTCATTCCTCCCCTCGCGCGGGCTTCTCTGCGACGAGTCGTTCTAGCTTTTCCATCCGTTCCAGAATTTCAGGGAGACGTCGAATGAACGCCTCCATCTTGAGATGTTCGCGCAGTGGACGCGCCGGTGAACCGGCGATCTTCAGCGGTCCATCCCAGTTCTTCATCACCGCGGACTGAGCACCAACCAGCACGCGGGAACCTATGCGCAGATGCCCGGCCGCGCCTGACTGGCCGCCAAACACCGAGAAGTCACCGACTTCCGTCGAGCCGGCAATACCGACCTGGGAAACGATGAGGCAGTGTTTACCGAGCCTGACGTTGTGTGCGATCTGAACGAGATTGTCGATCTTGGTTCCCTCACCGATGACTGTCTCGCCGAGAGCGGCCCGATCGATGGTGCTGTTCGCGCCGATCTCCACATCATCTTCGATGCGCACGATGCCGATTTGCGGGATCTTGTGATGGCGACCTTCGGTCGTGGCAAACCCGTAGCCGTCCGCACCGACCACCACACCACTATGCAGAATGCACCGCGCGCCGATCAGCGACCGGTGGTAGATCGTTACATTTGGATAAACGATCGAGTCATCACCAATCTCTGTCTCGGCGCCGATGAAGACGTTGTCGAAAATAGTGACGTTGTTTCCGATCAGGGCCTTCGCCGAAATGGTGGTGAATGCGCCGACTCGGACATTCGTGCCGAGCTTTGCCGAAACATGCACTTCTGCTTTCGGGGAGATCGACTCCGGACCAGGCACTGCCGAGAACCACGCTCGGAGCACCTGTGAGAGTGCGTAGTAAGGATCGCGTACCTTGATCCAGTGCGGCGACTGACCTTCGATCCGGCCATCCACCAGGATCACCCCGGCTCGTGTGGTTTTCAGAAGGTGCTCGTACTTGGGATTCGCGAGAAACGTGAGATCCTCGGGTCGAGCTTCAGTGAGTGATCGAACTCCGCCGACGCGTCTTGCGCGGTCGCCGATGAACTCTCCCTCTACGAGGTCGGCGATCTCACCGAGAGTGACGGATGGCATATGCGGGCGCATTCTAACTTAAAGAGTCGAGAGCGGGCCGGGGGCCGGTGGCCGAGGTCGTACGGCAGATGAACGCAGAACGCAGAAACTCGGAACGTTGAAGTAAGAAAGAGTGTCAGCCGCTAACCGGATTGCCTGGGGCTCTCTTGCATGTACCGAATCTGCGACTCGACTCCGGCCCCCGGCCCCCGGCCCGCTCTGCGTTCATCACCAAAGAAAAAAGCCTCCGTTTCCGGAGGCTTTCGCTATGAGCTGGTAGCTCAGCTACTTCTTGCTAGCGGCCGGTGGAGCGGCCGGAGCAGGCGCACCGGTCTTCGAATCGTTGAACCGTTTGACCACCATATCGGTGATCTCGATGGCCGCCGAAGCGTAAACCAGACCTGATTCGTACTTGTTGAAGATCATGGCGAAACCCATTTCTTTTCCGAGAGCATTGATGACCGGAAGAATCTGCTTCTCCAGTTCCTGCAGCTGGCGATCGCGAGCCTCACCCATCTCGCGCTCTGCATCCTGAGCGAAACGCTGGAGGGCAATCTTCTTCTCTGCAAACTGCTTGTTCATCTCTGCGAGCTTGTCCTCGGCCAGAGACATCTTCTTGCCGTTGATCTGCTCGTCGAGCGATTTGAGTTCGTTGTTCATGCTCTGCAGTTTCGCGGCGCGGTCGTCCTGCATCTTCTTGAGTCGCTCGTAGGCAGCTTTGCCTGGTGCGGACTGTGCCAGAACTCGCTGTACATCGATCACGGCGATCTGCGCAGGCGCGGTGGCCTGAGCAAAGGCCGGGATGGCTACGACGGTGGCGACGAGGGTCAGAAGCAACTTCTTCATGGGATCTCCTTTGATGTTCGACCGAACCGGGACGTCGTTTGGATCGACGTGCTGCTCCGATTCTCTGATTCTGTAATTGACATGAATGAACTCTGCGTCAGAAGGTATTCCCGATCGAGAACTGGAAGGCCTGGAACTCGTCATCGTCTTCTGCAGCAGGATTGATTGCGTAAATGAATCGCAAGGGGAATTGAAACACTGGAAGGAAGATCCGTAGTTCCGCCCCCGTGGAGTAGCGCAGCTTTCCGAAATCCCAGTCTTCTTTGAAGCCGAAAGCGTTACCGCCATCGGCGAAGAGAACGAAACGAAGCGGATCGTTGACCTTGTACACGTACTCCAGATTGAAGACGCTGTACTTGTAACCACCGACGGGTCTGGTGCTTCCGCTGATGCGCTCGCGCGGGCCCAGCGATCCGAATTCGAACCCTCGAATCGACTGCTCGCCGCCCACCAGGAATCGTTCGGAACGAGGAACACAGAGTCTGTTGTTGTTCTCGAGGGTATCGACGAAATTGAGATCACCGATCGAGTGGACGCAGTCGTCGTCCTTCTGCGGGAAAATCTGACCTGCTTCCACATTGAAATTCACGCTGCTCTTTCGCGAGAGTCTGTGGAATTTCGAAAGATTGACGACCGGCTTGAGAAGGTTGATCGTTCCACCCAGCGGACCGCCTGAATAAGAGAGCGATGCCGAGATCTTTGATCCCTGGAAAGTGTCGAATGGATTATCTCGTGAGTCGTAGCGGTATGCGGGAACGAACGCCGAGGTCGTGAATTTTTCATCGCGAATCTCGGCCAGAGGGACGTTGCCCTCGAGATCTGGCTGCGGCGAGAACTCAGTGTGCTCGCGGCGATTTTCAAGCCCGTAGAGGAAACTCACAGACTCGAAACGATCGAGACGATAGCCGTAGGAAAGGCTGCCGCCTTTGCCGCGGCTCTCGTACCCGACGCTGGGAGGAAGAATCGTTTCCCTGTCGAAGATCGACACCCCGAAGCTATGCGGACGGTCGAGAAACCATGGATCGGCATAGGAGAGACTGAAAAAGTTCTGTCGGCGGCCTCGCTGATAGCTGACGCCGAAGCTCTCACCCTCGCCGAGAAAGTTCCGGGTCGAGAATTGGAATTGCCCGAAGAACCCATAGGCCTCAGAGTAGCCGCCGCCAAACTGCACGTCGTTCTTCCCTTCTTCCTGACCCTTCACCGTGACGTCAACGGTCTTGGTTTCCTGATTCACCTTGAAGTCTGGATTTTCGGTGACCTTGAAGTAGCCGAGCTGGCCGAGCTTGTACATGCTGGCCTTGAAGGTCTCCATATCCATGATGTCGCCTTCGTCGAGGAAAATCTCGCGGCGCAACACCTTGTCTTTGGTTACGTTATTTCCCTGAAACTCGAGTCGTCCAAGCTTGAACTGCTCGCCTTCGAACACCTGAAGATGAACGTCGACGACGTTGTTCTCACCTTCACGATATTCGGGGTTGATGTAGGAGTAGATATAACCGCGACGCCTGTACAACTCTTCGAAGGCTTCAATACGGGCCTGAATCGGTTTACGGCTCAAGGTCTTGCCGTTGTCGAGCGGCCAGCGACCAATCATCTGATCTTCGGTAAAGACTTTGTTCCCTTCGATACTCACCTTCCCGAAGGTATGCACCACGCCTTCCTTCACCGGAATGGTTACGCGGATCTTCGGCTTCTTCGCTTTGCCCGTCGTAACGACCTGGGTCTCGCCGAACTCGACATCCTTGTAACCGTTGTCGAGGTACAGATTCTTGACGCGCTCCAGATCTTCATCGAGCTTGGAAGGAACGTACAGGTTCTTTTTGCGGATCCAGCTGATCAGACCAGATTTTTTCACTTCCTTCATCACCGAGCGAAGTCGCCGGTCGGAGAATCTGCTGTTGCCCACGAAATCGATCGACGCTACACGCGCCTTGATGCCTTCGTTGATCTGGAAAACGATACGCTTCTCACCCGGATCAATCATGTCCTCGAGTGTGGTCTCGACGGTGACGCCTTCGTAGCCGCCTTCGACGTAGGCCCGCTTGATGCTCTCCTGCGCTTTACGCACGAGAGTCTGTTCGATGGTGTTTCCGACATGAAGGTCGATCTTGTCCTTCTCCAGAGCCTCGGTGATCTTCGAGAGATTCAGGTTCTTGTTTCCGCGGTACTCAACGGAACCGACCCGCGGTCGCTCTTTGACGACTGCACGGACGATGACCCCGGTCGTGCCGCGCTCTGCTTCAATGCGAATGTCGTCGAAAAGTCCGGTCTGCCAGAGATTCGGAAAATTTCGCTGCAGACTGGCCGGATCATACGGTTCGCCAGGTGTGACTCCCAGGTAAACGCGGATCGTGTCGGTAGCGACGGAGGTATTTCCGACAGCCTCGAATCGCTCGACGGTCTGACCGGCCAGTGATGCGCCGGACTGGGCCATGAGCGGAGATACGGCCAGAAGCAGAACTGCCACGATGAGCTTTTGCATTAGGTTCATAGATAGACGTCGAATTCCTTTTGGACGAAAGGGCGCGGAAAACGTTTCGTCGCGCCGGACCGGAGGCGCGAAATGGCGTGCATTCTAACCCTAACCCGCCGGAACGTAGGAGGGTCGGAGGCCGGGGGCCGTAGTCAGAAGGCCGAGAACGGTCGAAAAGATGCCGCGCTGCCGAGCCTCACGCAGCCAACACTCAACGTTTAACCCTCCTGTGGCGGGCGAATTCCGGATGAAAGTCGAATGGAATCGGGGCCTGCGAAGCAACTCTGAAAACTCCGCAAAAGCCAGCAGGGTCCTGAACGTCGATCAGGCGTAGGTGGCCCGTCCTCCGCCAAACGACCAGTTCTCTTTCGTCACTTCCACCAGAGAGATCAACACGTCGTCAGGACGAAGGCCAACAGCCTTATCCAGGTTTGCCGCGATTGCCGCGTACAACGCACGTTTCACGTCGGTCGTACGACCAGCGTTCAGCGTGATCTCGACGATGACCAGATCGTCCGATCGCTGCACACCACCGTAGGTCGCATGCTGCCGCAGGTTCTCTGAAGAAAGTTCCACGATGACCTGGAATCGGTCATCGACCGGCACACTGGCGCTCGAAACCAGAGCCTCGTGCACACCGCGGCCCAAACCTTCCAGGTAATCCTGCGTTTTCCCTTCCCGCAGATAAATCTTCACAAAAGGCATCACCCCTCCATCTACTGGTTACTGGCTACTGGTTACTGACAACTGGTTACCGACTGCTGGTCACTCGCTGCCGCATCATTATCGCGAAGTTACACGGCCATCACCGCATCGTCATTCCGATGAGCACGCGCGCCCCGCGTAAGCTTGCGCGCTGTGACTGCGAAGAGGAATCTCCGTTCCGCGCCGAGTTGGTCGTGCCGTTTCACCGCGGCCGCGCGGACCGGAGATTCCTCCTCGCAGTCACAGCTGCGTAATCATCCCGGGGCACGCGGCTCGTCGGAATGACGTCGCGTACGTGCGTGCGGGGTACCCTCTGCTACTCCTCAACAACGCGTCTGATGCACGATGTGGTGATACGTGAGAATTACTGGCTACTGATTACTGGCTACCGACTCGAGCCAGGCCGCGCGTGAGATCCTCCGCACCGCAGCCTCGGCTTGCCTTTTGTCCTTCCACCCCCACGTGAGCACCACCAGAATGTAGGGGCGTCGGTCGGGCGGATAAACGATGGCAGCGTCGTGATAAACCGAGGTGATGGAACCGGTCTTGTGAGCGACGCGGGTACCGGCAGGAACTCCAGCTGGAATCCCTTCGTTGAACTCCTGCGCCAGCATGATCTTGATCATGGCCTGACTGGCTGCGGGTGTGATCGCTTTCTCTTCGGCGACGGCGCGGAGCACGAGCAGCAGGTCACTGGCGGTAGTGGTGTTGTTCATCCCTGCCTTGTAAGCCTTGTCATCCTCGACACCTCTGAGGACCCTGATGTCATTTGCCCCAAGCGTTCCCATGAGCGACATCACCTTCGGGGCGCCGATTAAATCGATGAGAATGTTCGTGGAAAGATTCGAGCTACGGACAATCATTCGCTGCATGAGTTCAGACAGCGGCCTTTGCTGCCCGATCAGGTCGTAGAGTTTCGGATCGGAATCTTCGCGGGACTCGAGCGAGTAAACCGATTGGTCGGAGATACTCACGAACTCGTTTTTCACCAGAACCGGCTGCTCGAGCTTCAGCTCGCCGCGACTGATGGCCTCGAAGAGAGCCAGCATCACCGGTACCTTCATCGTGCTCGCAGCGTGAAAGCTCCTCTGTCCGTGCGAGGAGAAGCTCCTCCCGCTCTCGAGATCGTGAAAAGCCACCCCGATCACTCCGCCAGACCGCCACGCTGCCTGCTCTACCGCCTTCTGCAGAGTCGGCTTCGATGCCGAGGCACAAGCGGAGAGATTGACCAGCAGCAGAATCAAAAGAGTTCGCATGCAGTGATTCTAAACGTACGCAGCTGAACGGGGCATCAGGAACCGTTTCAGTTCGGACTCGGGTGGGCGCGCCTTGCGCGATTCCCGAAACCCAGAAATATCGGCGCGTGCCGGAGGCGCGGTCAGAGGGTAGCCGGAGGTAAGCGCGAAGCGCGCAGCCACCGGGAACGACGCACGCCGAGATCCGCGCCCCGGCGGGGCGCCAGAGCATGCGACCAAAAACGTTCACAATCCGAAAGGGATGTTCGCGGCTTTAGGAACGGCGCCACACGTACTTCGAATTCAGATGGTCCAGTCACAGGCAGGATTGCCTGTGCTCCACACAGAACCTCAATCAGTTCGTGACGACTTCGCCCGCTTTCGGTTCCACCAGTTTCACCACACCATCCTCCACGGTGAACTCGATTTTTGCCGGCACCTCATCTTTGTGCCGGATCATG
>JBKJUK010000348.1:0-7350 GCA_046590705.1 Thermoanaerobaculia bacterium
GGCGGTCCATGCCAAAGTGCATGAGAAGGTGACAATCCCCGCGAACGCTCCGCCCCCCGTCCCTTCGGGACTGACCACCTCGGCGAAGTTGAAGTCACTCGATCTGGCGCAGACCATCGTCGATCCGGGAAAGTTCAAAGATGAAGACATCAGTCAGACCTACCAGAAAGCGCGCCTGGTCGCTGACCGTTTAGACACGATGTATTGCTACTGCCGATGTGCTGAGAACGAAGGGCTGAAGCATAAAAGCCTTCTGACATGTTTCCAGAGTGACCATGCCGCCGAGTGCGGGATCTGTATCAACGAAGCGAAGCAGGCCTGGATGGACTGGAAGGATGGTCTGCCTCTCGAGGTCACCACCAAGGCCGTCGATCTCATGTACAACCAGGGGAATACGGCCCCTGCCGTTCTGCCTCACGCGCACTGATACAAGCTTTCTGGCGTACGTTCGCGGGTATGGTGGCCAGGGGGCCGGAGCGATAAACCCGTCCTCGCCACGCCGCACGTCATTCCGATGAGCATGCGCTGCAGTTAAATGCTTGCGAGGTGGGCAGCGCGAAGAGGAATCTCCGTTCCGCGCCGCGAAGGTCGTCCCGATCGACCGCATCTGCTCGGTCCGGAGATTCCTCTTCGCAGCCCAGGCTGCGTCATGATGACGATCGCGCGGCTCATCGGAATCACGTCGCTGGAGAGATGTCAGGAGGTCGGGAGCACGCGTTGAGCGTCGCGCGCTGAGAGCCGCGAACCTCCTGGAAAGTCAGGGGTTGCTTCGCAACTGCCTCAGCAACGCTGCCAGTCTTTCGCGGCCCTCCGCCTGTCGTTGAAGATCTCCCGTCATTAGCGCCGAGATTCGCTCGAGCTCCACCAGAACTTCGGGTGTGGTGGTGATGGTCGACGGGCCAGCGCCAGTTCGGGCCATTCTTCGCTCCATTTCTCCCGGCAATTTTACGAGGGCCTCATCCACCAGAGTGCGGAGTTCGTCTTTTCGGATTTTGTCTGCAGCCATTCGCCCACGGATCGCGTCGAGGCGCTGCAGCGAATCGAAGAAAGGTCCCTTCGGGTCATTGACCAGGCGAGCCTGGAGAAGCGAGAGCCGGGCTACACCTTTTTTCTCGCCACTCTCGACACCTGCTTCGATGACCACCCTGGCGCTCTTCGCGATCTCGGACAGCGGGAAGCTTCGGCTTTCGCCGGGCTTGATCCAGACCTCGATCTTCTGTTCACTTCGAGTCGTGCGACCGTCGAAGCCAGTGATCTCGACGGCCGCTGATCGTACAAAGATTGGTTGATTGGCGCTTACGAGGTTCCTCTTCATCGGAACCGTCACCGCAAATCGGTACGCCCCCGGCGCTGAGACCGCTATCTTCTGCAGGCCGGGTTCCGTGAAGACTTTCTCGACTCCGTCTTCTTCTGAGGTCCGGGCTCCTTCCTCGCGCTCGAGATAGGCCCAGCGGAATGACCCATCCGCCCGTTTTTCCCTCAGTTCGGCGATCTGGTCGTCAACGATCGCGAGTAGGGGCTTGCGCACTTCGTCCGCTTCCCTGGTGACCTCCAGAACGCGGTGAATCGTTTTCAGGTCGTCGGTGAGTCGTATGATGCGTGGATCGCTTCCCTGACCAGACAATGAAGTCACAGAAAGTGAGAGAGTGAAAAGAAGGGTAGTGCGTCTCACGGAGCTCCTTTTTACGCTAAGTGGATTGGCGGAGTGGGGATCCCGGGAGTTTGCCACAGCATGAGCCCGTTCTGGCGTTTGTTTCGCAAAGGAGCCTCCCCCAGATGACCGAGACCGTTTTACGCTGCCCCTCCTGTGAGCAGCCCAACCGCATTCCCACGGATGCAGGCGCGAAAAAAATTGTTTGCGGAAGATGCAGGACTGAACTGCGTGTAGGACCGACGACCGCTCGCGCCATCGTGCAGGTAACCGATGCGGCCTTTGAGCAATTCGTATCCGGAAGTAACGCGGTCGTGGTCGATTTCTGGGCTGCCTGGTGCGGCCCATGTAAGCAGATGGAGCCAATCTTCGAGGCCGTGGCTGCGGCGACGGAAGGCGTTCGGTTCGGGAAGCTGAACGTCGACGAGAATCCTGCCTCGGGGGCGAAATATCGCGTTCAGGGAATCCCCACCCTTCTGTTTCTGAAGGATGGGCAGGAGAGTGGCCGTCTCGTAGGCGCTGTGAACCGGCAACAGTTCGAACAGGCCATCGCCCGATATCTGTCGTGATGCGGCCTCGTACCGGACGCGATCCTTATCGCGGTGAGAGGGCGTTTTTCGCCGAGGATCTCGCTTCTTGACAACTCCGAAAGTTGACCGGCAGGAGCTGAATCAGTTCTTCAGGAAGGTGCTGATCGTTCTGGCTGCCGTGTCCTTTGCCATTTTCCTCTGGCAGGTCAGAAAAATTCTCATTCTCCTCTTTGTAGCCGGCATTCTGGCTGCGGGTATCTCACCGGCGGTCCGTCGTGTGAGGGTCCTGTTGCGCCATCGCTTCAAATGGCGCGTAAAACGGGGGACCGCCGCGCTGCTGGTCTATCTCCCGTTCCTCACAGGCATCGTGGTTTTCCTCATTCTGACGTTGCCGATCCTGTTACGGGAATCGCAGCAGCTCGCCCAGGAAATGCCCCGCCTGGTCGAGGAGAAGGTGCACGTACTCCTGAAAGACTGGGTCACGCTCGAGCAATTGAAGGAAATGCTGGCCAGCGGCAGCGGTGAGTTGCAGGTGATGGTCTACATCAAGAGTATCGCCAAAGTGGTTGCCTCCATCGTGGCTGTCCTTTTCATGGTCATTTACATACTCATCGACGCCGAGAGGCTCCGAAACGTCTTCCTGCTCTTCTGGCCGGCCGAAAAGCGCAGCGACAAGCGCAAGATGATTCGGCGGATTTCGCGGAAAATGAGCGGCTGGCTCTCAGCGCAATTGCTTCTGGCTACCATCATCGGTACGGCCACCTTCGTGGGGCTGCTGCTGCTCGACGTCCCCTACGCATTGCCGCTCGCTTTGATTGCGGCCGTTGGGGAGACGATTCCGATCATCGGCCCAATCGTCGGAGCTGTTCCCGCTCTCGGAGTCGCACTGTTTCAGTCCAACTGGCAATTCTGGTCTGTGCTGGCGATGGCGGTGGTCATCCAGCAGGTGGAAAATTACCTGCTGGTGCCACGGCTCATGGGCAACAAGGTGTCAATCTCGCCGCTCGGTGTGATGATCGCCTTCCTTCTCGGGGGCAGTACCCTCGGAATCATCGGAGCAGTTGTGGCTGTGCCTGTGGCGGCAATCGTTCAGGTTGTTTTCAATGAGGTCTTCGTCTCGCGACGCGAGCGGAGGCAGAACAGCGACCGCCCTGGAACGTTGAACCCAGATCCCGAGTAGGGGTGAATCTCCTGGAGCGCCCCGGCGCTGTGACCTTCAGGACCCGATGTGACGCAATCCGTACTTCGAGCGTTTCGCAGCTCAAATCCGGCGTCTGCGGCTGTATCCACGAGGCAGACTAAGAGAGTAAGCGCACCTCCAGAAATTTCTTTCTTCTGATCCCCCAAACGCTCTATCTGTGCACACTGATTGCACTACCCCGATACGGAGGTAGAAATGCGAGATGAAATGCTTGGCGCGGTAGTCAGACGCGCAATGGAACATCCCGATTTCAGAGAAAAGCTGATGGACTCCCCTGACGAAGCATTGCAGGCACATGGTTTCGCCCTCGAGCGGGACGACATGGATCGGCTCAACGCAATTCGAAGTGAACTCGGTGGCGGGGACAACGGCGAAGCAGAAAGTCGTTTACTGGCCATCGCTGAACGTCTCGGCGTGCATCCGCATCCCGATCGCACAGCCGCGACGAAAAACATCGACGCAACAAAAGGAGAGAACGATGGACGATAACAAGAAAGGTCTCGACCCGACCCCAGATGCGAATCGCGACCCGATCACCGGCGAGCCGGGAGCACATCCTGTAGGTGTTGCAGGCGGTGGAAGCGGTGGAGCCCTGGCAGGTGCAGCAATCGGCGGCGCAGTGGCCGGTCCGGTCGGAGCACTGGTGGGCGGAGCAATCGGCGCAGTCGCTGGTGGCTTTGCTGGAAAAGGCGCAGCCGAAGTAGTCAATCCTACGGAAGAAGATGGTTACTGGCGAAACGAGCACAAGAATCGACCGTACTTCAAGTCAGGCAACGACTATGAGACCCACTACGCACCGGCTTACAAGTACGGTTGGGAGAATGCGGGACATCCAAACTACGCCGGCAAGAAGTTCGACGATGTCGAATCGGATCTCGGTCGTAATTGGGGAGCCACCGATCATTCATCCACCAACTGGCATGACGTGAAGCCCGCCGCCCGCGACGCTTTCGAGCGCGTGCAGAACCGTACGGCAGCAGGTGTGGCTGGAGCAGCAGCAGTCGCTGGCGCAGCAGCACACAACCTCGACAAGAAGACCGACTCAGTCTGGGATCAGATGAGCGGGAACTGGCATCAGTTCAAAGGCTCCGTGAAAGAGAAGTGGAATGACCTCACGGATGACGAAGTGGAGCAGATGCAGGGTCGCCGCGAGCAGATCGTCGGCAAGATCCAGGAGCGTTACGGCGAGGCAAAGTGGAAAGAAGCTGACATCGAGCGTGAGCTCAACAGCATCAAACGCTGATCGAATTTGCACTCGAGATTCTGAGGGCGTCCCGCAAGGGACGCCTTTTCTGCGTTCAGGCAGCGGTATCGAAAGGAACTATTCCCCGTTTCGGGCCGTCTCCAAAGTACAGTGTCATGCACTGAGACGCGTCGCGCAGACTGGAATTTGTATTCCGGCTGCGCGTTTTCGTCGAAGCGTTCCGCTGCAAAACTCTCGAAGAGGCCGCATCTGAGGATCCCGACAGAATGAATTTCAACGCCCGAATGGTTACGTCATACCTTTCCGCACTGGCACTGACCCTCGTGCTGGCCCCAGCCGCCTTCGCCTATCCAACCTCCAGAACAGAATCGCGAGTCGTTTTCGATGCCTCGCAACAGCGGGTACTGCTCTTCGGCGGGCTCAGCGGAGTCGACAGTGCAAATAGAAGCTATTCTCTCGGCGACACCTGGGTCTGGACCGGAAGGCGCTGGATCCAGCAGTTTCCGGCGAATTCGCCCGCAAAACGCTACGCGCATTCGATGGTGTACGACTCCAACCGCCAGCAAACCCTTCTCTTCGGCGGGATCAACGACACATCCACGTTCGCTGATACATGGATTTTCAAGAACAACAACTGGAACGAGCTCGCAGCGGCGAGCGCTCCTTCCTCCCGTCGTCACGCCGCGCTGGCTTTCGATCCGGTGAAGGACAAGGCCGTCCTGTTCGGAGGCTCCTCACTCGAGGTGGCCAACGGAGTCGCCAAGAACATCTTCAAGTACGACACCTGGGAGTTCAACGGGACAAGCTGGACACAGGTGAACGCTGACGGCCCGAAGTTGAATTCAGCCGCACTGTCCTACGACGAAGCAAGGAACCAGATCATCCTTCTCGGATCGACCGAGAAAGGCGAAGCTGAGACGCATCTGTACACCGGAAGCGGCTGGAAGAAGCTCACTCCCGCACTCAGTCCCAAGTGCGTTTCGGCGTCGACGCTGACGTACCAGTCGCACAACCAGCGCATCCTCTTCGTAGGAGGCGGATGTGCGACTGGCGGCATCGTCAACGAGACCTGGGAGTGGGATGGTGAGACCTGGACCCGAGTGGAGGTGAAGGCAGGTCCTGGTGATATCACTGGTCAGGCGCTGGTTTACGATCCTACCGAGCGCGCTGCCGTTCTCTTCGGTGGTTTCGATTTTGCCGTTCGCAGCATCACTTACCTGTACAGCGATGGAGTCTGGAAAGCCTCATTCGAGCAGTTCGACCCAGGCCCACGGTCGCAGTTCGTTCTGCAGTCAGTTCCCGGCGCAGGTCTCTTCCTGTACGGCGGCGCGAACGACACGACCAGCTACTCGGATTTCTGGAAGCTCGTGGGGACTCGCTGGGAACTTACCGGTCTCGAAGGCGACAAGCCCTCTGATTGCCAGTATCCGGTCTCGACTTACGACAGCGATCGCAAACGAGCAGTCATGCTCTGCGAATCCTCGAAGGTCTTCGAGTTCGACGGAACCCGCTGGTTCAAATTCGACGGACTGAAGACCGAACCTCCCACCCGACGCTGGAGCAGACTGGCCTACGACGAGAAGACCAGGAAGACGTATATGTTTGGTGGCTTCGATGGCGCCACATATCTGCGTGAGACATGGCAATGGGATGGGACCGCCTGGACGCGTATCGCCAAAAATAATCCTCCTCCCGGCCGTTCGCTGGCCACGATGTTCTACGACCGTAAATCGCAGAAAACCATTCTCTTTGGTGGTATCGGACAGCCGACTCGTGATGACAAAATCACGCGCTACGGCGACCTCTGGACCTTCGATGGGACCACCTGGGTCGAGTTGACGACAGCTACAAAACCACCCGCACGATACGGTGCGCAGTTCGCCTGGGATCCGGTGAACGAGCGGACGCTGATGTTTGGTGGGAAGAGCGAGAAGGAGCAGTACCTGAACGACCTCTGGTCCTGGAATGGCACGGCCTGGACTCAGATCAATACGACACAGGCTCCATCTCCCCGCATGAACGGTTCGCTTGCATTTGATCCCCTCACAAATCGCATCGTTCTTTACGGCGGGTACGCCGGTCAGTACTTCTCAGAGTTGTGGTTTCTGGAAGGGGACCAGTGGAAAGTCCAACGCGATTCAGCCGGACGTCGTCGCACCAAGGGCACCAGCGCAACTGGCGGGCGTCAGACGGGAGCGCAGACTCGATAAAGGTGTTGAAGAAAACAGCGATAAACGCCGGCCGAGTGCCGGCGTTTATCATTTTCGGACCACCTCGACCGGGCTAGCCCGCATTTCTCACAGATGTCGCGTTGCGAGAACGCAAAGCGTCGTCTGGATGCGAGGCGCAGCGCGTTTTCGCGACGAAAACATAGTCGACACTATGTCGAGGAGCGAAAGCGTGCTGCAACGAAGCAGACGGGCGGCGATTTGCGTTCGCAGCAGCGACATTTGTGAGAAATGCGGGCTGGATGTCGGGATCGATCGATTCACGTCGAAGCGGAACCTTGCGGTACGATTCGCCACAGGAAACAGAGGCAATGGAAAATCGATCATGAGTGAAGCACTTTCAATCGCAGACCCAAGGCGACCGACACCGGCCTTTCGCAGGTCGCTCTCGGACGCCCTGAACGCATCTGTTCCGGTCGACGCCGTAGCTCTGGAAGAGCGTGCAGCTTCGCTGGCCAAACGCTCACTCAAAAAAGAAGCGAAGGTCTGGGGCCTGAACCTGGCCATAAGCATGATCGACCTGACCACCCTCGAGG
>JBKJUK010000253.1:0-8785 GCA_046590705.1 Thermoanaerobaculia bacterium
CGCATGTCGAATGTGGAGCAGCTCAACAGCGCCATGAAAGAAGAGCTGCGCAGTCTCATTCCGCATCGGGCCGTAGGCACGGTCGATCTCACGAAGCATTCTCCCTTTGTCGTGCTGGTGGTCGGCGTGAATGGAACCGGCAAGACCACCACCATCGCCAAACTCGCGCAGCGGTGGAAGTCCGAAGGGAAGTCGGTGCTGCTGGGTGCAGCAGATACTTTTCGCGCTGCGGCCATCGACCAGTTGCAGCTGTGGGCAGATCGTGTCGGGATTCCAATCATCAGGCATCAACCGGGATCCGATCCGGGAGCGGTCGCGCATGACGCGGTTGCTGCCGCGAAGTCGCGCAAGGCCGACGTCGTGATCATTGACACGGCCGGGCGTCTGCACAACAAGGGGCACCTGATGCAGGAGCTTTCGAAGATCTGCAGAGTCATCGACAAAGCCATGCCCGGAGCGCCGCACGAAACGTTGCTGGTGCTCGATGGTACGACCGGGCAGAACGGACTGAGTCAGGCTTCTGCATTTCTGGAGGCTGCCAGGGTGACCGGCCTGGTCATCACCAAGCTTGACGGTACGGCCAAAGGAGGCGTGATCCTCTCGATCATGCGTAACTTCGATATCCCCGTGAAGTTCGTCGGAGTCGGCGAAGGAGCGGACGACCTGATTCCGTTCGAACCTGAAAGCTTTCTCGACGCCCTGTTCGCTTCCTGATTGCAGTAGAGAGGACCATAAGAAATGACCGCTGCACTTCTGCTGGCCACCGCCCTCAGCGTTGCTGATTACGCAACCATGCCTCAACTCTCCTCACCAGTCTGGTCTCCCGATGGGAAGCAGATCGCCTACGTCGTCACCAAAGCCGATCTGCCTCGCAGCGTGTACGACAGCGACGTCTGGCTGATCAATGCCGATGGCAGCGCCAACCGCCGCCTGACGTTCGACGAAGCAAACGATTCGCGACCGCGTTGGTCCCCGGATGGAACCAGCATCGCCTTCCTGAGCGATCGTGGAGGAAAGGACGCCATTCACCTGATCGAGTTGCGGGGAGGTGAGTCGCGGCAGCTGGTGAGGCAGCCCACGGCCATCCGCTCGTTCGAGTGGTCCCCGGACGGAAAGCGCATGGCCTTCGTGCGAGCCGACGAGCCATCCGCAGAGGAGACGCGCAGGATCAAGGATAAGGAAGACGTGCGAGTCATCGGGGCGGACTCGAAATACGCTCGTATTTATACCTTTGATATCAGTAGCGGTAAATCACAGCGATTAACGAGTGGTGCTTTTTCGGTCTTCTCTTTCGACTGGTCGCCTGATGGCAGAACCATCGTCTTCGACCGAGCCCGTGAGCTCGGACTCGATGCCTCATACGAGACCGACCTCTACACAATCTCCTCGTCGGGAGGCGATCAAAAACCGCTGGTGGTGAGAGCGGGACCTGATCAGGCTCCTCAATTTTCGCCCGACGGTAAATTCGTCAGTTTTCGCAGCGCCAACGGCAGCGGAGACTGGCTGATCGAGCAGTCAGTGAATGTCGTTCCTTCCGCTGGCGGTTCCCCCCGCTCGATCACTTCAGCGCACGACCGCAGTCCTGAGTCCGTCGGCTGGAGTGCAGACTCGCGAACGCTCTACTTCTCGAGTCCCATGAATCTATCAACTCGAGCGTACAGCGTCGGCCTCGACGGAGGAGGCGTCAGGTCATTGACGGCGGCGGATCGCCTTTCCGGCGACGCCAGCTTCCACGGCGGCCGCGTCGCTTCCATCTCCCAGTCTCTGACTGATGCTCCAGAACTCTATGTTGACGGCAGGCGACTCACCGACCACAACGCCGCCTTCCGCGGCCGCGAAGTTGGTTCGACGCGCGTCGTGCGATGGAAGAATCCAAAAGATGGTCTCGAGATCGAAGGGCTACTGACCTTGCCTGTCGGCTACAAAGGCGGACCTGTCCCTCTGCTCACCTTCGTGCACGGCGGCCCGGCCTCCCGATTCGACCTCGGATTTCTCGGATATCTCGGAAGTCTCTACGCTCCGCAGGCGCTTGCCGCGAAGGGCTTCGCGATCTTTCGGCCCAACCCGAGAGGTACGGGCGGGTACGGTGAGAAGTTCCGCGCTGCCAATCGCAACGACTGGGCGGCGATGCCCTGGCTCGATGTGACTTCTGGAATCGATCAGCTGGTGACCGAGGGAGTTGCCGATCCGAAGCGGATGGGGCTGATGGGCTGGAGCTATGGCGGCTATCTCGCAGCATGGGCCGCAGGTCATTCCGACCGATTCAGGGCCATCAGCATCGGCGCGCCGGTAACGGAACTGATGTCTCTCAGTGGGACGAGTGACACACGCCAGTTCATCCCTTACTACTACCCGGGGATGCCCTTCGAGCTTCTGCGCGCGCAGAGTCCTCTGTTCAATCTGAAGAAGACCAGCGCGAAGATCCTGATCCAGCACGGTGGGGCCGACGACCCCGTTCCCTTGTCACAGGGAACGATGCTTTACCGCGCGCTCGAAGAACTCGGAGCAGATGTGACCATGGTGATCTATCCGCGATCTGCGCACGTTCCACGCGAACCGAAGCAACGCATCGATGCAGCGCAGCGAAATCTCGACTTCTTCGTGAAGAACGTTCTGAACTGAAGTCGGAGCGGTTGTTACGAAGTCGTGCTTTCCGCATTCAACTGCAGTCGTTTGTCGGCCGCTGGAGGCCCGTCGCCCATTTCGGCCTCATACACCCGGACCCCGGAGGCCAGATCGAGACTTGAATAGACCTCGCCACTCGGCTGAAACAGAATGTTAGGCCCGTAGTCGCACAGATCGAGGCAGGAGACAGAGCAGACGCGAACGGTCGGTTTCCTGCCGCGTTCCCTGTTCAGGTCCTTGAGGTGATCGCGGATTCTGTCGCCTTCACCCGACTCGTTGCACCGCTTGCCGGTGCAGACCAGCACCAGCTTCTCGAAAGGGTATTTCATCCAACCCTACAGCTTTACGAGACGGCGGCCGGCATCGATGAGTTTCTTGAGTTCCTTCGGGCTGCAGGCCTCGGCGTAGAGTCTGGCCATCGGCTCGGTGCCCGACATCCGGAAAAGCACCCAGGTGTGGTCATTGAAGAGAAGCTTTACGCCGTCGGTATCGTTCACCTTCTGCACTTTGAGCCCTTCGATCTCGGAGGGTGGATTCTCCAGCGTGCGAGCCAGCGACTCACGCAGTTGCGGCGTGAGTTTGATGTCGACGCGTTTGGTGAAGTGGGGGCCGAACTCCTCGAACATCTCACTGGTGAGTTCGGAGATTCTCTTCCCGGTACTGGCCACCATTTCGGCTACGAGCAGACAGGCCAGAATCCCATCCTTCTCCGGCAGATGCCCTTGAATCGACAGCCCGGCGCTTTCCTCTCCGCCGAGGGCGATCTTGTCCTCCAGAATCAGTTCGCCGATGTACTTGAAACCTACCGGTGTCTCGTACAAAGGCACGTCGAGTTTCCGGGCGATGGCGTCGATGAGATGAGTGGTGGCCACGGTACGCGCCAGCCCGCCTTCCAGTCGCCGCTCACGCTTCAGATAGAGCGCCAGCAGGGCGATGATGATGTTTGGTGAAACGAAGCGGTCGCGCTCGTCGATGATGCCGAAGCGGTCCGCGTCACCGTCAGTGCCGAGCCCGAGGTCGAAGCCTTCGTTGGCCACGATCCTGCGCAGTTCAGAGAGGTTCTTCAGGTTACATTCCGGCGAATAGCCGCCGAAATAAGGATCCCGGTAGTTGTGAATGATCTTCAGCTCGATTCCGGTGTCCAGCAGAAAGTAATCGAGATAGTCGCGCGCAGTCCCGTAAAGAGAATCGACTGCGATGCGCAGACCGCTCTTTCTGATGGCCTCGGTGTCGACCTTTTGCCGCAGTTCGCCGAGGTATCTTTCTTTCGGATCGATGGTTTCGATCAGTTCCGGTTTCTCGTAGACATCGACCCGCTCGCGTCTCTCCTCGAGAGCGTTGATCTCGCGTTCAATCTGCTCTGTGACTTCGGGAAGCGCTGCAGCGCCATTTCCACTGGAGAACTTCAGGCCGTTGTACTCGGGTGGGTTGTGCGAGGCGGTAAAGTTGATTGCGCCTGCGGCACGCCGTCGAATGGTCTCGAAGGAGACGCAGGGAGTGGGCACGTCCCGGTTGCAGAGGTAGGCCTGAATTCCGTTGAAGGCCAGGATCTTGGCGGCTTCCGACGCGAACTTTTCGGAGAGAAAACGTGTGTCGTAACCAACCACCACGCCACGTTCAGTCGCGACATTCTTCTTCAGATAGTTGACGATTCCCTGGCTGGCGATTCTTACGTTCTCGAACGTGAAATCTTCGCCAATGACGCCTCGCCAGCCTGATGTACCGAACCTGATCATCTCGCTCCTCGATTGCAGCGCGAAACTTAGCACAGCTGCTGGTCGCATGAAACTTTCGAGGCCTCCTGAGGATGAAGCGTTTTAGCGATCGCTCGAGCGTTCGGGTATTCTCTCGGGAGTTAGAGCAGGTATCGGGCTCTGGCTTACATCACGCATTGGTCCAGGAGCGGATGACAAGGAAACCGAGCATTCTCATTGCCGACGATGATGTGGATGTCGTCGAACTGTTGAAGGCCTTCATTAAACCTCTGGGCGCCGACGTCATGACGGCGTCCGATGGGGAAGAAGCGTTGACCATGGCCTGCGCAGAACTTCCTGACATCGTGTTGCTCGATGTAGGCATGCCCAAACGCAGCGGCTGGGAAGTCTGTCAGGCATTGAAGGCTGTGCAGCGCACCTCGCACATCTGTGTCGTACTCATTACCGGCAAGGGTGATGTGAAGGACCGCCTGACCGGACTGCAGGTAGGCGCCGACGACTATCTGGTCAAGCCGTTCGAAAGAACCGAGGTGATCAGCAGACTAACGAAGATTCTTGCGAATGTCGGGCAGCGCGAGCCGGTGGTGGCGAACGCAGATAACCTCTCAGTGCAGAATCTTCTCTTTGATAAGGCCACCGGTCTGCCGACCGTTCCTCTCGTTCTGAATCGCGTGAAGGAAATCCTGATCGAGCAGGGGGAACTGGGAATCGTCTACGTAGACATCGAGCAGTTCGAGGCCATCGAGAGCGAGTACGGCTGGGGATTCTTCGAGGAGTTCCTGAAGAAGGTCGGTGAAGTGATCACCGCCGAGACCGCCAGGAGTCATGGGCCAGCCATTGCCGCGACAAGTGCAGTGGGGGGATCGAGTTTCTATATTTTTCTCGAAACGCGTGACGGCCGGATCGGGGATGAGAATATCGACGGAACTGCGCAGAAACTCAACGAGTACCTGGTGAGTTCGCTCAAGAAACGCTTTCCAACCATGCATAGCGGGCAGATCGGTTTCTTCGTCGGAGCCACGCGGGTCGAATATCAGGTGCAGATTCGCCTCGAGCGACAGGTGTATCACGGGATGCGCCGTGCGGCGGATGCCGTACGCACGGCCGAGCAACTACGCAGGCGTCAGCTCACACGGGAGCTGCGCGACATCATCCGGCGCAAACGTGTTACGACGCTTTTTCAACCCATCGTCCGGGCCTCGGATCAATCCGTCTTCGGCTACGAAATTCTCACACGCGGTCCAAAGAACTCACTGTTTCGCAATTCCGATATGTTGTTCGCCTTTGCGCGCGAGACCAAGCTGCTCTGGGACCTCGAGGCTCTGGCTCTGGAAAGCTCGCTTGCGCAGCTTCGTCATACCGATCTCAAGGACCGGAAGTTCCTGCTGAACCTCGAAGCGGAGATGTTCGAGAGTTCTGCCTTCCGTGTTCACGAGATGGTGTCCTTCTTCGCTGAGCGACGCGGTCATTTTGTGTTTGAGTTGACCGAGCGCGCTGCCATCGAAGACTACGGCGTCTTTCGCGAATTGCTCGAAGAGTTTCGCTCCAAGGGAATCGAGATTGCCATCGACGACGCCGGATCGGGTTACGCGTCACTCGAGGCCATCGCCTCGCTCGCTCCCGATTACCTCAAGATCACCAAAGGCCTGGTGTCGACACTTGCCAAGGAGCCCATCAAGCAGGATCTCGTCAAGCTGCTGGTCGAACTCGCGCACAAGATCGGCGCGAAGACTCTCGCCGAAGGAATCGAGACCGTCGACGAGTTCCGATGGTGCCGCGATCTCGGAATCGACCTGCTGCAGGGCTATTACTTTGCCCGTCCGACCGAGCAGCTCGTGGACGTAGTGGAGAACGTGGGGACGTATTGATGTTGCAGTAGTGAGTAGTGAGTAGTGAGTAGTCAGTAGGTGAGGCGGGCCTGGGTCTGGGGGCCGGGGGCCGGAGTAGAGGCGAACATACTTCCAGGCCGCACTTCAGGTTTGATCCAGTTCGAGAGTTGGTACTGGTGGTCATCGCTCTTACCTCGGCCCCCGGCCCCCGGCCCGCGAACAGCTGGTCGCGCGCTTGCACTGGACTCTCACAGGTGACTGTTCGCCGGGGAAATCGTTTTCCGGCAGACCTTAATCATCAAAGCAGATTTCTTTACAAAACAGGAGACTCAACTATGGGTATGTTCGGCGATTTGATGGGAAAGATCTTCAGGCATGGCAGTAATGCCGAGAGGCCCCCTGACGCGGTACCAGTAGGACACGGCGGCGGAATCTCGCAGGCGCCGGGGAATCCGCAGATGTCAGAAGTCGAGAAGCGTGCCGCTGCCGGTCAGACGGGTGGCAGTATGGCCTCTGGCTCCTCGGCACAGGGTTCCAACGTCGACGTAGAAGCAGTGCTCGGCGCGATGGCTGATTCAAAAGGCGAGAAGCTCGACTGGAAGCACTCGATCGTCGACCTGCTCAAGCTCGTCGACATGGACAGCAGCATGACCGCTCGAAAGGAACTCGCCACGGAATTGCACTTCACCGGCGACACCAATGACTCCGCAGCGATGAATATCTGGCTGCACAAAGAAGTGATGAAGAAACTTGCCGCGAATGGCGGTAAGGTTCCAGCTGATCTGCTCGACAACTAGTTTCTGCTGACCATCAAGGGCGCAGCAGGAATGCTGCGCCCTTCTCTCTGACACTCGGTGAACCAAGTCCGCTTATAATCAAGTACGGGGTGCGAGAATCATTCTCGCAGGTGATTCGAGCGGTCGGGCCGCCGCTCGGCGAAAGCTGAGGCGCGCCTTGCAATTTCCTTCGACCGTTACCTCGTACCAGTCACTCGCAAGACCACGAATTCTCGCCTTTCGTGACAGACACTTCGACGCGTCGGCTCTTCGATCACGCGCGCGTCTCATCTTGTTGCGGCTACCAGCCTGCCTCGAGGTGTCCCGGTGACGACTCCGGAACTTCTACTCGCCTTGATCGCCATCTTCGCGGGTGCGAAAATCTTCGGCGAACTCGCTGAAAGAATCGGCCAGCCGGCTGTACTCGGAGAAATGGTCGCGGGAGTCGTGATCGGAATCTCCGGACTTGGTCTGGTCGATCCGAAAGAACCGACCATTCATCTTCTTTCAGAGTTGGGTGTTCTTCTACTTCTGTTTCTGATCGGGCTCGAGACTGACTTTCGAAGGCTACTGGCGTTCGCGTCAGCTTCGACTTCGGTAGCCGTGGTCGGAGTGATTCTGCCCTTCGCAGGAGGGTATGCGATGGCGCGATTGCTCGGAATCTCCGTTGAAGTTGCCGTCTTTCTGGGAGCGTGTCTCACTGCTACATCAGTCGGGATCACCGCGCGCGTTCTTTCCGACCTGGGACACCTGCGACGCGACGAGTCGCAAGTCATTCTCGGAGCTGCCGTTCTCGACGATATTCTCGGACTGGTCCTGTTGAGCGTGCTCACCTCCATTGCCGCAGGGCAGAGCCTCACGGCAGGCGGCGTGGCCAGAGACTTCGGCGTGGCTTTCGGTTTCGTGGCCGCAGCATTGGTCATAGGATCGTTGCTTGCGCCCCGGCTGATCGCACTCATCAGCCACCTGCGCGTGACCAAGGCCCTGTTCTTTGCCTCCACCCTGTTCGCGTTTGTTCTGGCCTACCTGGCCGACCTGGTCGGTTCGGCGATGCTGATCGGCGCTTTCGCTGCCGGTCTGGTGCTGGCCAGGACTGACCGCGGACGCGACATCGAACGGGAAGTTCATGACGTCGCTCAATTCTTCATACCACTGTTCTTCGTATCCGTCGGCGCGGCCATCAACCTCCAGACCCTGAATCCGCTGAATCCCGAAACCCGACAATTCTTCGTCATCGGTCTGCTGCTCACAGTCGTCGGAACCGTCACGAAACTCGCTGCTGGATTCGCGGCGTTCGGAAGACCGCTGCGCAAGCTGGTCATTGGCGTCGGAATGATTCCGCGCGGAGAAGTCGGACTGGTCTTCGCGCAGATCGGTCTGGCCGCAGGGATCCTTTCGACGGGACTCTTCAGTTCGGTCACGATGATGGTGATGATCACGACTTTCGTCGCGCCTCCACTTCTCCGGGCATTGCTCCCGGGAACACGCGGCCCCGGTATTGCGGATGATGGTGCAGTCTCTTCGCTGGTGAACGACTCGCTATCGGATTTCGATGAGAAGGAACTGCCGGATTGAGGGGACACCTGGAAATGTGAGGCACAGGCAATGTGTGGCACAGGCAATCCTGCCTGTGGCGCGGAGAGGTGAGTTCCGGACCCAGTGCTTTCGCACCTGCGGTAAGAGGTTCGCCGACAGGCGGCATGCTGGTCATGTGGAATGATTTAGTCTCCGAACTCAGCGTGTCGCGCCACAGGCAGGATTGCCTGTGCCACACAGTCCTGCCCTCTCTTTCTTACTTCTTCGTTCTGCGTTCTGCGTTCTGCTTCATCAGCCCCCATTT
>JBKJUK010000360.1:0-47929 GCA_046590705.1 Thermoanaerobaculia bacterium
TCAAACGGGGTCAGATGCGAGGCGGAGCGAGGTCGGACGGTGAGGCGTGGCCTAAGCCACGTTGAAACCGGCCGGCCGACGCGACAACGAAGCAGATGGCCCCGTTTCATCACGCGGCTTCAGCAGGATTAACGCCAATGTTATAAGGATGTGGTGAGTGAACGAGACCGACCTCAGACCACTCTGCTGCGACTCGCCGCGTTCATCATCGACGCGCTCGCGGGCGCTCTCGCGCTGATCATTCCCGCAACGCTGCTCAGTTACGGCGTGGCCTGGTACGGCGCGTCGAGCAAGACCATCACACTGGTCTGGTGGGGCGCACTTCTGCTGCTGATTCTCACGCTGCTCCTTCGCGACGGCATCCGCGGTCGGTCGCACGGCAAACGCATCATGGGGCTCCGTCTCGACACTGCCGACGGCCGACCGTGCGGCTACGGGCGTTCTCTGCTCCGGAATCTTCCTCTGATCGTTCCCGGATGGAACGTGATCGAGCTGGTCCTTCTGGCCTTCAGCAAAGGCTCACGCAGAACCGGAGATCGCATGGCCGGGACCACCGTGATCGAAGAATGAGATCGCTGGCATGAGCGGCGAGCTCGAGTCGGCAGCATCGCGCATCCCACGCATCGGGATCAGTGAGCTCCATCTCCACCTGGAAGGTTCGGTCTCCATCCCCACCACACTCGAACTTGCTGCGCAACGAAGCCACCCCTGGGCCTCCTTCACACCGCGCCAGCTTCGCGACCAGTACCGCTACTCGTCGCTGGAATCTTTCCTCGGAGTCATTCGAAACGTTTGCGCGATCATCTGTTCAACTGAAGGTCTCGAGCGCATCGCTCGCGAGCTCTCACACACACTTGCGGGCCAGGGCGTGCGTTACGCCGAGGTGTACGTTTCACCTTACATCTACGTGAGGTGGGGCCTCGACTACCACGAGGTCCTCGAAGCGGTTGATCGAGGCTTCGCGCAAGGCGAAGAAGCGGGCGGCGCCTCCTGCAGAATCCTGCTCGATTCGGTCAGGCAGTGGGGTCCCGATGCGGCGAAAATCGTTCTCGAAACGTACGCTGAACGGAAGCTGGAACGCGTGGTGGGATTCGGTCTTGGCGGAGAGGAACTCGTACCTCTCGAAGAATTCGTCGACCTGTTCAATTACGCTCGCGATCTGGGGCTGCACACGGTCGTGCACGCCGGAGAATCAAAGGGCGCAGAGGACGTAAAGAAAGCAGTCGATCTGTTGCGGGTCGAACGAGTTGCGCATGGAATTCGCTCGCTCGAAATTCCGGGACTGACGCGTGAGCTCGCGGCCAGCGGAGTCGTGCTCGATCTGGCAGTCTCGAGCAACTACCGAACCGCTGCGGTGTCAACACGCCTTCATCCGATCCGTGCGCTCCTCGATCACGGGGTGACTGTGACACTCAGCACCGACGACCCCGCTCTCTTCCGCACCGATCTTCCCCGTGAATATCAAAGAGCTCGAAGGTTCGGGAAACTTTCAGCACCGGAACTAAGACAGATCGCCATGAATGGAGTGGACTACTCCTTCGCCGATTCAGTCACGAAAGCCGAGCTGAAAAAAACACTGACCGAACGATTCCAGTCGCTCGAGAAACGCTGAATCGCGCCGTGTGGAGCACAGGCAATCCTGCCTGTGGGGGAGGACAACTGTGTGGCACAGGCAATCCTGCCTGTGGGGCGCTGAACTCACTTCGCGATCGCGCACCTCACTCAGCGCCTCGCAGGCAGGATTGCCTGCGCCACACAGGTTCGCCGTGGCGGTAAGAGCCTCCATCAAACCCGTCGAAACCGAAGCTGCCTCTCCTTCAGACCCTTCTCGAACACATCCGCGATCGAAAGCCGCACATCCACGGTCACCTCGGTCGTCTCGCCATAGACCTCGCCAATCAGTTTTACATCGGGAGGGCTGATCATCCGATAAAGTGATCCGGCCGCTGCAAACGATGGCTCGACCACCAGTCGTCGATAGACGTACTTGTCGAGACGCTCAGCTTCTGCGGCCGCCGCACGAGCACTGTCGCGATAAGCACGAGCAAGCCCGCCTGTACCCAGTTTCGTGCCGCCGTAATAGCGAACCACGATCGCCGCGACATTCGAGAGTGCGGCGTCTTCAATCGCCGCGAGAATGGGACGCCCTGCCGAACCTGAAGGCTCGCCATCATCGGAAGACCGGCTCTGGACAGCCGTCACTTCAAAAAGCCTCCAGGCCCAGCAGTGATGGGTGGCGTCCGGAAACTCGGTGACGACCGACTCTCTGAAGACGTTGAATTCGTTTTCGCTGCAGACCGGCGAGAAGATTCCGATAAAGATTGAGCGTTGCTCTTTGAGGCGTGCCCGTGCCTGTCGCGCTATGGTCTGGTAGTGATCGATCATTTTCAGATTGCGTCCGCTCGAATGGAATACGAGGGTCCGAAAATAAACCCCGCTGCCTCTCCGTTCCGTAGAACGACTAATGCTCCGTCCAATTCTCCCATTCATCTTCGCAGTACTGTCGTCGACAGTACTTGTCGCGGCCAAACCAACTGATCGCTTCGTCCGACTCGAGAATGGACTCCTTCGCGACGGAGTCATGCAGGTCGATTCAGGTGATGCAGTCTCGGTCGCAGAATCGTTGCTGGCGCGCAGAAAGCAGGCACTATTCGGCGAGCGGGCTCCTGGGTTGCGGCTGATCTCGAACCGCCTCTCACTCACAGGACGCCATCTGCTTTTCCAGCAGACCTTGAATGGTGTGGCAGTAGAGGATGCAGACGTGAGCGTCTCGCTGGACGGGCAGGGCCAGGCCCTACTCCGAAACCGGACCGCGGCGACCACCGCTTCCACTCGGCTCATGGCAAGCAGCAGCTTCTCGCTACCGAAGTCCATTCTCGAGCCTGGTGAGGAGATTCTTGCCACTAGGGAAATTCTACTCAGTGTCGATGGCCTCGTGACGCCAGCGCTACGGTTCGACACGCGCATCGGCAAACTCGATTTCTACGAAGTCGACGTCGACAGCGCGGGCCGCCTGCTCGGGCGCCGTTCCCTCTCCTTCCGCAAGTCAGGGCGGGTATTCAGCAGCAATCCCGTGACCAGACTGAACCGGCCGGATCTGCGTGACGAGGGCAACTCGCCTGCCGCCGTTCCAACCGCGGCCTACTCCACGGTGGAACTGCTCGACCTCGCTGCGTCTGGATCGCTGGCCGGGCCGAATGTGGCAATCGTCGATACCGACCTGCCCTCCATTCCGGTTTCGAGCGTGAACGACACCCTGACATTCGACCGCAGTCAGAGCGGCTTCGAAGAGGTGAACACTTACCATCATCTGGACTCGTCTCAGCGCTATCTGCAGTCTCTCGGCTACGCAGGAGCACGCCGCATCGTGGGCGGACCGATTCCAGTCGATGTTCATGCTCTGAATGGTGAGGATAATTCGTTTTTCATCTTTCGACGCGACGGGGTCGGCGAGCTTTACTTCGGTGACGGCGGGGTCGATGACGCCGAGGATCCGGATATCCTTCTGCACGAATATGGTCATGCAATTCTGAACTCGATCTCGCCGGGTAACTTCATCGGAAGCTTCGCGAGTCAGGCCCGCGCGATCGGCGAGGGTCTCAGCGACTACTGGGCCTTTTCGAGCGGCTACGAAGAAAGTGTCTCCTCAGGCCGTGACCCGTACTGCATCGGCGACTGGGATGCACGCTGCGGGGGCCCGTCGAATGCGAGTTGCTCGTACGCAGCCACCGCCGACTGCCTTCGCCGCGTCGACGGTACCAAGACCATGGCTCAGTACATCACCAACGACAATCGCGGAGTGGAGCACCAGAACGGGGAAATCTGGTCATCGGCATTGAGGCAGATCTTCGAGGCCATCGTCTCCCGTATCGGCGCAAAGGAAGGACGCCGCGTTGCAGATACGCTGGCGCTGGAAGGCGCTTTTGGTGTCGGAGCACAACCCACCTTTCGTGATCTTGCACAACGGATGATCAACGCCGACAGGCTCCTCAACGGCGCTCGAAACGTGGCAGTCATCTGCACCGCCATGACCACCCGCGGCATTCTCGCGACAAGCGAGTGTGGAGCGCCTCCGAGAGGTGAGTCGGTCGTACTTCCAGGGTCGAACAGTGGTGCATCCATTCCCGATGGCAACGCCGACGGGATCTCACTTCGCCGCAGCGTGACCGACACCCGGATCATCAGGCGCATCGCACTGCAGGTCGATATCCGGCACCGCCGGAGAAGCGACCTTCGCGTCGAATTAATCGCACCCGATGGACGAGTGGTCGTGCTTCAGGATCTGAGCGCAGCCGGAGCTGGAAATCTGCAGGTCACCTACGGATACGATGCCGAGCCCAAAGAATCGCTGGAGTTGTTCGAGGGTCGCAGCGGAGCGGGCGACTGGACTCTTCGAGTCATTGACTTCGTGTCGGGGGAAACAGGCATCGTCAATTCGTGGGCGCTGATCATCGAATTCGAGGGAGCCCAGGCCATCGGCGTCCGCACCGCGGCCGCACGAAGCAGATTTATCCCCGCCGCAGCGAAAGCAACCGGTGTGAATGACACCAGTTTCGTGACCGATCTGCGAATCCTCAACACCGGCAACGATGAGTTGGAACTGATTGCGATCTTCACTCCCACCAGGCAGGATGGACGCATCAGTTACGCAGCGCAGACCATCCGCGTCGCGCCAGCACAGACTGCCGCTTTCGATGACGTGGTGTCATCCCTGTTCCGTTCAACTGGAATCGGATCGATCGAAATCAGAGGCGACGTCACGCGTGCCGTGATCACATCGCGGACGTACAACAATCTCCCGACCGGTACGTACGGCCAATTTATCGAGTCGGTCGACTCCTCTCAGGCCGTGCGCGCCGAGGATGAAGCCCTGCATCTCACACAGTTGAGAAGTGATGAACAGTTTCGAACCAATGTCGGATTCAGCGAAGTGTCAGGGAACCAGGCGATGGTGGAACTGGTCGTTCGCGATCTTCGAGGGGAGATTCGCTCCACGACACGACATGAAGTGCTCCCCTTCGGTCATCTTCAGCTGCCTCTCCCCGTCGAGGGCGGAAATTTGAAAGGTGGAAGGGCCACGGTCGCGGTCGTTTCTGGCTCCGGCCGCGTGATCCCGTATGCCTCGAGCGTGGACAACCAATCAGGCGACGCCATCTACCTCCGCGCAGCATCCCTGCCCCGAAAGAACGAGTCCATCCATATTCCCGCTGCTCTTCACGCCGATGGCGCCCTTGGAACAGTATGGCGAACGGATCTCTCGATCGTGAATGGCGGCAAGGCCACAGACCTAGTCATTTACTTCTACTCGTCAGTCACGCAGGACCGATCCGCCCGCGCCATCACGCTGAATGCAGGCCAGTCCGTCCTTCTCGAAGACGTTGTGCTTTCGCTCTTTGGAATGAATGCAGCGACAGGTCATCTCCAAGTCGAGGGCCTGGAGCTCTCGCGGATCCTCGTTACTTCGCGCACCTACAACTCGGGCACTGCGGGGACCTTCGGGCAGGCCATCCCCGGACGCGACGACAGCGAGGCGCGCGAACGGCGGAGCGAACCGGTACGGATGATCCAGCTCGAAAACAGCGTGGCCTTCCGCACAAACGTTGGAATGGCCGAGGTCTCAGGCGGGGAGGCAGTGGTGCGCTTCGCTCTGAGCGATGGAGACGGGAAACTGATCTTCACCAGTGATCAGACAGTCAAACCGTTCGAACAGCGTCAATTCAATCTGGCGCAGATTGGCGCGCCGTCGTTCGTCAACGGTCGCATCACCGCGCAGGTGGTCAGTGGAGAAGGCAGGGTTTTCCTTTACGCCTCTGTAATCGACAACCGCTCGGGTGACCCGATCTACATCGCTGCGCGTTGAGCGTTCAGCCCGCTCACTTGACCGCGATTCCCAACTCGCGAATCTGGTAGGCGAGAGCCTGGCGCGACATTCCCAGAAGTTTCGCGGCGCGACTCTGATTCCCTTTCGATTCGGCAAGCGTCCGCTCGATGAGGGTTCGCCGGAAGGCCACGACCTCCACCTGATAGTTACCAGTCGGAATCCGAGACTTCGGCGTTGAGCTGATTCGCTCCGGAATGTGATCGAGCTCGATGGCCCGTAAGTCGCCCGCCATGGTGTGACCTGCCCGCACCGTGTTCTGCAGCTCGCGCACGTTCCCTGGCCACCTGTAGTTGCAGAAGGCCGCTTCGACGTCTTCGCTGAGAAGTGCGGGACCGCCTCGATGCCGGTCTCTTTGCACGGCCAGAAAATGCCGGGCCAGCAGTAGAACATCCGCTCCCCTGTCCCGTAGCGGCGGCGAGAACAGTTCGACTCCTCTGATCCGGTAGTAAAGATCTTCCCGGAAGCCTCCCTCGTCCACCATTTCTTCGAGGCGACGATTCGTTGCAGCCACGATTCGTACGTCAGCGCTGCGCGGCTGAGAGTCACCGACCCTTCGATACTCTCCATCCTGCAGGAATCGCAGAACCTTCGCCTGCGCCGCGAGCGGAAGTTCTCCGATCTCGTCGAGGAAGAGTGTTCCTTCATGCGTCGCTTCGATCAGACCGATGCGATCTCTGTCCGCACCGGTGTAGGCTCCGCGCACTGCGCCGAAGAGTTCACTCTCGATCAAATTCTCAGGCAGGGCCGCACAGTTGATTGCAGTGAACTTCTTTGCCCGCCTTCCCGAGTGCCGGTGAATCGCGCTGGCGATCAACTCTTTGCCGGTTCCGGTCTCGCCAATGATGCAGACGGCCACATCCCCTCTCGCTACACGTGGAATCTTTGCCACCAGTTCGCGAATCGGGAGTGAATTGCCGAGCAGGCCGTCAATCTGTTCAACAGGCGTACTCACCGAGTGGTCCTGCGACAGCGCTCTCGACTGATTGAAATGTTCGGTGCGAAGTCGAATGAGAGCGCCGATGGCCGATCGGCCCTGTGGTGAGAATGCTGCGCTGCCCTGAAGATAAAATGTCATCGACTCGCTGCACTTCAGCCAGTCACGATCGCCATCGAGCACCGACTCGATCAGCGCCTCCGCGCCGAGTGGCTGAAGCGGTCCTGTCTCGTGGTAATCACCCAGCCTGTTGCGCGTGACGTGGCGCCATCCGCGTTCGCCCAGCACTGCGTGGTCGAAGGGGAAATCAGCGAGGGTGAGCTGCAGCAGAACTTCGGCTTCGTCTCTTCTGTTTTCGACGTATGCGACTTTCATCCGCGCGGAAATGCCATGACGAGCTCGCAGCGCATCGAGTTCTGCCAGCAGTGTCGCTTCTCCTGAGCGAGCTGTGAGAACTTCGATCGATCGCAACAACTTGAGTTCATCTGTTGCACTGGACGGTCTCGGAAAATCTGATCTGACCGGCTCTTTCCGCGCCTCGAACGTCAGGAGTTCGCGATTGAACGACCCGCTGCATTCGAGTGCGCCCGAACCGGCCCGCGCTCGCAGCAATTGCTGTCGGTCGAATAGCTCCAGACATGTTGTCGCCAGCGTCGGTAGACGGCCATTGAGATCCGCCACGATCAACTCCGCCGCGACAGCGATGTCTCCCCCCGGCGCTTCCGAGAGAAGCCGCGCAGCCTCCTCACCGGCAGTCTCGTGATCTCCTCGTCGATACGCAGACTGGGCCGCGATGAGACGGAGCTCAGCCTCGCGTCTGCGGTCTCCACTGGAGCTGAAAAACCGCGCCATCCGCTGACGCCATCGCTCGGCCTGTTCGAACTGGCCGGCGTCGGCGCAGAGATAAGCCAGAGTGAACAGCACCCCACCTGCGGCGCGGTCGCCCTCGCTCTCTTCAATGAGCGCCAGCACTCCCCGCGACTCATGTCGCGCCTCTTCCCACTCCCCGCGCATGAAGCGAACGTAGAGGTGATCGAGAGCAGCATCGATCTTTTCAGGAAGACTGCGCGCACATAGCGAGGCCTGCTCGGCGGACCTGCTGGCGACCGGGAAATCAGACGACGCCAGCGAACGGTAAACGGTCAGTCGCTGACTCAGACATTCGTCCGCGGCAACTGCATCGATGAAGCGGATCGATACAGGTTCGTCATGATCGATCTCGATGAGAGCTCTCTGAAACGCGATCGACGCGGATGCTTTCCCCGTCGCTGTCTCGTCGGCTCGCTCCAGCGATTGCCGGGCAGCCTCGACACGACCATCGAGACGCTCAGCCGATCCGCGATGCAGCAAGGCATCAGCAGACGAATAGTCACCGATCGCAACAATGGCCTCGGCATAACGGCCGAGCCGGCACAGAGCCTGCGATCGGAAGACGGCCGCGTTTTCTCCATCGACTCCTCCTGTCAGTCGCAGCAGCGTCTCGTAACGCCCTTCAGCCAGCAGTCGCGTCGAGCAAGCCGAGAACAGCAGCGGAGACTGCGAGCGATCGACGGAAGCGAGCAGGATGTCAGCAGCCACACTCAGCTCATCCTCTGAGAGTTCCCGCACGGCCAGGGTTTCTTCCGCGAACGTGACAGCTTCGGATTGACGACCCGCTTCCCGCATGAGTCGGAGAGCTGAAGCAAGTTCGCCGGATTCGTACAGAAGTCTGCTTGCATCCACTGTCAGGGCTCGTCGCGTTCCTTCGTCGAGTTCGTCACGAAGCATCTGATGGGCATCCCGGGACAGAAACGTGAATGCATCCCTGTCACTGGAAGTGATGCCATCGAAGACGAGATCATCGATGTTCAGGGTGCTCACAGTCGCGAGCAGTTGCGCAGCCACGGCCCGAGGTGTGGAGATACCGAGGATGGCCAGCACTGACAGAAAGGAGCGATGAGGCTGAGTGACGGAGATGAGTTGATTGATCGCTGGTACTCGTGACGATTCGAGAAACTGCTCGAGTACGCCTGGCCTGGTGAGCTCCAGAATGTAGCTCTCGTGCTGGGCAGGCCCACTTCCCGCGCTCTTTCTCAGATCAGCCAGAGCGGTAACGGAAGGGGCGACGCAGAAGAGCGAGGTCAGGGGTATCAACTCGGCTTCAAGGCCGAGTGTTTCCGCTGCGATTTCAGGGACCATCCAGGCCGCATTCACCCCGGCTTTCGCAATCGAGCGCAGGGCACGTTGCGACGAGAGATCGAAGCTCTCGTAATTCTCGATCATCAGCAGGGCAGCATCGCGCTCGAATGCGCGTCCGGTGCGTTCGGGGATCGTCGCTTCCTTTCCCGCGAAGTCGCCTATGAAGGCCTCCAGCGGTCGCAGTGCGGACCAGGGGCGCAGTGGAGATGCGTCGTCTCTTCCCAGCCTCACAATTCTTCGCGCGAGTTTCGCTTCGGTCATGGCCCGCATCACGACGTCGGGTACGGTGACCTCGACGTAGGAAGCGGTGACAGATTGCCCCGCCAGCAATCGCTCCAGGAAGGCAATCCCGGGCGATTGAAGCAGACCTGTCGCAGACGACCTGCTCCACCGCAGATCGGCGGACGCGCCTGAGGTCAATCGCTGGAACAACTCAATGAAGACATCCTCCGGTCGAGTCCATGTACGCGTCAGCGACGCTACATTCTCGACGCCCAGAAAACGGGCAGCCGATGAGAGCGGAAAGACCTCGTCGTTTTCCAGCTCGCGAGGACTGTCGGGTGCATTGACTCGGATGAGACGGCAATCCTGTCCCCTCTGCCGGAGAGCAAGCCAGTCACCCGGATTGAACTCACTATCCCTGATCTCTGCATGACGAAGGAAAGCTCGGTGTCCGGCGTACTGAACCAGCAGCGAAGTGCGGTCACGCAGCCCCCATTCGCTGCAGTTGTCGAGCGGAACCGCACTATCGGTACTCTCAGCCGGCCCAGGCAGCGTGGAGTGTCTGATTGCATGCACGAACGCAGGGGGCCAGCCGCGACGTACCAGCGGTTCCTGAGCGTGGTTGACCCGCTTCGAAGCAGCAGGGGACGGCATTCGTCACTTCCTTGATGATGAGAAGCGGCGATTCTAGTCGGGGCCTGCGGGAGCGCGCAAGCTTCGAGCGGCGAATCGAGCGGTCTGGTGAGGTGTTTCGCGGTTTCGGCTCACGCGCAGCCAACGGTACACATCGCCTTTCGCCTTCCAATCGCTCGCATTTCATTTTTGCTTCTACTCCGGCCCCCGGCCCGACGGATTACAGCCGCGCACCATGTGGTTCACTATGCTGCATGCCTCAACCAATCCCGCGCCGCGAGTTGCTGCGCCAGCGCCTGGATGATCTCGTATCCACCTTCGACGTCAGCACGATCACGCCCGATCCGCTGGAGCTGGTTCTTCGCTACCAGATTCCGGAGGATCAGGAGGTGGTCGGTCTTTTGGCGGCAGCGTTCGCCTACGGACGCGCAGATCTGGTCGTGCGCAACGTGTCCGGCGTCCTCGTAAAGATCGGCTCATCGCCGCACCGCTATCTGCGAGACGAGTTCGACGTCAGCGAGGCCAGTTCCCGCTTCGCCGGTTTCTCGCATCGCTTTCAGAAGACGCCCGAACTGGTGGCGTTGCTGCGGCGCATATCGAATGCGATTCGAGCACATGGATCGCTCGGAAAGCTGTTCGAAGCCACTCACGTAAAAGCTGATGAAACCGTGCGTGATTCTCTGCAGAGGTTCGTCGAAGCCCTGATCGGGCCACCATACCCTGACGAATCGCTGCAGGTGACACGCGGACTTCGTTATCTGCTTTCCTCACCCGCCGACGGCAGCGCCTGCAAGCGTATGAATCTTTACCTTCGCTGGATGGTCCGAACCACAAGCCCGGACCTCGGGCTCTGGCGATTCGTCGATCCGGCCAGCCTGATCATGCCACTCGATACGCACATCCAGAGGATCACCACCTTTCTCGGACTGAATCGCCGCAAGTCGACCGACTGGCGAACCGCTGAAGCACTCACGGCAGCACTGCGACGGCTCGACCGCTCCGATCCCGTGAAGTACGACTTCGCCATCTGCCGGCTCGGGATTCTGTCGCTCTGCAGCAGAAAGCGCGAGCGGTCGCAATGCGAAGTCTGTCTGCTCAACGATGTCTGCAGGCTGCGAAAACGATGAGCCGGCCCACCCGATTCTTCCTTCTCGCCTCGATGGTTGCAGTCTTCGCGCTCCTGATTTTCTGGGCCGGTTGGGATTCCTCCTCGGACTCGCATCAGCTCGAGGATGCAGCGGGACTTCCTGTAACACTGGAACTCTCCGGCGCAGACGTGACCATCGTGCACTTCTGGGCTACCTGGTGTGGTCCCTGCCGCGACGAACTACCAGCTCTCGACGCGTTCCTGCGAAGGCCCGAGGCGCGAGCTGTGCGCTTCTACGCGGTTTCTCAGGACACCTCACGAAATGAGATCGATACCTATTTGAAAGCAAACCGGCTCAGGATGACCAGTCTGCTGGACTCCGGCGGAGCGACGGCCGGCAGGTTCGGATTGAACGTGCTTCCGACAACCCTGCTGATCAATCGGAACGGAGAGCTCTTGCGAAAGATCGAAGGACCGGTTCAGTGGTCCGATCATGTAGAGGTCGACAGACTGCTGCGCGAAGTAAGGTGAAGGGCAGTAGCCGTGTTCAGTAGCCAGTAGGGTGACCGCAGGAGCAGTCTTATTCAGTACGCGCTCCGATGCTCACCCGCCAAGTCATTCCGACGAGCCGCGTGCCCGTGATGATTACGCGGCTGAGACTGCGAGGAGGAATCTCCGGTCCGCGCGGACGCGGTGAAACATTTCGACCTTCGCGGCGCGGACCGGAGATTCCTCTTCGCACACCAAACGTGCAAGCTTGCAGAACCCTGGCCTGCTCATCGGAATGACGGTGCCGCGCTACCCGTGTCACTTGTGCACGATGTGGTGATACACGTCAAGTAACCAGTAGCCAGAGAGGAATCGCCTCGTTCTCTTCCTCTGCTTTCTTACTTCTCATTTCTGCGTTCTGCGCTCATCAGAATCGAGCCGCGCACTCCACTATTCGTGCGCGAGTTCTTCCTGCGTCGCTCCCTCACTCTCCCGCTTCTTGTGGTACCAGGTGATGGCGAAGCCTGCCAGGCCGTTCAACACCATGAGTGCGTTCGTGGCCACGAAAACCCAGTTCTTCACCAGCACGCTGTAAATCGTAAAGCCGACGGAGGCTGAGATCTGTCCGACGAAAAGCCATGTCGAGACACCTTCGCTCGACCCTGCTTTCCATTGCTTGTAGACCTGTTTTCCGAGAGTCAGGACCAGGATCAGGGAACTGATCCAGCCGATCGCTTCAGTCATGAGCGCTCGACTCCGCAAAGGATGAGCCAACGTAGAGGCGAATGGAGAATGTTGAATGGAGGATGGAGAATGTTGATTCGGCTCATTACAGTGTATTTTCATGCTTAGATATTATATTTGTTTACCATAACCAATAGCAGAGGTCATTCTTTCGCTTCACCTTACAATGGCTGCTGAGGGTTGGCGATGGGTCGTTCTGGTCTCGTGAATCTGCTTCTTGGAGCAATCGTGGCAGCGGTTCTCCTGACCCTCGGGGCAGGAGCGCTGCGGGCCGAGAAGACTCTCTCGTGGCCGCGGATGGATGTCCGGGCAGACCTCAGAGCCGATGGCAGTCTTCATGTCATCGAGCGCCAGGCCATGCTGCTCAGCGGTGACTGGAACGGTGGCGAGCGCGGGTTCAACATCCGCCAGGGTCAGACCCTCGAACTGATCGGGATCAACCGCATCGCCGGCGACAAGCGAATTCCTCTGCGCGAAGGTCCACTGGATGCAATCGACCAGTGGTCTCGCAGCGAGGACAATCTCTTTCGCTGGAGAAGCCGGATGCCGGCCGATCCGCCGTTCGAGAACCAGACCCTGACCTACGAGCTCGAGTACGTGCTTCGCTCCATCATCCAGGGAAAGGAACCGCTCTTCGGTGAAGGGCGCTGGCTGGAACTCGCGCACGACTTCGCCTTCTCCGATCGTCCCGGCTCCATTGACCTCTTCACGCTCGACCTGCGTCTCGATCCATCCTGGAAAGTTCTGGAAGGCGACCCACTACGTGCCGAGGTCAGCCGGATTCCTCCCGGCATGACCCATCCGGTGAAACTGAAGTTGGCTGGCGGTCGGGCCATTGACGTCGCTTTTCCTCCTTCGCGCGGTCTGCGCTTTCTGCTGCTGCTCTTCCTGACAATTGCCTTCGTGGTTTCATTTTTCTGGCTCGGCCTTCATGAGCGTGCGCGCGGACGATTTCTCCCGATCGACCAAGGAACAATCGACGCCCAATGGATCGAGTCGCTGCTGCTTCGCTTCAAGCCCGAAGTGATTGGCGCAATCTGGGACGAAGCGGTCGGTGCGGCTGAGGTCGCGGCTCTGCTGGCGCGGATGACACATGAGAAGAAGATCGGCAGCAGAGTGGAACAGAAGAAGTCGCTTCTCGACTCAGAGCCGGTTCTCCATCTTCAACTGCTCGTCGATCGCAACGCACTGACTGGCTACGAGCGCAGCCTCATCAAGGCCATGTTCTTCGATGGCGATTCCACCAGTACGGAAGCGATCGCAACGCATTACGCCACGGCCGGGTTCGATCCTGCGGACAAGATTCGTCCTGGCGTGCAGAAGCTGCTGGCGGAGATTCCCGACTGGAAAGAGTCGAAGCGGAAATGGTTCGGTCCAGTCTTCCTGCCGCTCGTTCCGTTGACTCTACTCACAGTCGCCGCCACCGCGAACCTGCAGGGCGACAGCGACGGACTCGCGCTCGCACTCGGGACGGTCGTCAACGTCCTGGCGGCTCCGATGCTGGCGGGATCAGCGTATGTCTGGAGCCGCTCGGTCAAATTTCTCAGCATCGGATTCATTCTGGCAGTCATCGTCGCGCTCTCGTTCCTGGGAAACATGCTGCTCTGGGCTCTTCCGATCACAGCCGGCGCAGTCACACTCCCTACGCTGCTCGCGCTCACAGCAGGCGGCCTGTATGGCATCTGGTTACTCTGCTGGTTCGGGAGATCGACGCAATCGCGCGCGAAGATTCTTTTGCGAAAAGAGTTCACCGTCGCACGGGATTACTTCACCGATCAACTGCAGTCTCCAACGCCCAAGCTCAAAGACAGCTGGTATCCGTACCTGCTGGCGTTCGGCCTCGGCGAGAACGCCGACCGCTGGTTTCGATCGCACGGAGCGGCATCCGGAAGCAGTCCCGTTCACGCAGGCCAGAACACCAGTCCTGGATCGGGTGGCGGCTCTTCGCCCATTCAGTGGAGCGGTGGTGGCGGCGCGTTCGGCGGGGCAGGGGCGAGTGCGGGTTGGGCCGCCGCAGCAGGGACCATGGCAGCCGGAGTGCAGCCGCCCGCTTCCAGTTCCAGCGGAGGCTCGAGCTCGGGAGGAAGCAGCTCGGGTGGTGGGAGCGGCGGTGGCTGGTAAAACCAATTCCGTCTTGAACGTAACTGGCGGTTTCTGGCCTGTGCGACGAGCGCTGGCAAGGTTCAGACCATTCGGCATGGCAAGCCTGCTGAGGGTTGCGGTGGTCGCGCTCCTCTTCTCCGGCTTCCTGTTCGCAGACTACGCCATCTTCCGCAGACTCTTCCGAGCGACTGCTGAGATCGAAGCGCTGACGCCCTTCTTCGCACTCGGGCTGCTCATGAACATCTTCGCGCTGCTCTTTCTGATCGCCACGGTCATCCTGCTTTTCTCTTCGATGACAGCGGCGATTGGTGCATTCTTCACCGATCTCGATCTCGAGAACTATCACAGCGCTCCGGTTCCTCTTCGCCGCATCATCCTTTCTCGCTGGATCAAGACCTGGCTGCAGAGCTCATATCTGGTGATCGCGTTTCTGACGCCGCTGTTCGTGGCGTTCTCCGCGCAGTATGAAACCGGCTTTTCGTTCCTGCTCATCGTGATTCCGGCCATGCTGCTGCTGTTCACGATTCCAGTCTCGATCGCATCGACAATCATCCTTCTACTGGTGCGTTTCTTCCCTGTGCGCCGCGTGCATCAGATTGCGGCGACACTCGCGCTGATCTTCCTCACCGTCACCATCGTGGCGGTCCGCGTGGCCAGGCCCGAGCGACTCTTCGCGAAAATCTCCACTGACGACGTGACCACGGTACTGGCCGCCATTCGCCTGCCAGCCGCCGAGAACTACCCGAGCAGTTGGCTGGCGCAACTCACGACGCAGCTGGCCAGCGGAGAGTCGATCGCAGAGCCAGCCCTCCGCCTTCTGCTCGTGGCTGTACTGGCATTCTCCCTGTTTTTTCTGGTTGCCTCGCGGTTCTACCTCCGCGCCTTCGTTCGATCCCGTGAAGGGTCAGCGCCGGGTGCGATCGGCGGCGACTGGTTCAACGGTCTGGTCGATCGCTGGCTTCGAACTTCCAACGCCCACACGCGGGCCGTGGTGGCGAAAGAAATCAGGATCGTCACCCGGGACGCAGCGCAGTGGTCGCAACTCTTCATGATGATCGCGCTCCTGTTTCTATACCTCTACAACATTCAGACGATGCCGCTGGAGGGTGACATCAGAGCGGGTCTGCTGGCCTACCTGAATCTGGGAATGAGCGGATTCGTAAGTGCGGCCATCGCTCTTCGTTTCGGATACCCCTCACTTTCCGCTGAAGGCAAGCAGTACTGGCTACTGCGCAGCTCCCCCCTCTCACTGCGCCGGCTGCTATGGCTCAAGAGTGCGGTGGTGGCCGTACCGCTTACCCTGCTGGCGCTGCTGCTCACGGTCGTGGCCAACCTGATGCTGAGCGCTGGGCTGGAGATCTGGCTCTACACCCTGCCGGGAGCCCTCATGGTGACCGCTACAGTCGTGCTCCTGGCGGTGGGGATGGGAGCTCTCAATCCTGACTTCAAGCTCGAGAATCCGCTGGAGGCGGCCATCTCGCTTGGCGGCTTCGCCTACATGGCCATTTCGCTTCTCTATATCTGCATGATGATGATGCTTCTGGCGAGACCGTTTCAACGATTCGCCTCCCGGGTAATCTTCGGAGCATCGAATCTAGATCCATTCGCGTCGGCAGTGATGCCGGTAGTGATCGCGGTCACGGTCTCGCTCCTGCTGGCCGTGCTTCCATTGGAACTGGCCGGTCGCAGACTCGAGCAGCGAGATCTCTGACCGGCTCTGTCTGTTAGAATCGTTGCACAACCCAATTTAGAGGAGTCCGTTGATGAGTGAGATGCCTCCGCCAACCGTGCCCCCGTCCTACACACCGCCTCCGCCATCCGGCGGTGGTTCATACGTTCCACCACCTCCACCGCCAATGGGACCGGGAGTCGCGCCAGGTAGCGATCGAACCTTGATGCTGGTGCTGTCCTACCTGAGCATCCTCTGCCTCATCCCGCTGCTCGTGAAGAAGGACGATCGGGAAGTGCAGTGGCACGCGAAGAATGGTCTGGCCATCACCGTGGCCTTCTTCATCGCGAGCATTGCCTGGGCCATCATCAACAACTTTCTGCCCGCCTCGATCGGATGCGCGCTCAGCTTCGTTTCATGCGGAATTTCAATCGCCTGGATCGTAGTCTCTATCATGGGCATCATGAAAGCTCTCAAGGGTGAGCGCTTCCGTCTGCCAGGCGTCAGCGACTTCGCCGACAAGATCTAAGGAGATTTGAAAGAATGACCGATATGTCCGGAGGAAGTTACACGCCCCCGCCGCCACCTCCAGGCGACAGTTACACACCACCGCCACCGCCGCCATCATCGCTTCCACCGGGAAGCGGGAGCACGCCAGGCAGTGGACTGATCCCTCCCGCGAATCCTCCCAAGGATCCGGTCATCATTCTCGTACTCAACCTTCTTCTGCTCGGAGCGGTCGGATACTTCATTCTCGGGCAGTGGCAGAAAGGCGTAGCGGCGCTCGTGCTCGACCTGCTGATCGGAGTTCCAACCTGCGGCATGGGAATCGGAGCAATCGCCATCTTCGCCGGCATCGACGGATACATGCAGGCCCAGCAACTCCAGGCCGGCCGCCCCGTTGGCCAATGGACGTTCTTCGGCACACCAGCAGCCTGATTCGTCACGTAGATCGAAGTAAAACGGCGCCCGAAAGGGCGCCGTTTTATTAGGGGTCATGACAGGACATCGCATGTCGCGAATGAACGCGCAGCAGCGCATCGGGTACTTGGTTCAGTTCCGCCAGAGATTCTGCGTCAGTCACGCTGAAAGATCTCGCAGATCTTTTCTAGACCCTCGCGGTCGACTTCGTCGAAAGAGTCGTACTGCGCCGAGTCCACGTCCAGCACCGCAATCAACTTTTTGTCGCGCCCAAACACCGGTACTACGATCTCTGACTTTGATCGTGAATCGCAGGCGATATGACCCGGAAATTTTTCGACGTCGGGAACGATGAGGGTCTCGAGTTTCTCGGCCGCGGTTCCGCAGACGCCTTTGCCAATCTCGATCTGAAGACATCCAACCGTGCCGATGTATGGACCGACCACCAGCCTGGTCCCGCAGACCCGATAGAAACCGGTCCAGAAGTAAACGGGAAACTTCTGCACCAGCACGGCGTTGATGGTGGCCATCATGGCGATCTCGTCGAGCTTCCAACCACCTTCGTCATCGAGAACGCTGACGATCTCCCGCTCGGCCTCTTCATACAGTGCTTTCTTGTCCATGGTTCCTCTCAGTTCAGGCGCCGCATGATAGAGGAGTGTGAGGTGATGTTCCATGAACCCTCTCCAATCGCACTCAATGCACCTGAGGATTCGTCATCCCGAGCGGCGGGATGGGTGGGCGCGAGGGATCTACGCACAGGGACCGCGCTATGAATTCTGAGCGGGACCCTTTCGCGTAGATTCCTCAATCGCAGCTCTTTCTGCGTGTGCTACGAGCACGGCCTGCTCCTTCGGAATGACGTTGCTGGTCCGTCGCAACTCAATCCCTCTGTCAATGGGACTCGCGATTGCGAAGTTCGTTCAGCGCCTCACAGGCAGGATTGCCTGTGCTCCACACGGCTGCCCATTCGCCGCGAGAACACGATTCCAGCGACCAGGAGCGAGAGCATCACCATCGCCGAGACAAGCATCGATGTGTAGAACGACAGCGGCTGGTAGATCACTTCGATCTTCGACTTGCCAGGAGGAGCGAGAAAGCCAATGAAGGCGGCGTTCACCTCGATGATCTTCAGCTTCTCTTTTCCGTTCCTGAAGACTTTCCAGCCTGGCCAGAAAGGCTGGCTGCTGATCACCAGTGTCCAGCGCGGCGCGTCGACGTCGAGTACAAAACGGCGTCCCTCCGCCTTGTCCACGCGAACTTCAGCTACCTTCGCATTGAGCGCTCTGGGGGAGAGCAGATCGGACCCAACCAGTTTGATCATGTCACTCGGCAGCCGCTTGAGGATGACCGTGTTAGCCCAGTCACGATTCTTCAGAATCATCTCTACGCGTTTCGCATCATCGAACTCGGTGAAGACGATACGGGCTGCATAGAAACGAGGCAGCGCGTCCAGATTCCTGAAGATTTTTCCGTCGTAGCCCGAGTAGACCTCGACGAACTTGCCCTGCGGCAGCGCATCGCGTTGTGAAGTCAGGATGTAACGCACATTGAGGTAATCGAGGAATGGATGATCGAAGTGCCTCATCTTCCCGAAATACTCGAAACTCGAGTAGCCGGTGAAGACGCGCAGCGCCCCGAGAAATTTTCCATTGGCCATCGGATCGTGTGAGCGGATGTCCTCGAGCCCGTATACGGCTGCCGTGTTCGGAAACAGCATTGAGTTCGGAGCCGCAATGCGGAACGGCTTTGGATCGCCGGCCGCAGGGCGCTGCTGCAGCGACTGCATGGCCCGAATGATCGGCGTCGTCGGATAGAGATAGCTCTCGGGAACGTCAGAGTTTCGATTCAGGCCGAATGAGAACAGATCGCAGGCCACGGCCACGGCAAGCAGCAATACCGCAACGGTGACACGCCCACTGACCTGCAGGAAAACCAGAGACGCCACCACCAGTACCAGCACCTCCGGCAGGAGACTCCGGATGGCATGATTCCACGAAGCGGCGCCCGGAAATTGGATGAGCAGAAAGGGTAAGACCAGAATCACGGCGGTGATTCCGAGCGCAATCCAGCGCAGACGGTCCTGCTGCCGGAGAATCTGGTCGAGTGCGATTCCTGCGAGAACAGCGAGACTCCAGCAGACGATCAATTGCAGCCTGCCATTCGCTGCCAGCGAGAACAGCGGAAGCTTGTGAAACAGGTCCGTGAGTCCCGGCACGTTCAGCGCCAGAGCAAGCAGCAGCGGCGCGGAAAACAAGTAGAACGTAGCTGGTGCGTCCCAGACGCGCCGTCGCAGGAAGCCGAGAACGAGGTAGATCCAGCCGAAGATGCCGAAGATGCCGGCGTATCCGCCAACGGTCTCCGCGATTCCAGGCCCCCACACATTCTGCTCCCGAATGCTTCCGAAGAATCCGGGCTGAAACGTAGGAATCAGGAATCGCAAATCCTGCATTTCATGCTCCCACGGCAGGGCCCGGAGTTGGTCCATGCGCTGCGAGAAGGGCAGGGTTTCCAGTAGCGGGGCTACCGCGGGAAGCGCGATGAGCAGCGCCGTCACTCCTGCCGCCGCGATCAATCCGGTTGACCGGAGACTCTCGACTGTTCGTCGCGTCAACAGAAGAAACAACAGGTACAGTCCGCTCCCGAACACGATATGCGCCGCAGTCTCAGGATGTCCACCGAGGAGAAGAAGCACGAAGCCAGTGGTCATGAAGAGGAAGCGGTGAAAGGTGCGCTTGTCGAACAGCAGATCGATACCGAGAAAAATCGCTGGAAGAAAGGCCGAAACCGTAGCGTGCGGGAAATGCAGCCAGACCGTGATGAAGCTGCAGAAAGCGAAACTGATCGCGGTGATGATCGAGGCAGATTCAGAGAAACCGCGCCGCCTCATGTAAAGGAAACTCAGCGAGAGAGCCGCCAGTAGTTTCATTGCGGCCTCGAACGTAATACTGCGCCCGAGTGTCAGGGGCAGACCGAGTATTCTCAGCGGCGAGAACGCTCCGCTCTGGCCATTTCCGAGCAGCGGATAGCCCGCACCGTTGGAAGAGTTCCAGAGCGGAATCTCGAGATTCTTCCAGGCCTCGCGCACTTGATGGGCCCACGGCACGATCTGCAGAGTGAGGTCGTTCATCTCCGCATTCACACCGGGATATGGGCCCTTGATCGCGGACCATGGCTCGATCAGGTAAACGTAGTCAGCCGGGAAGTCGACGTACGACGAAGTCAGGGGACGGAAGAGAAACCCAAGCACGAGAAGATAGAAGACCAGCGCGACGCGCCAGTCGAGTTGCTTGTTCCAGCGTCTGGCTATCGCGACCAGAGCGGCGTAGAGCAGCGCAACATAGAGAAACGTCAGGTTCACGGAAATCGCTTATAACAGGATTGTGCTTTGGTACCGCTGCCGAAATGCCGCTTCATGCGCGCTTCCATCGGTCGTGCATCCAGAGCCAGAGCTCCGGACGATCGAAGATTCGACTGCTGATGATGTCATTCATGCGCGCAGTGATGCCTTCCACGCTGCGCGCTTCAAGCGGTAACTCGTCCACGACGAGAGGAAGATCGAAGATCACTTTCACCTTCGCGCCCTCGGGATAGCAGAAGACTGGGAGAATGGCTGCGCCGTAACGTAGCGCCATCTTGGCTGGGGCCGAAGTCGTCCAGGCTGGATGTCCCAGGAATGGGACCAGGATTCCTTCGCGCTGCTTCACTGACTGGTCAGGCAGCAGGATTACCGTTCCGCCCCGGGTGAGCGTTTCGATCATCGGCCTGGCCGCGTTGCGTCGCTCGACCATGGTAACGCCCGCTCTGATGCGTGCGGCGTAGAGCGCAGACTCGAGCAGCGAGTTGTCGAGCGCACGGGCAATCACGATCACGGGAGAAGGCAGAAGGTGGGCCTGACTCACCCCCACTTCCCAGTCGCCGAAGTGCGCAGAAATGAGAATGACGCCTCGACCTCCGGACGCTGCGCGATCAACGTAATCACGATTGACGATCTCGATTTCGCGTTCGACATCTTCGGCCGCCGAACTCCCGCCGCGGAGATACTCGAGGGCCATGCGGGTGAAGTGAATCCAGCAGGCCTTCAGAATCGCCCCGCGTTCGGCTTCACTCTTCGCAGGAAACGCCAGTGCCAGATTGGCGCTGGCAGTGCGGCTTCGCCGTCGGATCACACGCGAGAGCAATGCCGCACCGCGACGCGACCAGCGATCAATTGAGGTCTGGTCTGCACCGCGAAGAGCCCGCACCACGGAACTGAAGACCATGAATTCGGCCCGCTGCTTCCAGGCCGCCTTCTGCTTCTTTCGTCTCTTCGGTGTCATGGCCGGCTTTTGCTCACCAGCTGTGAGAGCTGGTCGAGAAGTTCCTGCTCGCGCGCAATCACCATCTCCACAACCAGAGTGAGCGTTCCGCTGGCGAGTTTCACGCTGTCCTTCTCTGTGGTGACCAGTCGCGCGCCCGCAGCAGATGCCATGCGTCGCAGTTCCGACAGTTCATCGCCGGCATAGGCGTAATGATCGCGAAAAGAACGCTTGAGAATAAGGTTCGCTCCGAGAGACTCGAGGAGTTTGAAAAACTGCTGATTGTTGGCGAGGGCGGAAAAGGCGACGAGCTTCTGATTGCGCAATGTTCCGATCTCCTCGCGCGCGCCGTCTTCGCCGATGAGGTGCGACGGTTGAAGGTTGACCTCGTGAACCGATGCCTCCAGAGTGCGCGGAACCGTGGCCTGGCCCCGCCTCAGAACGGTATCTGCATCGCGGAGTGCCGCGTGTCCTTCGCGGAGATACGTCCGCGTAGCGTTGATCAGTACAACATCCCAGTCCCGCTCCAGCTGCAGATGCTGAAAGCCGTCGTCGAGCAGGAAAACATCGCAGTCGTTCTTAGCGAGAAACCATGTCCCGCTGGCGTGCCGATCTGCGCCGACGATGACGGGGACGGCAGGCAGGCGTTTGTGCAGCAGACTCGGCTCGTCGCCAAACCTGCTCCAGTCCCCCGCGCTGACCTGTTCGACGGCCGTAGTTCCGGTGCGACCATAGCCGCGTGTGAGGATGACTACGCGAAGCCCACGCTTCTGCAGCCCTTCGGCAATGGCAATGACGGTCGGCGTCTTGCCACCTCCGCCCATGGCCAGGTTTCCGATCGAAATCACCGGTCGCGGGAGCCGCTTCCCCTTCAGCGTGCCTGACCGGTAAAGAGCCCGACGCGAGCGGTTCAGGGCCCGGTAGCAAAGCTCGGCCGGTTTGAGGAGGTAATTCATCTCAGCGAATCGCCGGGGTCGTGACCGCGTTCGGCATAGCGATCCTTGGAGCGGGTTCTGCCGCGCCGTCGAGAAGGCTGACGATGCGTTCCGCCGTCAGCTGCGCAGCTCCGCGATTCTTCTCGATCGTAGCCAGAGCCCGGCGCGAGAATGCTGCCCGCGCTTCCGGATTCCCGGTCATTTCCCGCACAAACGAAGACAAAGCCTCGGCGGTCGGTACTTCCACCGCACCTGCTTCATGCAGGAAGCTGAGAGCGATCTCGCGAAAGTTGGACATGTGAGGCCCGAAGGCCACCGGACAACCCGCCGCGGCCGGCTCGATGGGATTGTGTCCGCCCACCGGAACGAGACTTCCTCCGACGAAGGCGCAGACTGCATGCCGGTACATGCGCGCCAGCTCACCAATCGAATCGAGCAGTAGTACGTCCGCAGCACTCCCCGATGAAATCTCTGTCCGACGGGCAAAACGAATTCCGGCGGTGGACAGCAGACCGGCAACGATCTCGAAACGCTCCGGCTTTCTCGGTGCGATGACCACAAAGATTCCGGCCTCGATCATCGACTGGACCTCGGGGAGCAGCATCTCGTCCTCCCCTTCGGTAGTCGACCCGGCTACGAAGATCGGACGCGAGTCAGCCAGCGCCTCGAGTTCTTTCTCGAAGGCCAGCGGTGACGGGTCGGGATGTACATCGAACTTCACGTTGCCGGTCACTTCGACCCTCGAGGAATCGGCTCCCATCTTCACGAAGCGAACGCGATCAGTCTGTTCGCGGGCCAGAATCTGCTCGAACCGGCGCAGGACCGGTTTGATCAGCAGACGAAGAGCGTAATAGCGGGGGAAGGAGCGGTCTGAAATTCTTCCGTTCGTCAGAAGCGACCTGATTCCGCGCCCGCTGACGTGGCGCATGAGATTCGGCCAGATCTCGGTCTCGACAGTCGCGAAGGTGCGCGGCGAGTAGTGATCGAGAAATCTTCTGATCGGCAGACTGAGATCGAGTGGAAAGTAGGTCACGTGGGCGTCAGGAAAGGCGCGTCGGGCCAGGGCCTGCCCGGTCACGGTGGTGGTGGTTACGACCAGGGTAGTTTCAGGCCGGAGTGCGCGAACGCGATCGAGGATGATCTTCGCTGCGGCCACCTCCCCCACCGAGACGGCGTGCACCCAGAGATCATGAGGCTCGGGCCTTCCGCGATATCTGCCGAAGCGCTCCGGAAAATTCACGATGTACTTTCCGCGAAGGAATCCGATGACGAGAAACCAGGGAAGCGCGACGATGAGCACGAGACTCAGCAGCGCCTCGTAGAGAAGGAACATGCGGCTGCAATTGTACTAGACCGACCTGACGAGAGAATCCGCCCGGTTCCGGCGCGCCTCTTGTATAGTGAGTTCACCGGAAACAAACGATTGCCCGCCCCTCCCCAGCTCGCAGAATCCGAGAAAGCCATCGTCGTCGGATTGATCCTGCCGAACGCGATCAAGTCGGTCGCCGAGGAACATCTCGACGAACTCGCGGCCCTGGTTGGTGCAGCGAACGGCTCGGTGGTCGGCAGAGTGATGCAGGAGCGTCACTCGCCTGACCGGGCCACCTTCGTCGGCAGCGGTAAAGCCGAGGAAATCGAGCGGATGGTGAAGGAATTTTCCGCGCAGCTGGTGGTCTTCGATGACGACCTCTCTCCTGCTCAAACCAAGAATCTCGAGAAGATCATCAACGTAAAGGTCATCGATCGCAGCGCCCTGATTCTGGACATTTTCTCCCGCCGGGCCCGCAGCCGGGAATCGCAGACACAGGTTGAACTCGCGCAGCTCAACTACCTGCTGCCGAGACTCACCAGACACTGGACACATCTGTCGCGGCAGGCCGGAGGGATTGGAGGACGCGGGGTCGGTGAGACTCAGCTCGAACTCGATCGCCGCATGATCCGCGTGCGCATCAGCAGGCTCAAGGGCGATCTCGAGAAGATCGAGAAGACCCGCGCCACACAGCGAAAAGGGCGGCAGGACGTCTTCACCGTGGCGCTGGTCGGTTACACCAACGCCGGCAAGTCGACACTGTTCAATGCGCTCACCAATGGTTCCGCGGAGGCGGTCGACAAAGTGTTCGCCACGCTCGACGCCAAGATGCAGAAGATCAGCTTCCCCATGCCCACTGACACAGTCGTCATCGATACGGTCGGGTTCATCCGCAAACTCCCGCATCATCTGGTGGCTTCGTTCCGTTCCACGATGGAAGAAGCCATCTCGGCGGATCTCGTTCTGCATGTCATCAACATGACCCATCCGCAAGTGGAAGAGCAGCGCGAGGTCGGCCGGCAGGTTCTCGAAGAACTGAAGGTGCCCGTCGCGAGAATCATCGAGGTCTTCAACAAAGCGGATCAGGTCGAAGGGAGTCTGTACGAGGAAAGAGGGCGGAGTTGCGCCACTGTCTCTGCGCTCACTGGTAAAGGGATCGACTATCTGGTGGAGTTGGTTCGCAAGTTCGAACGAGAACGGGGAGTCGTACTCCACCTTTCCTTTCCGATGCGGGAAGCAAGACTGATCTCGATGCTGCACAGTCTCGCGGAAGTGCGCGAGCAGAAAGCCACGGACGAGACCATGGATTTCACGGCCTGGGTTCCGAAGGACCATCTGCACCACTTCGAGCAATTCGCCGTCAGCTGATCCGCGGAAGTTACACTCTGTCGCCTGCCGCGCAACGTCAGGGTCGCGGACGCGCTGCTGCGCGTCCCTACACGGTGATTGCAGTGCATCTGTGTGGCACAGGCAATCCTGCCTGTGACGCGCTGAACTAAGTTAATCGCAATGCGCAGGGTAGGGACGGCGCAGCAGCGCGTCCGATACCTCGTCGTCGTAACCACGCGGCTCATTCCGACGACGGCAAATACCAGATCTCATCGACCGCCGCGCTGAGCTCTCTCGTATCACCAGAAACAGCGTCGTCAGACGGTCGCCAGCTGCGTTCGAACCGTAAAGTGACGGCGTCGAACCCGTCGCGCCAAAGCGTCGCGGGCACGCTGAAGTCGTAGTCGCTCCAACCGGCACGCATCATCTTTTTTCCGACATCCTTTCCATTCACGAACAACGACAACGTCTGCGGCTGCAGCGGAACATCGAAGGGCATGGCCCGCACTCTGAGCCGAGCCTCGACCTGTCCGGGGACGGGCAGGATTAACGCGGCCTCACGCCCTCGCACCCATCGATACCAGCTCTTTTCCACCCTCTCGGCGTCATGCCACCCTGAAAGCAACAGTTGCGAGTCCGCCGGCTCCAGCCCCACCCCTCCGCGACGGCCGTTCACAAACGTCGCCGCGAGCCTGTCGAACAAAGCGCCGGTAACTACTCGCTCCGTCAACTGCCCTGACGTTCCCTTGAAGTAGATTCCGATCGACTCGACAGGAGATTCCTTCTCCATGAGCATCTGGTGCGTTCTCATCCAGGCACTGATCTCCGGACGGTCGTAGCCACCCGTGGCCAGCCAGACATTCTCACGACGTGAGGCTGCCTCTCTTGCCGCTCCAGGTGATTCATGCGCATCAATCACCTGCAGTGAGGACTGTGGTATCTGCCCGAGGTAGAACCGCAGCGAATGAGCGACCCAGTGATTCGACGCGATCACGGCCTCGCCGCTCAGAGCCGCGTTCTGGAGACGAGTCGTGATCCCGCGCCAATCCAACTTCTGGCGGCTCTCCCGACGAGCGTTCTCGTAACCGCCGTAAGCCAGCAGCAGAGCAATCACCGCCGCTGTCACCGGCACACCTCGCTCTCGGAACGAGATTGGGAGCACTTTGGTCAAAGTAGCCGCCAATGCCGTGATGCCAGCCGACAGCAGAACCAGAAATCCAGGAAGGGCCAGCGCGATGTACCGCGAGGCATACCAGTGAGCCAGAACACGCAGCGACAGAAGCGAAATCGCCAGCGTTCCTGCAGTAAGGATGATCAGAAGCAGAGCGTTTCTTCTCGAGACGCCGGCAAGATGAACTGCTCCCGAGATCGCCAGCAGCAACATCAGCAGCGGGACCGCACGCAGATCACTTCGATCAAAGGCCGTCACACCGAGGCTGTTCACGACTTGAAAAGCCAGCGCCGACTTCAACTCCGGGTACTCGGTTCCCCGCTCCATCTGTTCGAAGCGTGCGTATAAGAGTCCCAGCAGAAGAATCGACATCACCGCCGCGAGAATCACTCGCACACCGGTGGTGCGGTGAGACGTTCTGAACGAGAACAGCGTCACGCCCGCCAGGAACATCGCTCCGAGGAACGGTGCAGCTGTCGCAGCGGTGTAAGCGAGCGCAGCGAACAGAGCAAGCAGATACCACGACACAACCCGGCGTCGAGCGAGCACCAGCAGGATGGCCGTCGCCAGCAGCATCAGCAGCGCGTACGGACGTCCCTCGCGTGAGTAATAGACATGAAGCGGCGAGACTGCCATCAGCAACGCTGCAACGCAGGCCGTCACGTTGCTTCGCGAGTAACGCCGCGCGGCCTGAAAGATCAGTGCGACAGTGACGATGCCGAACAGCGCCGGCGCGATTCGAGTCGACACTTCCACGCCCCACCCCGAGGCGCTGCGGCCGGCCAGCTGGACCAGATAGTAAAGCGGTCCGTTTTCCCTCTCGAATCCTGTCAGCCATTGCCACCATTCGATGCGCTTCAATTCCGAGACGATCTCGTAATTGAGAATCTCGTCCAGCCAGAGTGACGATTTCCCCAGCGAGTGAAGGCGCAGATACGCGGCCAGGAACAGGATGGCCGCAAGCAACGCTCGCAGCGCAAGGTTCAGCGGTGGAAGAACCGCCTCCTCCTCTCGTCTCTCCGTAACGGACATGGCCTCATTTTGCATAATCTGCCGCGTCCCGTAAGCTCTCACGTCAGGAATTGTGTAGGGGCGCGTTGCGCGCGCCCGCTCTCCGGTGCACTTCAAAAATACGAACCGGGGAGCGGGCGAACGCAGTTCGCCCCTACGACCGAGACCTGTCGTTGACGTTCAAAGCATCCATCACTGTCCTCATCGAGGCGCTGCGACTTCCCAATGTCACTGAACCTTCCGCTCTACCTCGCTCTGACCTTCTACGCGGTCGGCACACTGGTCGTACTCGCATCTCTGCTTTCGAGTCGCGAGCGGCTGCAGCGAATCGCCATGATCCCGATGGCAATCGGCTTCGTAGCCCACACCATCTGGATCGGCATCATCTGCACGCTCACCCGGCACCCTCCGCTGACGAACCTCCCCGAATCACTTTCCTTCATTGCGTGGACCCTTCTTTTACTTGAATTGCTGCTGCTATGGCGCTACCGGGTCTACGCCGCGGCCTTCTTCGTCTATCCGCTGGTGCTGGTCCTGCTGACGATCTCAGCGATCGTGGGAGAGCAGTTCGTCCAGCTGGACCCCGCTCTGCGATCAAATCTTTTCATTGCGCACCTCTTCTTCAGTTCTCTCGGAGTGGCTGCGCTGCTGGTGGCTCTGGCCTTCACTCTTCTGTATCAACTGCAGGAACGTTCGCTGAAACTCAAGCGACGAGGACGGCTCGAGCGCTGGATCCCCAGTCTTCGGGTCTGCGATCAACTCAGCTACCGCTCTCTCACCATCGGCTTCGCCATCTATACCCTCGGTATCGTAGCGGGCGTCATCTGGGCCTATCGCATCGGCGAGCCCGCGCATCTTCGCGTCAAGGAGATCGGCGCGTTCGTGGCCTGGATCATGTTCGCGTTCCTGCTTCAGTCCTACTTCAGCGGTTCGTACCGAACGCGGAAAACGCTGGTCATTTCAGCGGTGGCTTTCGCTTCGATTCTCGTAGCACTGTTCGGGATTGCGCATGTCTGATCCGCTGGCCAGGGGAAGCGCACCTTGACCTTCGTTCTGCTGGGTGTGAATCACAAAACGGCGCCGGTCGAAGTACGCGAGCGTCTCAGCATCCCCGAGGCCATGACCTCGCAGTTCGCGCAGGCCTATGCGGCGGTTCCGGGCATTCGCGGTGCGACTGTACTCTCCACCTGCAATCGGGTCGAAGTGACGCTCTCCTGCGACAGCGAAGAGCTGATCGACAACGCGGTACGACTGCTGATCGAGAGGACCGGAGTTTCACGTCAGGAACTGGAGCAGCATCTATATCTGCTGCGGAATGAAGACGTGGTCCGCCATCTGATTCGTGTGACCGCTGGCCTCGATTCGATGATTGTCGGAGAACCACAGATCGCCGGGCAGGTGCGGCAGTCATTCACCGAAGCGCTCGAAGCGAGCACACTCGACTCTTCTCTGCAGCGATTGTATGAGCACGTACTTCGCGCTGCGAAACGCATCCGTTCGGAGACAGGCATCGGCGAGCACGCCGTTTCCGTCCCGTTTGCAGCAGTCGAACTGGCGCGCAAGATCTTCGGCGACCTGAACGGCTTGCAGATCCTGCTGGTCGGTGCCGGAAAGATGGGAGAACTGACGGCGCAGCACCTGAACGGCTTCGGTCTCAAAAAGGTATTCGTCGCCAATCGTGCATTTGCGCGCGCGGTGGAACTGGCCACACGATTTTCTGGTGAGGCCATCGACTTCACATCGCTCGATCAGCGACTGGTCGAGTGCGACATCGTGATCGCCTCTACGGCCGCGCCACACTTCGTGCTCGGCGCCGAGGCAGTTCGCAATGCCATTGCGCAGCGCGGAAGGCGGGATCTCTTTCTCATTGACCTGTCCGTGCCGCGAAACCTCGACCCCGAAATCGCCAAAGTCAGCGGAGCGTACCTCTACAACATCGACGACCTGCGGGAGGTCGTCGACTTCAACCGCGAAAAGCGCGAGAAGAAGGCCATTGCCGCCGAGGACATCGTGGCGTCCGAGGTGGATTCGTTCGTGCGACGTGTCGCTGCTTCAGACGCCATTCCAACCATCCTCGAACTGCAGGGACGGCTGGACGAGATCAGGCGCGTGGAGCTCGAGAAATGTCTGCGTCGACTCGGGCCCGTCTCGGCGGATCAGCGAGAAGCAATCGAGGCGCTCACTACCGGAATCATCAATAAAGTTCTGCACTACCCTATCATTCGGCTGAAGGAATCGGCCGCTGCTCCGGCGGAGTCGGCGGATGATCGCGAAACTGTGCGTGAAACCATTCTCAAGATTTTCGGATTGCGATGAAGCGGATACGAATCGGAACGAGGGGAAGCAAACTCGCGCTGTGGCAGGCCACACGCGTGGCTGAGATTCTTCAGGACGGCGGATACGACGCCGAAATCGTGGTGATCCGGACCACTGGAGATCAACGCGTCGACGTGCCGCTGTCAGCAATCGGCGGCAAGGGTCTTTTTCTGAAGGAGATCGAAGAGTCGCTCGAGGCTGGGAAGATCGACATAGCGGTGCACAGCCTCAAGGATGTTCCGACCATGCTAGCTTCGCAATTTCATCTGTCTGCGCATGTCGAACGGGCCGATCCGCGCGATGCCTGGATTCACGCGCGAGGCGGATCGATCCGGGCCATGTCGACGGAAGTGATCGGCACCAGTTCCCCGCGGCGTCGTGCGCAACTACTCGCCAGACATCCGCAACTCACCACCCGCGATGTGCGCGGGAACGTAGATACCAGAATGACTCGACTTCGAAGCGGTGAATATGATGCCATCGTCCTGGCCGCGGCAGGTCTGGGCCGTCTTGGCAGAACCTCAGAAATCACTGAGCATTTCGACGTCGAACAGATGGTTCCATCGGCCGGCCAGGGCATCGTGAGTGTGGAGCGCCTTCGGGTCCGGGAAGACTTGCTGGAGGTCGATCAACTTTTGAACGACGAGGGTGTGCAACGCATGGCCGACGCTGAGCGGGGCGTGCTCGAAGAGTTCGACTCACGCCTCGACTGCTACAGCGCCGTGGCCGTGCACGCAGAGGTAGACTCGCAGCGGATGACACTGCACACATTCATTTCCGATCACGAGGGCCGCGACGCCGTTCGGATCGTGCGATCGGCTCCGCTGGAAGACATTGCCGCGCTGATCCGGGCGGTCGCTGCCGAGATGAAAGATCGAGGCGCGCTCGAATTGCTGTCCCGATCATCTGCAAGCGCGCCGGAGGCCTCTTGAGCGGAATTGTTTATCTGGCGGGCGCCGGGCCGGGTGATCCGGGCCTACTCACGGTGAAGACGGCCGCGCTGCTGGCGCGCGCGGGTGTCGTTGCAGTCGACGCCCTGGTTTCGAGTGCCATTCGACGACTGATCAATCCTTCGGCGCGTGTGATCAACGTCGGCAAGCGGGCCAGTCTGCACACCATGCCGCAGGACCAGATCAATCAGCTTCTGGTCGACGAGGCGCGCAAAGGGAACCTGGTCGTTCGACTCAAGGGTGGCGACCCATTCGTCTTCGGTCGCGGCGGTGAGGAAGCTGAAGAGCTGTCTGAAGCGGGTGTTCGTTTCGAAATTGTTCCGGGCATCTCTTCCTCGGTTGCTGGTCCGGCCTATGCGGGCATTCCGGTCACGCATCGTGACTTCGCGACATCAGTCACCCTGATCACAGGACACGAAAGCGACGGATCGCAGGGCATTCCCTGGACCGAGCTGGCGGCCATGAACGGAACGGTCGTGTTCATGATGGGTCTCGGAAATCTTCCCGACATTACAGAGAAGCTGATGACTGCCGGACGTCGCGGCGACACACCCGTGGCCATCATCTCCAAAGCGACGACACCGGAGCAGAAGACGCTGGTCACTACACTCGAGAAGGCAGCCAGCGATCTGGCAGCGTCGCCACTTCCCACGCCGGCCTTGATCGTGGTCGGCGGCGTGGTCTCGTTGCGCGAGAAGATCGAGTGGTTCGAGTCGCGGACGCTGTTCGGTCGCACCATCGCAGTGACCCGGGCCCGTGCGCAGGCCTCCGATCTGGTCAGCATGCTGGAGAAGGAAGGCGCGCGGGTCATCGAGTTCCCTACCATCGCCATCGAGGAACCGGAAGATTTCAGCAGCATCGATGCGGTCGTTTCTGCACCCGAGGCGTTTGACTGGTTGATCTTCACTTCGGTGAACGGCGTGAACTCCTTCATGGAAAGACTGATGGCCGCAAGGAGCGACGCGCGTGCGCTGTCGACCTGCCGCATCGCAGCGGTGGGGAAACCGACTGCAGAACTTCTGCGAAGTTGGGGACTAGTGGCGGATCTCGTTCCCGAGAAGTTCCTGTCGATCGCGCTGCTGCCGCACTTCCCCGATCGTCTCGACGGCATTCGCATCGCCATCGTGCGGGCCGAACAGGGACGTGACGAACTCAGAGAGGCATTGCAGGCCCGCGGTGCGACGGTCGAACTGGCAATTGCCTATCGAACGGCTGCAGTCACCACGGATCGCGACGAACTCGAGGCGCTGATCGCGCGCGGCGGACTCGACGCGGTGACCTTTACCAGCGCCTCCACGGTCGAGAACTTCTTCGAGCAGCTGAGCCCTGAATCGCGATCGAGAGCAATCCGCGAGGTTCGCTTTTTCTCGATCGGACCGACCACATCAGCCGCGCTGAATCGGTTCTCTGCGACAGGCGTAGAAGCTGCCGAGGCAACGATCGAGTCGCTGACCAGGCTGGTCTGCGAGCAGTTGCGGTAAAGGGCGGGCCGGGGGCAGGAGGCCGGCGTCGAAGCAGAATCAATTGCGCTCTCGCGTGGCTTTCTTTTACTCGCTCGAGATCACATTATCGCGACAATTTGGGCACGTCATTCCGATGAGCGCGGGGACGCTTGTGGGGCAGGCGAGGTGTGTGTGCGAAGAGGAATCTCCGTTCCGCGCCGCGAGGTCGTGACATGACACCGCCTCGGCGCAGACCGGAGATTCCTCTTCGCAGTCAGGACTGCGTGAGAATGACGATCGCGCGGCTCATCGGAATGACGTCTCGTTGAGAGGAGAGAGGCCGGGCGGGCCGGGATGACATATTCAAAATCGCGCTGCGCCCTTCGACCCCGGCCCCCGGCCCGCCTCTCACACGACCGCTCTTGCTACACTCGCCAGCCATGCCAGTCAGTCAGGAAAGGCGACTCGCCGCGAGTGTGCAGCGCGCGCTCATCATCACCGCGGCCTTCTTTTACGCCGCCGGTCTCTTCTTCTGTCTGACGAAATTGTTGCGCGACGTGCCTCCCACGGCGCCCATTGCCGTTGGTCGGGTGACCATCGAGCAGGCCTCGAAACTTCGCGACTACCTCACTGCTGCGCTGTTCTATCTGACGATCCCGTTCGCCACCTGGAGCTTTCACCATCTGCTTGGTCGCTGGTTCGCTCGACTCACCCGTTCCCTGGCGCAGGCCAGCCCCGACGCACGCACAGCGGCAGCGTTCCTCTTCGCTACGCCTTTCCTGCTCTCACCCTTTCTCTACCTCACTACGAAAAAAGAGGGATGGACGCTCATCCTTCCTCCACTACTCAGCGCCGCGTTTACCGGTTTGTTCGTGCAACTGAAGACCCGGAGAGCGTTTCAGTCGTTCCTCAGAACAGAGAACCGGCCCATGCTCAGACTCCTGCTCATCGAAGCGCTCAGCTGGATTCTTTTTCGCTACCTGGCGACCGGGACGCGCATCGCGCACATTCCGACTCTCTTTCTCGAAGCGGCCTTCGTCCTGCTGTTCATCGCGCTGTTCTTTCTCACCGTCTTCACCGTGGCTACGCTGCTCTTTCGCCTGCGTGGAATTCCAATCGAAGCAGGCCTCGAGGCCATTGCCTTCGGCGCTACACCGTTTCTGCTTCTTCCCTTCTTCGGGCTGACGATGATCTGGCCGAGCACGATCATCATCGTAGCCATGGGCGCTGCAGTAATCACCCTGGTGGTCGCGGTAAAAAGGCGTGTGAAATTCGACCGCCATCGACTCGACAGGTTGCTGGCGTGGGTGATCGTTCCGGCGCTTCTCTTCGCCTTCACCTATGCCTCAGTGTCATCACTCTCACGATGGATCGATCTTTTTCACAGAGGCGAAGCGCTCGGCCCGGCCTCTGACTACCTTCGCGGAAAAGTGCCGTTCCTCGATGTCTTCGCCTTACACGGAATGCTGGAAGACGGGTTGCTCGATGCCTGGGTGATGCAGTGGTTTGGTCGCGATGTATCGATCGCGCTGGTCCGAATCGAGCTGATTGCAGCACTCGTTCCGGCCGCACTCTGGATGCTGGGGATGTTGCTGTTCCGATCGTATCCGCTGGCTTTGCTGGTAGTTCTGCTCAGCTTCGTGACCGCGGCCGACAATCAACGCGCGCTACTGGAAATCATCACCCTGATCTGGATCGTCGCTGGATGGCAGCAGAAGCGAGCTCTCAACTTTCTGTTGGCCGGAGTCTCGGCAGGCCTGGCGCTTTTCTTCAGTCTCGAAATCGGGATCTATTCCGTGGTGGCAAGCGTGGCTGCGCTGACCCTGGCCGCACTCTTTCTGCCGGCCATGCGGCGCTTCGCTGGTCTGAGCGCCGCAAATTTCGCGGCCGGTGTCGCCATTGCCGTTACACCCTTCCTCATCTACCTCGGGATGTCAGGAGCGATCGGCGAGTTTCTGGCAATTTCCTTCGTTGAAGTCCCACGCGTGATCGACGCTACCTGGTCGCTCCCCTTTCCCGATCTCGGATCCGGTTTCGGCGAAGCGTTGTCGGCGCGCACGATCTCAGACTTTCTTCTCGGCGATCGCTTCCGGTTCATTCTCAATCCGCTGGTGATTGCTGTTCCCGCCACGACTCTGCTCTTTCTCCTTCGCAGACGCCGATTCATGGAGGCTGATGTTCCCCTGATGGCGCTCACACTGTTCGCGCTGATCACGCAGCGCAGTGCGCTCGGCCGCGCCGATTTCCCGCACCAGTACTTCTCGGCCTTCCTCATCGCACCATTGCTGGTGGCGGTAGGAGTGCTGATGGTGGCGCCGCTGCGCAGACTCTGGAAAGGTGGATCACTATCCACCCGACTCTTTCTCGGAACGTTGCTTCTGCTGGTGCTGCCTCTTTCGATGTTCGCACTGTGGATTCCCGATCTGCTCAACGCCCGCCTCGACAACGTGACCACGTTCCGGCCGCGAAAATCGGGAATCGGTTTCACAGACAAAGCGGGAGATGAAACACGAGCCCGCATTGATTCCGTCGTTGCCGCGATCCACAGGCACGTTGTCGTCGGGAAGCCAATGTTCGACTTCTCGAATCAGCCGGCCTTCTACTTCTTCGCTGACCGTCCGAACCCGACCCGCTTCTATCAGGTGCCGGTGATGTCGCCGGTGGAGTACCAGCGGGAAGTCATCGGCGATCTCGAGCGTCACAAACCGCGACTGGTTCTTCGTAAGTCTCCCGAGAACTACGATCAGTTCGACGGCATCCCCAACGATGTCCGGGCCCAGGCCGTAGCGCGCTACATCAACTCCAATTACAGGTTCACCGAGCAGGTTCGCGGGATCGAACTCTGGACCAGAATCGCCGGTCGCACGCCTCTGTCGATGGCGAGTTACTTTCGAGGCGTGAAGGTTCCCACTTCAATGCCTGACACGTCGCGCAGTATTCGCATCTTCCCGGCCGCCGGGAGCATTCACGGCGCGACAAACTCATTCTGGAGATCGGACCTGATCGTCCATAACCCCGGAACCGTGCCGAGTACCTCGGTCATCCGTTATCTCTCGGCAGCTGGCGCGCAGGAAAGACAGCTGACGGTGAAGCCGGGTCACACCGTTCGGATCGAAGATCTCGTGGTGAAACTTTTCGCCCTGCCGGAGACACGCGGATCGCTGGTCATTGATACCGCCTCAGCTGACCTCTCCATCTTCAGACTGAGGAACTATGACGTCTCGCGGGCGAGTTCCGGAGCGATCGAGGAGCCGCTGCGACAGGAGCGTAGCGCCGTTGCCGACAGTCCGCTCTCCACGCTCCGCTTCGTTGGTCTCGACGGAATGTGGCCGCGGCGAGCGAATGTCGGAATCGTGAACACAGGCGAAGAGGAACTCCGTGCCACCATCGAGGCCCGGACCGCGAACGGAAACATCGTAGGCGTCCCCGTCGAGGTGAAACTGGAAGAAGGCGGGTCTGAACTCATCGTTGACGCCGGTGCGAAACTCGGGGCGCCACTCACTGAAAGCGTAGTGGTGGTGGTGCATGTGAAACGGGGACGCGCCGTCGGCTACGCTTCTGTGATCGACGGTCATACCAGCGCCCTGACCATCTTCAACGGTGAACCCTCACCAAGATGATCATCCACACCATTCCTGATGAGTGGCGCCGTTCTCTGCTGGTGATCTCAGCAGAGGATTCAGTCGAGTCGAGGGCCTCCTTCGACAGCGATGAGCTTTTGTTGGCCGGCTCCTTTCGCGTGGAGAAACGCCGCGCGGAATGGTTCAGCAGCCGCCTAGCCGCCAAGATGCTGGCCTGCACGCAGAGCCTGGCCACAGGACCTCTCGACGTTCGTGTGGTCATGCACGGAAGACGTCCGCTGCTCATGGTCGGTGGCTCGGTCGCGAACGCGAATCTTTCGATTTCACACTCACATGGGCTGGCCGCGGCAGTGGTCGATACGCGCAGGGTCGGTGTGGACATCGAAAAGAAGCGCGTCATCGCACCGCGCGCGACCAGATTTTATCTGCACGACGAAGAGCTGGCCAGCGCGCAGGCCTCGAAAACCGACACGCCGCTCATCCATCTCTGGGCCGCGAAAGAGGCCGCCTGGAAGATCAGCAATCCACCGACCGTGCGATTCATTCGCATCACCATTCTGGAGTCCTCCGAGCAGGGGATGAAACTGCGCTACGCGACCGATGCTGACTCTGACGCTGGCGAGATCAGCACCTTCGTCACCAACGGCGACTACGCCGTAGCCATCGCCACCAGCGACCACGCCAGAAGACCCGAGCGAAAGTTCGGCCAACGCTGATAACTCCTTCGGGTCGACACGGTACTGCCCGTCGTCATTCCGAAAGAGCACGCCGCAAACGCACGCGATACAAGCGGTCCAGCTGCGACTGAGGAATCTACGCGAAAGGATCGCGCTCTTCATTCCAAGCGCGGACAATGTGCGGAGATCCCTCGCTTCGCTTCGGGATGACGGCGACACACAAAACAGTCCAATCGTTCGTTGCTCGTGAGTTCCCTCGCCCCTGACACCCACCCACGCACGCTCGGGATGACATTCTGGTGGATTCACGCGGGGCGCATGTCATCGGGGGCGTGTGTGCGGGAGTTGCGAGTGATCTCCGTCAACACGGACGACGTTCGTTCTCGCCCGGGCCTGTCCGCATTCCACCAGCCCTCCGAATGCCTTCGCACCGGAAATTGTTCAGCTAAACTGACTGCACTTCAATCAGCAGACTTCGGGAGAAAGCGAAATGAAAAGAACATTAGCCACTTTGCTATTCGTTACCTCGCTGGCGCTTCCGGCCGTCGCGCAGGTTGCCGACGGCGACACACATTACGGCCGTCGCGCCGAGGGAGCTCAGGGTGCGCGGGCCAATGGAACGCAGATCGATGCCGCCATCGCCGCCTACCAGAAAGGCATAGCCCAGAATCCGAATGATCTCGAAGCGCGCTGGAAACTGTTGCGCGCCCTGCGATTCAAAGGTGCCTACGTCGCCACCACCGACGATGCTAAAAAAACAATCTTCGATCAGGCCCGCAAGTCCGGCCAGCAGTCCATGGTCGTACTCGACCGCCTGCTGGCAACGAAGGGAGTACGCGCCGGCGCCAGATCCGCGGAAAAGACCATCGCCGATGCAGCACGCTCGATCCCGCAGGCAGGCAGCATGTTTTACTGGGATGCCGTCAACTGGGGAGAGTGGGCGCTGGTTTACGGCAAGATGGCCGCAGTCAAGCAGGGCGCAGCTGATCGCATCAAGCGTGAAGCGACCATCGCCATGATGATCGACCCGAAACTCGAAGGCGGCGGCGGCGCCCGAGTCCTCGGACGTCTGCACGACCAGACTCCCCGCGTCCCATTTCTAACAGGCTGGGCCTCCAGCGAACTCGCGGTCAAATATCTGACACAATCGCTGGCCAGCGATCCCTCCAACAAGCTCACAAAAGTCTTCCTCGCGGAAGCAATGGTTGGGAATGACAAAAAGACCAAAGCGCAAGCCGAGAAGATGCTGCGCGAGGTCATCTCGTCGCCGAACGACGCTGCCTTCATCGTCGAACAGACCGATGCTGTGGCGGAAGCAAAACAGTTGCTGGCATCCTGGAAGTAAGTAGCTCCGAGTCCCGCCGGCGGCATCGATGCGCCGGCGGGATGGTCCCTCTCCAGGCCCGGAGCAGAAACTCTGTGAGAAATGCGGGCTAGAATCACTTCCGCTTGAACGTCCTCTTCTTCGGAACTCCCGAGTTCGCCGTCGCTACGCTTCGTGCCATCGCTGCATCGAGGCATCGACTCGTAGGAGTCGTTGCCCAACCTGATCGTCCTTCGGGACGAGGCATGCGCCTGCAGCAGCCGGCTGTTGCGCTGGCGGCACAGGAATTCGGAATCAAGGTCATGCAGCCGGTGAAGATGCGCGACGAAGCGATGCATCAATCCCTAAGGGACCTCAATGCCGACATCGGTGTGGTGGTGGCCTACGGCCGTATCCTGCCGCCGCAGATGCTGGCGATTCCTCCGCGCGGCATGATCAATGTGCATGCCTCGCTCCTGCCGAAGTACCGCGGCGCGGCTCCCATTCAGCGAGCCATCGAGGCCGGCGACACCACCACCGGCGTGACCATCATGCGCATTGATGAACAGCTCGATCATGGTCCGATGTTGAGTGTGGCGGAACTTTCCATCGGCGAGCAGGAGACCACGCCCCAACTCGCCGCGCGGCTCGCGGAACTCGGTGGCCGTCTTCTGATTGAAGCGCTGGACGCACTCGAAGAGAACCGAGCTGTGGAGACAGAACAGGATCATGCACTGGCCACACACGCTGCGAAGTTGACCAGGGATGAAGGTCGCATCAACTGGTCTCACACCGCGCGGCAGATACAGAACCGTTCTCGCGCCTTCACTCCATGGCCGGGCCTTTTCATTGAAAGAAAAGGTGAGGGCATCCGCGTACTCGGTGTGACCGCTGTCAGTGAAATGACTACTGAGAAAGAGGGACGAATCCTTGCCGTGACCGATGGCTCGATCGATGTCGCCGCTGCAGATGGTCGGATCAGAATTCAGCAGTTGCAGCGGCCTGGAAAAAAACCTTCCAGCGCCAGCGAGTTCGTGCGTGCAGCCGGGATCGGTGTCGGAGATCTTCTCTCGTGAGTGAACGCCTGCGCGCCCTGAACCTTCTCGATCGCATCGAGCTCACGCAGTCGTTCGCCACGCCGCTGCTGGTGAATGAAAGCGATCTTGTGAGGACCTACGTTCTGGGTGTGCTGCGCTGGAGATCGCAGCTCGACTTTCTGATCGCGAAGCTCTCTTCCCGCGCGGCAACGCGAATCGATGTACGCGTCCTGCAGATTCTCCGCCTCGGGATCTTCGAGTTGCGCTTCATGCACTCTGCTGCCTACGCCGCAGTCGACGGAACCGTCGAACTGGCCAAGTTGCGAGCAGGGCGGGCCAGCGGTTTCGTGAATGCCGTACTTCGTTCCGCAACCAGGACGGGTGATCTTTCTGTGCTTCTTCCCATAGGCGACAAGCCTGCTGCCGTGGCCGTACGCTGGGCGCATCCCGAGTGGATCATCGAGCGCTGGAACAGGCAATTTGGTGCGGCACGCGCGGAGGGCATCGCTGCCGCAAATCAGCAACTCTCCTTTCCCGATCTGCTGATCAATGTTTCGAGAATCAGCGTGGAAAAAGCGCACGCGCTCCTGACCGAGCGGGAAGTGAAGTTCTCACCGTCGAACCTCGTGCCTGGAATGGTCAGACTCGAAGAGTCGACCGAGAAAGTCGCCGGCGAGATTCGCGAGGGACTGTTCTATCCCATGGATGAAGGCAGCGGACTCGTGGCAGCACTGCTCGCTTCCGAGGAATCTGGATCTGCCGAGGTGCTGGACCTTGCTGCGGCGCCGGGAGGAAAGTCATTCTTTCTGAGGAGCCGTGGGGTGCGCGTTCTGTCTTCGGACCTTTCCTTCGGCAGAATGATGCTGGTCAAGCGAACGGCCCGGCGGATGTTCGAATCACCGGCCAGAATGCTCATCGCAGACGCTTCGGCCACACCATTCCGTAGACGCTTCGACTCCGTGCTGCTCGACGCGCCATGTTCGGCGACAGGAACGCTGCGCAAGAGTCCGGAGCTGAAGTGGCGGATCACGCCTGCGATCATCGAGGACATGAGCCGCCTGCAGGAAACGCTGCTGCACCAGGCGCTCGACCTCACCGCTCGCCAGTGTCTTTACGCGACCTGCTCACTGGAAGACGAAGAGAATGGCGGGCTGGTGCAGCGAGTGCTCGCCGCGCGCGGCGACTTCCGACTCACGCCGATCGAGCAGCACGCCGCGGCACCCACTCGAGAGTGGATTCGAGAAGGCAGACTGCAGCTGACACCGGAGGCGGGAACAGACGGCTTCGGCGCGGCCCTGCTCACGCGCATCTGAACGGAGAACGCGTCGGGATCGGACTGAGGCTCGATCCCCAACGCCCGATCGCGACGTCATTCCGATGAGCCGCGCGACCGTGCAAGGCCCCGCAGCACTAACTGCGAAGAGGAATCTCCGGTCGGCGCAGACGCGGTGCTGCAAGTTCCACCATCGCGGCGCGGACCGGAGATTCCTCTTCGCACTGCACAGCGCGCAAGCACGCAACGTCATCGCGTGCTCATCGGAATGACGGAACCACTGGTGCAGCGTGCCGTCCGACTCCGACCCTCAGCCCCGGCCTCTTCATCGACCAAATTAATCATTCTGTTATACAATGACTCGTTACCATAGTGAATTACTGACACTGCCGCCGTTTCTGTGCACTTATCCCTTCGGCGTCAGATCCGCATCCACGTTGATTTGGAACAGAAACATCACTGAAAAATCAAGTCAGTTTTTATCTTTGCGAATTGTTGACATCACCGATTCCTTCCCTTAGATTACATGGACATTCACACCCGATTCACACAGGAGGAGTACCCAAATGGCAGGTAAAGCAGACCTCATCAGCGAGATCGCCGAGAACGCAGGCATCTCGAAGAAAGAAGCAACCGCTGCATACGAAGCATTCATCGGCTACATCGGCGCCATGTGCAAGTCGGGCGAGCGTTGCGCGATCCCGGGCCTGGGTAGCTTCAGCGTCAGCGCACGCAAGGCCCGCATCGGCCGTAACCCGCGTACGAACGAAGCAATCAAGATCCCAGCCAGCAAGAACGTTCGCTTCAAAGCCGGCAAAGATCTTCGCGACTCGCTCAACACCAAGCGCCGCAGCCGCTCCTAGTCCTGGCGATTCATCGCTGAACAAAAACGCCTCGGGTGACCGAGGCGTTTTTAGTTGGTGCGCGAAAGGGTTGCGGACGCGCTGCTGCGCGCCCCTATCCTGATCACTCGCGGGGCTGTTCATTTGTATTTAGCGCATTGAACGCGTTTCCTTTTCTAGACTGCCACCGGATGTCAGGCTGTCCGTGTCACGATTTCAGCTCGAAGAATTACGCACGACGTGAAACGCCGATAGAATCGCCTCGGCACTCATGCGCACGTCCGCTTCTGAGGTGGACCAGTTCGAGACTGAGATCCGCATCGCGGCCTGCCCCTGCCAGGTTGTTCCACTAAGCCAGCAGATGCCATCCTGCTGAACGCGCCTGATCACCTCGCGGGTCAGCGTGTCGCTCTCGCGTCCTTCTGCGCTGAAGCGAACCAGCACCTGGTTCAGCACCACGTCATTCAGAGTCTGCACTCCTTCTTCCGTTTCGAGGGCTGCAGCGAACTGCGTCGCATGCGCGCAGCACCGCTCGATGAGCGCTGCTACGCCAGCGCGTCCAAGGAAACGGAGCACGGTATAGAGCGGAATGGCTCTGGCTCTACGAGAGAAGTCGGGTACCCAGTCAACTGAGTCGCGCTCGACTCCAGCGGTCTGCTCGAGATACGCCGCGGAGAGCGTCATGGCGGCACGATGTGCTGCTGCATCGGACACGATGGCAATGCCGCAGTCGTATGGAACATTCATCCACTTGTGAGCGTCAGTAGCCCACGAATCAGCTTGTCGAAATCCTTCTACCAGCGCTCGTCGCGTTTCAGTCGCGGCGGCCCACAGGCCAAATGCTCCGTCCACGTGAACCCAGGCCCCACGTTCATGGGCCAGCGGAATGAGTTGAGCGAGTGGATCGAAAGAGCCGCTATTCACGTTGCCGGCCTGTGTGGTGACGATGATCGGCCCGCTGCATCCGGCCAGAGTTTTCGCCAGTTCGTCCGGAATCATTCGTCCCTGATCGTCGCATGGTACGTAGGTGATCGAGTCGGTCCCGAAGCCGAGCAGACGCAAGGATGAATGAATCGTCACATGCGCTTCCGCGGGAAGCAGAATGTTCACTCGAGGAGCTCCGCTGAGTCCACGCTCCTCGACGTTCCAGCCGACCGAGCGCAATACGGAGTGGCGGGCAGCGGCGAGACAGGTGAAGTTGGCCATCTGGCCGCCTGTCACGAACCCGACTCCGGCAGTGGACGGGAGACCGAGGAGATCCAGTACGTAGCCGGCCGTGGTTTCCTCGATCACCGAGGTGGCTGGAGACGTTGAGTAAATCCCGCTGTTCTGATCCCAGATTGTGGTGAGCCAGTCTGCTGCGATGGCGATCGGATACGTTCCCCCGATCACGAAGCCGAAGTAGCGCGGTCCGGCCGAGGCGATGATTCCCGGGTCCGCTGCTTCATACAGTTGTTCGAGCACCATCTCCGGGGCGAGTCCGGACTCGGTGAGTGGAACCCGAATGGTGCTTCGCAGTTGGTGAACGTCTGCCGTGGCATGCACCGGGCGAGTCGGCAGACTCTTGAGTGTCTGCAACGCCAGGCGCCGCGCGAGGGCCAGCAATTCGGCTGTGTTATCCATGGCTCGAAGCTTAAGTGATCAAAGCGCTGAAGTGGATAGATTAAACGCGAACGTGCTCAACGCTTGCGAAGCCGGCGGTCTTCAATCTCTTTACAGGTCTGTGCTGCGGCGGTGATGGCGTCCCTGACGGCGTCCACTGTCTGATCCATTCCAGGTCGGGGCGTGACCCGGATCTCGCCGGCGTCGATGAGGGTCGCGATCGTGCCGAGTACCACACTCATCTTGTGGAAACCGGAGATCATGATGAGCGCCTCTTCCATCACCTCCGGGTTCTTCATCAGGTCCTGCTCGTAACGCATAAGCGGAAAACTCCTCGATGGGAAACGCTACTACTCCACAAGTGTAGCTTCAACGGGTGCCTGCGATGCAGGAGCATCGATGACGTAGGCCTTTTCTCGCTGGCCTGAATTCAAACGAGGGATGATCCCGACTGCTCTGGCGTCCCTGCCGGGACGCCTCTTGTGTGCTGCTCGATCCCCAACCCGGTGGCTGCACGCTTCGCGCTTACCACCGGCTACCGTCTGTACGCGCCTCCGGCGCGGTGCCGCGGCCTGTCTGCTTCGTGCGCCTCGCTACGAAGGAGTGAGAGAAATGCGAGCTAGAATCAGCCGTGATCCATGAAGACGCGCTGCCTGCAGGACTGATGAGGTCCAGCCGCACGTGAGCTGGGTTTCGATTTCATTGACCCTCTCCCTGTACGCATTCGCTGTCGTTGCGGAGGTTCAGGGGGCGACCATCACCGCGAGAGGAGTGCGAGCGATTGATGGCGATTCAATCGCCGTTGCATTGATGGATGGTCGGGTACTCCAGATTCGGATGCTCTCGATCGACGCGCCTGAGCTTGGGCAACCCTTCGCTCAGGAAGCGAAACGTTTCCTCGACCACCATGTCCGCGGGCAGAAGTTGACGCTTCACACCTCCGTCGATGAGCGTGATCAATTCGGCCGGGTGTTGGCTTTCGTGGAGAACGACGGGCAGTCGCTGAATATGCTCATGCTGCGGGAGGGTCTGGCCTGCGTCTACATCCTTGCGCCGAACATTGAAGGCGCCGACTCACTGCTGCGCGCACAGCAGCAGGCCCATCGAGCTGGCTCCGGAATCTGGAAGTCGTCGCTGCTGCTCGAATCTCCGCGCAGCTTTCGACGAAGGCAGGCCTTTCCGTCATCGAAACCGCGCGCGCTGCGCTATGAAGACCATCTCATCCGTGGCAACAGGAAAAGTCGGTTGGCGCACTGGCCAGGCTGCAATCACGAAGTTGCAGAAGCGAATCGTGTGAATTTCGATTCTGTCGCGGACGCAAATCGACAAGGCTTTCGAATGGAGAAGAGCTTCAACTGACTGCCAGCCCGCATTTCTGACATGGGTTCGTCGCGAGAACGTCCGCAGCAGAAACTCTGTGAGAAATGCGGGCCCAGTCGTAAACGGTTCAGCGCAGACTGAGATTGACGACAGCAAGCGTAGATTGATTGCCCGACTGATCGACGGCAGAAACAACGACTCGCTCGATCTTCCCGCTCAGACCATGCCTCGGGGTCGCGGCAGGCACGATCTCGGTTCTCCAGCGTCCCGCCGTTCTGGTTTGAATCACCCAGAGCCGAGGAATCTCGTCATCTCCCGCTCGAATCTCGAGCTCGATTCCGTCCGTCATGCGAGTCGCGATGACGGTCGGCTGCTCCGGCTGCCTTGCATCGATCCATGGAAACGATGGAACGAGGGCCGGTTCGGCATAAAGTGAAGCGACTCGGTCGGTGACTCCGTTGATATTGTTGCGAAGCGATTTCTCGCTGAAGTGAAAGACGCCGGGTGATGAGCTGACGGCGCGGGTCGTGCGGATCTGGTGCGCGATTTCACCGGATGGAAAGCGGTCGCCTCCATCCCGATAGGTCGCCAGGCCGGGCCATAGATGACGCTTTTTTACGTTCTCGCTGCTCCACCAGTTCAGCAGAACCGGAAAACTCAATTCCTTGCGCGCGGTAGCCCAGTACAGTTGCGGGGCGAAGTAATCGAGCCAGCCGCTACGGAACCAGAGCAGCGAATCTGCATAGAGACTCTCGTAGGCATCGAGACCTGCGATGGTTTCCGGATATCCCGGTCGCCAGACTCCGAAGGGACTGACTCCGAAACGGGCCAGAGGCTTCTCTCTTCTCACCGCTTCATACACTTCGCGTACGAGCAGGTTCACGTTCTCCCGGCGCCAGTCGTTCCTGGCCAGCGTGCCACCTGCAGCGACGTATCGATCCCAGCTCGGTGTGTCCGGAAAGTCGATCTCGACACCTGCCTCGTCTTTCTCGCGGTAGGGGTAGAAGTAATCGTCGAAGTGGATTCCGTCGACGTCGTAGCGTCGCAGTACATCGACGATCACGGCGGTGGTGTGTGCGCGGACTTCCGGTTCTCCGGGATCCATCCAGAGGTGCTTTCCATACTGCGGTACAAGGTCAGGGCGCCTGCTGTGAAGATGAGTCGGAGAGATGGGCGACACACCGGATGGATGCCGGCCGCGATAAGGATTGAGCCAGGCATGCAGCTCGAGACCGCGTCGATGTGACTCCCGGATGACGAATTCGAGCGGGTCCCATAACGGTTCAGGAGCGCGTCCCATCTCCCCAGTCAGATACTCGCTCCAGGGTTCGAGATCGGAGGCATACATGGCATCGCCGGCCGGACGGATCTGAAACACGATGGCGTTGAGGTTCAGCGCTTTGGCGCGGTCCAGGATGGCCATGAGCTCCCGCTGCTGGTCCTCGACTGGAAGTCCCCGTTTCGAAGGCCAGTCGATGTTGCTCACCGTGGCCACCCAGACACCACGAAACTCCCGCATCACCGCTGGCGGATTCTCGGAGACTACGGCGCTACCGCTACGCGCCGACGAAGTGGCAGTAGCAGCGCAGTGAGGAAGCAGAAGAAGGAGAAGCAGCGCGGAGAGCAATTTCATCGTGTGATTGTAATGCGGGCCGGGGGCCGGGGGCCGGGGGCCGGAGTAGAGGCGAAATTCGCGATCATCGAAAGTGTGTGGAGCACAGGCAATCCTGCCTGTGGCTGGACCAGTTGAATTCAGGCCGGGGGCCGGAGGGAGGCTGTAGAAGAAGCGAGTTCTCGCGAGCGAGCGTGGAATGTGTGGCACAGGCAATCCTGCCTGTGACGGGGGCAACTGAATTAGCGCGTGTTTCAGTTCGAGGAAAACTTCGTTAGGGCGCGGGGACATGCGGCGAATGACCTTGTCTGGAGGTGCCTAACATTCCTTCGAATTCGGCTGGTCCAGTCACAGGCAGGATTGCCTGTGCCACACATTTCATGTTCAGTCGGGAAGTCATCTGAACTCCGGCCCCCTGACCCCGGCCCCCGGCCTGCCTTCAAGAACGGTAATCGGCGTTCAGCGCTACGTAATCCTCGCCCAGATCGCTCACCAGGAGATTCGCTGTGAAGCTTCCGCCGCCCAGATCCAGCACGACCGGCACGCGTTCTTTCGAGAAAACTTTCGCTGCGTCGGCTTCGCGGTAAGCTACGCGAGCACCATCGACGACCAGTTTCACCGAACCTGCTGAGAGTGCGACGCGCTTCACGGAGAAGTTCGCGCCGCTGCGACCCACTGCCGCGAGGATCCTTCCCCAGTTCGGATCGCCGCCGTGCAGCGCCGTTTTCACCAACGGAGAAGTGGCCACGGCATGCGCCGCGAGTTGGGCGTCCCGTTTTGTTCTGGCTCCTCGCACCTCGAGATCCATCACTCGAATCGCGCCTTCTCCGTCACGAACGATCATCCAGGAAAGTTCGCGACAAACTTTCAGCAGCGCCCTTTTGAAGTCGTCGGTCGATGCACCGCCAGACATGACCGGTCCCCCGAGAGCGCCGGAAGCCATGAGCAGCACCGTGTCATTCGTGGAGGTGTCGCCATCGACGGAGATGGTGTTGAAGCTGGCGTCGGCCGCCTCACGCAGCACTTTCTGCAGGAAGGCGGGCGTCGCTGCAGCGTCGGTCATGATGAAACCGAGCATGGTGGCCATGTTCGGATGAATCATGCCTGCGCCCTTGGCAAAGCCGACGATGCGGCCGCGCTTTCCGCCAAGCATGAAAGTAGCCTGCGTGACCTTCGGTCCGACGTCGGTGGTGAGGATGGCATGTGAGGCTGCGTCGATTCCCGAGCTGGAAAGTCTGGTCACCGCGTCGGGCAGAGCCTCGCGAATCTTCTTGTCAGGAAGAAGAACACCTATCACTCCGGTAGAGGCGAGAAAAATCTCCTCCTCCGGGCAACCCAGCAGCTCGGCAGCACGAGTTCTCACGCGACGGGCCGCAGCATTGCCTTCCTTTCCGGTCACGGCGTTGGCGCATCCGGCGTTCACGACTACGCCGCGGATTCTTCCACCGCTTTTCTTGAGGGCCGCCTTTGACAGCGTCACCGGTGCAGCCTGGAAGCGGTTTTTCGTGAACACGGCAGCCGCGTTCGCGCCTTCAGAGGCAACGATGAGAGCAACGTCGGGCCGCTTCTTTCGGATGCCGGCCCGGATACCCGACGCAAAAAACCCTTTCGGCAGCTTCACTGGACGCTCCTCTGCTTCGATGGCTCTGCGGAATCGAGGCCCGACTGGCGCGCAGACAAAGCATCACGAAGAAAGTCGAGGGCTTCGATTGCCGCGGCCTGTACTCTCGATGGCGACGTTCCACCGATTGCAGATTTTCGCTCGAGAGCCTGCATGACATCCAGCTGCTCGAGATGTTCGAGAGAAATCGTTTCACTCACGCCGAGTTCACGGAGTGAAACGTTGAGTCGCATCGACTCGGCGACTCGCTCACTGACGATTCCATGTGCCTGGCGGAAGGGGATTCCGCTGGCAGTGAGGGCGTCGGTCAACTGAGTGGCCAGCAGCAGATCTGCAGACGCCGCGGTTTTCATCCGGTCTCGATTTACACCCAGACCCGACAGCAGCCCGCTCATCGCCGGCAAAGCTCGATCGATGAGAATGGCCGTTCTGAAGACCGGCTCCTTGTCGAGTTGAAGATCCTTGTTGTAGGAGAGCGGAAGTCCCTTCAACAGTGCCAGGAGACCGGTCAGCTCCCCGATCATGCGCGCTGCATGACCACGTGTCAGCTCCAGCAGATCCGGGTTCTTCTTCTGCGGCATACGCGACGAGCCTGTGGTGAATGCATCCGGCAATTCCACATAACCAACTTCATCTGAGGATAGAAAAATCAGGTCTTCCGAGAGTCTGGAGAGATGCGAGAAAAGCAGCGTGGCGCAGAACAGATACTCGGCGGCTGCATCGCGATCAGACACTGCGTCCATGGAGTTGCGACTCGGAGCACGAAAGCCGAGATCAGCCGACAAAGCTTCTCTGTTCACAGAAATTGCGGTACCTGCCAGCGCACCGGAGCCGAGTGGACATTCGTCGGCGCGCTCGGCAGCACTTACCAGGCGCGCGGAGTCGCGACGCAGCATTTCGACATAGGCCAGGCACCAGTGTCCAAAGGTTACAGGCTCGGCCTGCTTGAGGTGCGTGTAGCCAGGCATCGGAGTCCCGGCTTCCTTCTGCGCCAGACCAGCGAGAACCTGGGCCACACGAAGCACTTCGTCATTGGCGTGCAGTAGATTCTCTTTCAAAAAAAGACGGAGATCGGTTGCCACCTGATCGTTGCGAGAGCGTCCGGTGTGCAGCTTCCCGGCGAGCGCTCCCACCCGATCGTACAGAAACGATTCGACGTAGGAATGCACATCCTCGTGATCCGACGACTCAACACTCGAGGAGACGTGACCTGACAGACTGGATAGCGCCTCAGTGATTGAACCGGTTTCTTCCTCGGTCAGTACACCAGCCTGCATCAGGGCACGGGCCCAGGCCGCTGAGGCTTCCAGTTCCTGCTCGAGCAACGCCACATCGAACTCGAACGAGTCATTGAAGGACTTCAGGCGTTGATCGGGCCCGCCCGTCACCCGCCCGCCCCACAGTTGTCGTCTGCCCGTTTGATTGGTCATGTTCATCCC
>JBKJUK010000386.1:0-13421 GCA_046590705.1 Thermoanaerobaculia bacterium
TTCAAATCAGGGGGCGCGCAGGTTGAGAAATCGTGCGCCTGTATGTGTACACGTGCATGCGCAGGCAGGCAGCCGCGAGTACAATGCCGTCGTGTCTTCAGATCCCGTCGTTCCTTCAGCTCCCGCGTATGACTGGAACCTCTTCGTCTCGGATTCGCTGCGGCAGCAGGGTCCCTGGCCGACATTTCAGAGGCTGATGGAGGCTCGGGTTCAATTCCCAGCGGATCTCGCCCTTCGCGGGTACACGGAAATCGTGCGTAACTCGATCGTTCGCGATCTACTCTCCGCGCCGAAGGGTCTTCAATCCGTCCCTAAACTTTCTCCGGAGTTTCTGAGCGCTTTCGATCGCTTCAATCTAAATGCGCAGGGGGGTTATCTGGTTTCCTTGATCGACGGAAGACTCGACCTGCAGAAAATCCTTCGCCTCAGTCCATTCGATGCGTTTTCCACCCTTTTCAATCTTGCTCAGCTTTTACAGCAGAAAGCGATCTCCTTGAACGAATGAGCTCGACCTCCGTTTCACTCGTCGATCACCTCACCACCCCCATCGCAGTGGTTGCGATGCCTGGACGGATCACGTATCAGAATCGCGCCTTCTCCGAGGTGTTCGGTTCGATGGCAGGGCACTGGATCTCTGCCGCTGCCGGGAACGTGGGTGGCGAACAGGGATGGCTGCAGGGCTTTTTTCAAGCTGGCGAGGAGCCGCACAGCACCGATGTCGAGCTCAACGGTCGCTCCTACCACGTCGAGAAAATCACCCGCAACGTCGAGACCGGCGAAGTCGCACTCAGTTTCGACGACGTCACCCGGCAGCGGGAGATCGAACAGGCCAAATCCGATTTCACCTCGATGGTCGTCCACGACCTCCGCGGTCCTCTCTCCGGTATTCAGGGGACCCTCGAGTTCATCCTGAGCGGCGAGAACACTCGTCTCGATCCACTGCACGAAGAGTTGATGCGCGAGGCCTCACGCGAGTCGGAACGGATGATGAGCCTCATCAATGAACTGCTCGACTTCTCGAAGATCGAGTCCGGGAACTTCGAGGTCGAAAACGATTCGATGCGTGTAGCAGGAGTACTTCGTCGTTCAGTGGTGAGTCTGCAGTCGGTCGCACAACGTGACGAGATTTTTCTCCTGTCTGCCCATGCTCCAGATCTTCCGGTGATGAACGGCAGCGTCGAAAAAATGACTCAGGCAATCATCAACCTGATCAGCAATGCCTTGAAATTCACGCCTAAGCGTGGAGTGATCGCCATCGGCGCACAGGTCATTCGTGACGAAGAGGGACCTGCCTCGGTGGTCGTCACCGTGACCGACTCCGGAATCGGGATCAAGAAAGAAGAGATCAACCAGATCTTCGAGAAGTACAAGCAGACCAAGAACAAATCCTTCCGCGGTGGAAGTGGGACCGGCCTGGGACTCTACATCGTGAAGCAGATCGTCGAGGCGCATGGCGGCGAAATCCATGTCTCCAGCATCGAGGGGTTGGGCACGAGTATCGTCATCGGAATTCCACTTCGACGCGTCGCCGCCTAGCGGAGCCTGCTTTTTCGCGCTAGACAAGTGGCCGGAGTTTTCAACTCCGGGCGGTACGCGTTACAGCGCTGGCCATTGCATCATCACCGTCTCAAGTACGAACCGAAGTTAAAAACTTCGGCCACGAAACACAGGCCCCACTGCTCGCTGCCGGCTCTAGCTGCGCGTCTCGAGCAACGCGTCGATGCACAACTCCAGCTCGTTGGACCTCACATCTTCGACGACGACACACTCTCCGATCGCTACAGGAAGCACCATCACTCTTTTCTTCGAAGTGAACTTCTTGTCGCGACCGGCCGCTTCCAGAAGAGCATCGCGATCCAGATCAGCAGTGAGAGGCAGAGGATGCCTGAGGACAGCCAGGTCGATTCGTCTGGCCACGGCACCGTCGAGAAGTCCGCGCGCCACAGCGAGGCGATTCGCCGCAATCATTCCCAACCCGACGGCCTCGCCATGTGTGAACCGCTTATATTGCGTCACTGCCTCGAGCGCATGTCCTACCGTGTGGCCATAGTTGAGGAGCCTTCGGACGTCGCCCTCTCGTTCGTCGGCTTCCACGATTCGGGCTTTCACGCGAACTGATCGCTCGACGATCTCCTGCAGTGAACCGATATCGGCACCTATGGTCTGCAAGTCTGTCTGCTCGGTTAGTTCAAAGAGGCGAACATCTCCGATCACTCCCGATTTCAATGACTCGAAAAAGCCCGAAAGCAGCTCGCGAGGTGGCAGAGTCTGCAGTATTCGCACATCAGAAAGCACGGCCCGCGGGGGGTGAAACGAGCCAATCAGGTTCTTTCCTCGAATGTGGTTCACGGCTACCTTTCCGCCGATACTGCTGTCGACCTGCGCGAGCAGCGTAGTAGGAACGTGAATGACATCGACACCTCGGAGAAATACGGATGCGGCGAATCCTGCGGCATCCCCGATCACGCCTCCTCCGAAGATGATGAGCAAGGCGTCGCGTCGGGCTCCCCGATCGATCAATGCACTGAGTAACTCTCCGGCATTCGCAAACGTTTTTTCTTCTTCGCCGTCGGCAACGAGCAGAACTTCCGGCGGCCGAGCGAATGAGGCCAGCAGTGCTTCACCATGCAGCGCAAACACCTTCGGCGACGAGATGATGAACAGCTGCTTCGATCTCGTCACCGAGGCGACGATATCGCCGAGGTGACCGAGGATTCCGTTGCCGACGTAGATCGAATAATGCGCCGCCGGGTTGCGCACTTCGGCCGTTGCTTCGATCACTCCTTCGCATCCTGCAGAATCAATCCGAGTTCCTGAAGCTGGTCGCTGGAGACAGAGGATGGCGCATCCGTCATCAGGTCCTGTCCCCGAGTGGTCTTGGGGAAGGCAATCACGTCGCGGATCGATCTGGAACGGGCCATCAACATGATCATACGGTCAAGACCGAGGGCGATGCCTCCGTGAGGAGGCGCTCCAAAGCGGAAAGCATCGAGAAGGAAGCCGAAGCGTTCCTGCGCTTCCTCATCGGAGATTCCGAGCGCTCGAAACATGCGCGACTGCAGTTCCGGCTGGTTGATCCGGATACTTCCTCCACCAAGCTCCATGCCGTTCAGAATGACATCGTAGGCACGAGCTTTCACATTTCCCGGATCGGATTCAATCTTGTCCACTTCGTCGAGCGCGGGCGAGGTGAAAGGATGATGGAGAGCCATGTATCGCCCTCCCTTCTCGTCGTAGCCAAGCAGAGGAAAATCAACGACCCAGAGAAAGTTCCACTTGTTCTCGGGGATCATGGATTCTTCGCGAGCGACTTTGAGCCGAAGATTGGCCAGCGCGTCGGAGACAACCTGTTCTTTCCCGGCCACGATCAGCAGCAGGTCACCCTGGCTGGCACCTGACACTTCCTTCAAGCGGTCCAGATCATCATCGGTAACGAACTTCTTGATGGAAGTCGTCACTTCCGCGTCGAACTTGATCCAGATCAGACCGGAAGCACCGAAGAGCTTCACGTACTCAGTAAGCTCGTCGATACGCTTGCGAGAAAACGACGACTTTCCTGGAATGAGAATGCCCTTCACCTTTCCCTGCCCTTCCACAGCAGCCTTGAACGGTGCGAACTCGATCGGTTGCACCGCCGCAGAAAGGTCGAGCAGTTCCAGACCAAAGCGGGTGTCCGGACGATCGATACCGTAGCGATCCATCGCTTCACGCCAGGTCATGCGCGGGAAGGGAGTGGGGGCGTCGATGTTGGCCAGCGGAAAGATCTCCGCGAACAAGCCTTCGATCAACTCGAAGATGAATTCCTCATTGATGAACGACGCCTCGATGTCGATCTGGGTGAATTCAGGCTGACGATCGCTGCGTAGATCTTCGTCGCGAAAGCAGCGTGCGATTTGATAGTAACGATCGAGTCCGGCCACCATCAGCAATTGCTTGAACAGTTGTGGCGACTGAGGGAGCGCGTAGAAGCTTCCATTCTGGATGCGGCTCGGAACGAGGTAGTCTCGTGCACCTTCCGGAGTCGACTTGGTCAGGATCGGCGTCTCGATTTCGAGAAAGCCGGTTCGATGCAGATATTCGCGCACCTTGTAACTCACCCGGTCGCGGAGCACGAAGTTGGATGCCAGTGCAGGTCTTCGGAGATCGAGGTACCTGTACTTCAGCCGCAAATCCTCAGACGCTGTGGTCTCGTCATCGACGGTGAAAGGTGGAGTCTCCGAGCGGCTGAGTAACACGAGGTTCGACACCAGCACCTCGACATCTCCGGTGGCCATGGCGGCGTTCTTCTGATTCTCGATTCGATTGGCCACCACACCTTCCACCGTGATGACGAACTCTGATCGCAGTTCTTTCGCTGATGTCAGGAGTTCGCCGCTTGCCAGTCGATCCTGATCAAAAACGAGCTGGCAAACACCGGTCCGATCGCGCAAATCGATGAAGATCAGTTCGCCAAAGTCGCGGCGCTTGTGGACCCATCCGGAGAGGGTCACCTTTCCATCTACATGTTCGGTGCGCAGCGTACCCGCGCCAGTTCTTACATCAATCACTTTGAGGCCTCTTCACACACGGCGATGCCGGCGTCCGATAAGTAGATGTTTTTGTGGTCGAGATACGCAGCGCTGTTTTTACGCGCTCGTTCTGACTGCTCGGCGGTGACCTCGCCCCGAACCTTCGCAGGAACGCCCAGCACGAGGGACCGAGGAGGGACGTTCATTCCCTCTGGAACAACCGCACCAGCCGCTACGATCGAACCCTCGCCGATGACAGCCCCATCCAGAATCCTCGAGCCGATGCCGATGAGGCAACCGCGTGCGATGACGCAGCCGTGCACGATGACGCCATGTCCGATCGTCACGTCCTCGTCGATTTCGACCGGAAACCGCCCGCTGGTGACGTGCACGACGCAATTATCCTGGATGTTCGAGCGCGCTCCCACCCGAATCCTGTTCACGTCACCCCGTAAGACCGTACCGAACCAGATCGACGAGTCGTCCCCGAGCGTCACGTCGCCGATCACGGTGGCGTTCGGGGCGATGTAGACGCGTGCGCCGATGCGAGGCCGGGACTGCTGATAGGAATAGAGAGTCACTTCCGGCGGAATTTAGCACAGGCGCAAGCCCGAAGCTGAGTTCGATCACCCAGTGAATTCTACGACCCGTCGGCTATTCGCCAAAAGCTGCAACCATTTGCGCACGAAGGTCACGTCATTCCGATGAGCACGCGGCCACGTAAAGGCTGGCGCGCTGGTCGTGCGAAGAGGAATCTCCGTTCCGCGCCGCGATGGTCGGACTGATCCACCGCGTCCGCGCGGACCGGAGATTCCTCTTCGCGGTCACGGCGGCGGTATGCAGAAGATCGCGCGGCTCATCGGAATGACGAATCGGGGAAGCGCACTCTATTCAGTTCTGCAACCGCTCGAGATTTGTGAAGGTGTACGGGTACTGGTTCTTCTCATCCGCCGGGAACGAGTCCTCGGCAACAATCTTCCACTCGGCTGCGTCAAAGGCAGGAAAGAAGGTGTCGCCATCCACTCGGGCATGCACGTAGGTGAGATACATGCGGTCGGCCATGGCCATGGTCTGTCTGAAAATGTCGGCGCCTCCGAGGATGAACGGCTCGGGATCGGAGGATGCCAGCGAAAGAGCGCTCGCGATCGAGGAAGCACCCAGCAGACCGGCCTGCTCCGCGAACTCGCCGCGTGTGACCACAATGATGGTTCGGCCGGAGAGCGGTTTGCCGATCGAGTCGAATGTCTTCCGACCCATCACCAGGTGATGGCCCATCGTGAGCGACTTCAGCCGCCGGAGATCGCTGGACTGACGCCACGGAAGATCGTTGTTCAGACCAATGACACCGTTGTCGGCAAGTGCGGCAATGATGGAGATGGTCATACGGCAATCGGCGCCTTGATCGATGGATGCGGATCGTAGGATTCGAGTGTGAAGTCCGTGAACTTGAAATCGAAAATGGACGTCACGGACGGGTTCAGCGTCATACGTGGCAGCGGCCTCGGGTCACGTCCGATCTGGAGTCGCGCCTGGTCCAGATGATTCGAGTAGAGGTGTGCATCGCCCAGCGTGTGAATGAAGTCTCCGGCCTGCAAGCCTGTCACCTGCGCCACCATCATCGTGAGTAATGCGTATGAAGCAATGTTGAAGGGCACTCCCAGAAAGATGTCAGCACTGCGCTGATACATCTGGCAGGAGAGACGTCCATTGGCTACATAGAATTGAAAGAGAAGATGACAGGGTGGAAGCGCCATTTTGGCGACGTCGGCCACGTTCCACGCGCTGACGATGTGCCGGCGGGAATCGGGATTGTCCTTCAGCGACCGAATCACATTGCTGATCTGATCAATCTCTTTCCCATCCTGCGCTCCCCATGAACGCCACTGCGAGCCATAGACAGGGCCCAGCTCACCATTCGGGTCCGCCCACTCGTCCCAGATTGTGACCTTGTTTTCCTGCAGGTAACCTACGTTGGTGCTGCCCTGCAGAAACCAGAGGAGTTCGTGAATAATTGAGCGAAGGTGAACTTTCTTCGTAGTCAGCAGCGGGAATCCCTGAGAAAGATCGAACCGCATCTGATGCCCGAAGATGCTGAGCGTGCCGGTGCCGGTGCGGTCCTGCTTCGGAGCACCATGGTCGAGGACCTGCTGCACAAGATCGAGATACTGTTTCATCGTCCGTAGATTATTTCACAGACAACACAATGCTCGAACATTCGCTCCCTGAAACTACGAGTGCCGCGCAATTTTATCCACGGCGTCATTCCGACGAGCCGCGCGGTCGTCGGAGTCCCGATGGTCTGACTGCGAGGAGGAATCTCCGTTCCGCGCAGCTGCGGTGTAGGTTCGATCCACGCGGCGCGGACCGGAGATTCCTCTTCGCGTGCAAAAGCGCGAATACCTGCAGCATCAATTCCTGCTCATCGGAATGACGTTGCGTGCATCTGACGGGGAACAACGTACCTTTCAGCAGATGCGATGATCTTCGAGGGACCTGCTCCGGCCCCCGGCCGCATCAAAAACTTGCGTCGCGCGCCACCATGACCGACACTTCACGCGAACTTGAATTATCTAAATCACGTCCTCTTCTTCGACGGCGTCAGCGCAGTCGATCTGGCGGCCCGGTTCGGGTCCCCCCTTTACATCTACGAAGCTTCGATTCTGCGACGTCAGATGCAGCGGATCCGTGACGCCTTCGCGCGTCTTCCCTTTCGCCCTTTCTACGCCATGAAGGCGAACTCCAACCTGAGCATTCTGCAGATGTTCGCAGCGGAAGGATTCGGGTGCGATTCCGTTTCGCCTGGTGAAGTCTTCATCGCGCAGAGAGCAGGCTTCAGCGGCGAGCGGATCTGGTTTACCTGCTCCAACGTTTCGGACGACGATCTGCTGGCCATCACTGATCCCTCGATCGTCATCAACGTCAACGCCATCACTGATATCGATCGCTGCCTCAGTCTGGGAATCAAAAATCCGATCGCCATACGGGTCAACCCGGACATCGGAGCTGGCCATCACCCGGATGTCATCACCGGCGGTTTCGGTGTGAAATTCGGAATCGACCTGGCCGAGGTCAGGGACGCCAGAATGATCGCCGAGGATGGCGGGCTGACTGTCGAGGGCATTCATGCGCACATCGGCTCCGGTGTGACCACGATCGATCCTCTAATTCAGTCCGCGAAGACGCTGCTCGACTTGTCGGACGACTTCGCAGAACTAAAGTGGATCAACTTCGGTGGTGGCATGGCCGTGCCTTACCGGCCGGGCGACACTGAATTCGAAATCCAGCAGTACGGCGAATCTCTTGCGGACCTCGCCGAGACGAAACTTCGTCGTCGTAATCTCACAGCCATCCTCGAGCCCGGCCGTTACCTGGTGGCGCAGAGCGGAACTCTTCTGGGAAGCGTCACCACCCTGCGTGTGAGTTCCGGTTTCGAGTGGATTGGCGTGGACACCGGCTTCAATCACCTGGTGCGTCCATCGAAGTACGGCGCATATCATCACATCCTGAACGCCAGTCGAGGTTCAGACGAGATGCTGCGCGAATCACTGCCGAGCGGTGGAGGATACGCGACCGCCGGAGGAGCAATCATCGCCGGAAATCTCTGCGAATCGGGAGACGTCTTCACCCGCGAAGAGCATGGTCTCAAGCCGCGCGCCATCCAGACTTCGGGCACTGGCGACCTCCTGGCATTCTGCGATGCAGGTGCGTACGGATTCTCGATGGGGTCGCACTACAACGCACGTCTCCTTCCAGCGGAAGTGATTGTGGATGGTGGTACCGCGCGGCTCATCCGTAAACGACAGACGTTTGACGATCTGCTCGCTGGTCAGTTGTGACGTTGCATAAGATAGCTGCGATTTACGGCACGCGGATGATTCCATTCGACTGCATAGCGAGGTAAAGAATGAAATTCAGAACTTGTTGCGCGCTGGTGATCGGACTGCTTCTCGTCAACGCATGCGCTAGCACCAGGAGCAAGCCGGTGATGCTCGATCTCAAGATCGTCAATGGACGAGTCGTCGATGGCAGTGGGTCCCCCTTCTTCCGCGCCGACATCGGCATTCAGGGCGACACGATCGTCTCGATCGGCGACCTCTCCACGACCCCGTCGCGCCAGACCATGGACGCACGCGAGCAGGTCGTAGCCCCTGGCTTTATCGACTTACTGGGCTGGTCGCAGAGCGCCGCTTTCGTCGACCCGAACCTCGAAGGAAAAATTCGTCAGGGAGTGACCACGGAAATTACCGGTGAGGGTCACTCCCCCGCTCCAGTGAACAAGAAGATGATTGAAGCCAGTGGCGGAACGCCTCCGGAGTGGGAGACGCTCGGCCAGTACATGACGGCCCTCGAGAAGAATCGAAGCGCCATCAATTTTGCATTCTTCGTGGGCGCGTCGAATCCCCGCTCGATGATCATCGGACCAATCAAACGTGATCCGACTGAAGCAGAAATGTTGCAGATGGAACAGATCATCGATCAGGCCATGCGCGAAGGCGCGATCGGGATCTCAACCTCGCTGATCTACGTTCCCGCGGTGTTCTCAAAAACCGAGGAGATTGTGCGGCTGGCCAAGGTCGCGGCGAAGCACGAGGGCGTCTACTTTTCGCACATCAGGAACGAGGCCGATCAGATCATTCCCGCTCTCGAAGAAGCCTTTCGGATCGGGCGCGAAGCGAACATACCTGTCAACATCTGGCACCTCAAGATCGGCGGCGTCCAGAATCACGGCAGGATGCCTGAGGTCATCGCCAAAATCGACGAACAGCGCCGCGCAGGTCTCGATGTCGCCGCGAATGTTTATCCTTACATCGCGTCGTCGACCTCGCTCACGGCACTTGCACCTGACTGGTCACTCGAGGGCGGCTATGCGGAGTTCCTGAAACGACTCGACGATCCGGAACAGCGCGCGAAGATCATCGCTGCCGTGCGTGAGTCCGGATTTTACAATCGTGTGGGTGGCGCAAACGGAGTGCTCATCACCAGAGTCCCGGACAGCAACTCCAGGATGTACGAGCGAAAACGTCTCGACGAGATCGGCAGGATGATGAATCTCGACCCGATGGAGGCGCTGGTGAAGCTCTATCAGAGCAGTACCCTCTCCCCGTCGGCCATCTACTTTTCCATGAACGAAGAGGACGTGAAGTACGCTTTGAAGCAGCCCTGGGTTTCGGTGGGCGCAGATTCCGGAGCGGTGGTCGGCGAGGGAAAGAGTGCCGGTGCACATCCCAGGGCCTACGGAACATTTCCGCGCGTGATCGGTCATTACGTACGCGACGAGAAACTCTTCACGCTGGAAGAAGCAGTGAGAAAAATTACCTCACAGGCCGCGGCCCGCGTGAAGATCTGGGATCGCGGCCTTCTGCGACCTGGCTTCAAGGCCGACCTGGTGATTTTCGACCCGGCGACGGTGCGCGACACTTCGACCTACGAAGATCCACACCATTTCTCTGAAGGCATCAATGGTGTCATCGTGAACGGCACAGCGGTCCTCAACGATGGAAAGATGACGGGTGCACTTCCCGGACGCGTGATCCGCGGAAAGGGCGCGAAACTGGAGAGGGAGAGACGATGAACAACCCACCGGTAATTGACGCGGATAAAGACAAGCTCGTTCGTACCATCGGACTAGGTGGTCTGATTCTGATGTGCATCAACGCCGTGGTCGGCAGCGGGGTGTTTCTTCTTCCCGCTGAATCCTTTCGACTCCTCGGTCCCTTTTCTCTCTGGGCACCGCTCATCTTCTCGATTCCCGTCTTCATCCTCGTGCTCTGCTTCGCCGAGGCCGCAAGTCATTTCAGCCGTCCCGGCGGCGCGTATCTATACGCTGGTACCGCGTTCGGAAAGTTCATCGGATTCGAAACGGGGTGGATGAACTGGATCGCACGCATCACCTCGCTGGCCGCTCTCTCGAACGGCTTCGTCGTTTCGCTTGCGCGAATCTTCCCCGGAGCCAGTGGCACCACTGCGCGAACTCTCATCATTGTCGGATCGCTTGGCACTCTCGCAATCATTCACGCACTCGGGGTGAAGTACGGAGCGCGAACCATCTACTTCTTCACCCTCGGGAAACTGATCCCGCTGATCATGTTCACCGTCATCGCCATCGCGGTATTCAAGACCAATCCCATTCCACAATCGTTCACACTTCCCGGCCCGGGAACGGACTGGAGTGAAGCCGCCCTGCTGTTGCTGTTCGCCTACGCGGGATTCGAGAACATGGGAGTTCCGGCCGGCGAATACAAGAATCCGAAACGGGATCTGCCACGGGCACTTCTGCTCGGCATTCTGGCGATTGCAGTGATGTATTCAGCCTCACAACTCGCGGCCATGTCTGCCCTGCCCGACCTGTCGGCGAGTGATACTCCGATCGCTGACGCTGCCGCGAGCATTATGGGTGAATTCGGCGCGCTGTTCATTACGGTGGGGGCCCTCCTGTCGATGGCGGGCACGAACTCCGGAACCATGCTCGAGGGCTCGCGCATGCTGTACGTGCTTGCGAAAGATCGTCGTCCGTACATGGCCATCGGAAAAGTTCATGAGAATTTCCGCACACCCGTGACGGCGATCATGATTCACGCTGGAATTGCGATGGTCGTGGCGCTGGGCGGATCGTTCGCAAAACTTGCAGCACTCTCGGCTGTCGCACGAATGACCACCTACCTCTTCACCTGCGCAGCGATTCCTCGGCTCCGGAAACTCTCGCCCGGCTTCGTCTCGCCGGGTGGCCTCACCGTTCCGATCCTGGGTACATTGATTTCAGTCGTCCTGTTCGCGACGCTGAAGCAAAAGCATCTCATCGCCGCAGCGATCGCCCTCACAATCGGCGCCCTGCTCTACGCAATCTCCACCCGTTTCGCGCAACCCGAACTGGTAGAACAGGAACAGGACTGAAGGAATCGGCGTCGAACGAATCACTGACGGGTGTTCATGCGGGTAGGGACGCGTAGCAACGCGTCCGCAACCCTCGGCAGCGCGCCCATTGATCGCGGTCCCGGACGAGTCGTCTGCTACGTCGTCGCTACGCCTCGGCAACGTGTTCGTTCACGGACGTCATTCCGATGAGCCGCATGATCGCAGGCATCCCCGCAGCCGTAAATGCGAAGAGGAATCTCCGTTCCGCGCAGACGCGGTGAGAAGGTACGACCCTGCGGCGCGGAACGGAGATTCCTCTTCGCACCACCAGCGCGGAATCGATCGAAGGCACCGCGTGCTCATCGGAATGACGTCGCGAGATGGTGATGGTCGTGGCGGCGACTACTGCGGTTTCACGGAATCCATCGTCAGGTCCATCGCCGCACTGTTCCGCCTGATCGTCTCCGCAGCCTTCGCCTGCCGTGCGTGAAGGGCAACAAAGTCGCCCTTCAACACGGATGATCCCGTCGATTGCAGAAGTTGTGCAGCTTTCGCCACGGCCTCGGGGATCGACCGCGGTTCCTGACGGCGCTGCTGTCTTGCTCCGCTGAGTCCGACGATCTCATCCAGATCGAACTCATTGCGCTCGAGCGGATCGCGATTCACATGCCGAAGGTTCTGCACGCTGACGCCGCACGATCCGCCGATCTCGAGCTCGACGGTCACTTTCACGTCGATATTCTCGTACACGATCCAGGCACCAGCTCCTTCAGCATGGAGCCCATGCCGGCGAAGACCGTAGGTTGACTCCAGGAACTCGAATTTCTGCGCGACATCGGCCGCGAACTGCTCGTGTGTATATGCCATGAGTAATGATCCCGAGATCAGTCCTTGTTTCACACTGATGTTGACCACACTTTACGTCACGTTCACTCTGCGCTCAACTTCCCGAAGCGCGCGGAAGAAGTTGCGCCTGGTTGAGACGCGTGGCGTTCCTGGAGTCCAGTATTCTGAATAGAGCACACAGAGGGGCGAACCTTGCGTGATAATGAGCACCATCACAAATGAACATGACTGTCGGAAAACGCCTGGGTCCCTACGAGATCGTCTCGCACATAGGCGCGGGCGGAATGGGCGAAGTGTATCGAGCCCGCGATACGCGCCTCGACCGCAGCGTGGCCATCAAGGTGCTCGCCACCAACTTTGCGGGACGTGAAGACCTCCGGGCACGCTTCGATCGCGAGGCCCGCACCATCTCACAGCTGAATCATCCCAACATCTGCACCCTCTTCGACATCGGCCACGAGGAGGGAACCGACTTCCTGGTGATGGAACTGTTGGAAGGCGACACTCTGGCTGACCGCATCGAGAAAGGTCCGCTTCCACTCCCCGATCTGCTCCGCTACGGCGCGCAGATCGCCGACGCGCTTGCTCGCGCACATCGTCAGAGCATCACTCATCGCGATCTCAAACCAGCCAATGTGATGCTCACGAAATCCGGAGCGAAGCTGCTGGACTTCGGACTGGCGAAAACGCTGGCCACGGTGGTAGCGACTGACGCAGCGACCGAACAACACAGGCCGCTCACGGCGGAAGGAACCATCCTCGGCACATTTCAGTACATGGCGCCCGAGCAGCTGGCCGGCGACGAGGCCGACGCCCGCACCGACATCTTCGCACTCGGTGCGGTGCTCTACGAAATGGCCACAGGCGCCCGCGCTTTCTCCGGAAAGAACCGCACCAGTCTCGTGGCCAGCATCATCGGCAGCACACCCCGCCCTATCAGTGAACTGCAGCCTCTCACTCCCCCTTCGCTTGAGCGGCTCATTCAACGCTGTCTCGCCAAAGATCCTGACGACCGCTGGCAGAGCGCCGCCGATGTCAGTGAGGAATTGAGGTGGATCGCGCAGACCGCTCCCGCCTCTGCTTCTGCTGCTTCTCACGATGGATTTCGCCCGCGGCGGACGATAGCGATTGCGTCGGGAGCGCTGGTGGCCGGCCTGCTGATCGGCGGCACGGCGCTTCGAATCGCGCAGCCAGAAGCCCCCAGGTCGGTTGTCC
>JBKJUK010000008.1:0-21640 GCA_046590705.1 Thermoanaerobaculia bacterium
GCGAAGAGGAATCTCCGTTCCGCGCCGCGAGGGTCGTACCGATGCACCGCTTTCAGCGGACCGGAGATTCCTCTTCGCAGCGAACGCTGCGACGCACCCGCGATCGCGCTTGCTCATCGGAATGACGTGCTGCACGAAAGCGGAGTAGATGACCTTTCTCGTGGCGGTCTGCCAGAGGTCACTCGTCGCAACGCGCCACCCTTCCTAGGGAGAGGAAGAGCAGGAGTTGTCGTTTTCGGCGAGAATGTTTCACTGGCTCGCGCCGGATGAGAGGTGGTGCACCGTGATGAAACGAATCTACGATGTCCTCTACGGAGCGGTGGCGCTTCTCTTTGTTCTGGCCGCGCTCATCCTGATCATCTTCTCTGCTAGAGAAATGTGGATGGCTGCAGACCCGCGATACGTCATCGGAGTAGGGAAACGGGTCAAAGGCGTCCTCGAGAGCATCGGTCTGCTCACCATCGCCGTCGTGGCTCTGGAACTGAGCCAGACCGTAATCGAAGAAGAGATCCGTCGCGTTGCACAGATTTCAGCTCCCACGCGCGTTCGACGGTTCCTATCGCGTTTTCTTGTTGTAGTCGTGGTGGCGCTGGCCATCGAGGCCCTGGTCTCCGCCTTCGAGTTCGCGCATGAATCTCCAGAGAGTCTTTCACAATCAGCAATGATCGCGTTCGCCGCCGCGGCGCTTCTGGCTTCGTGGGGCCTGTTCGTTCACCTCAACAGCCGAGCAGAGGAACTCGAACCGGAGGCCATGGCCGAGGTGAAGCGCGAAGACGAAACTCTGGAGGCCGAGGGGGATCTCAGGGGCGGTACCCGTGGATGAGCCGTCGGCAGTGCCCGTCGCTCCGCCGCCCTTGCCCTCTCCCGAGAGAGGGAGAGGGTGGTTGCGCGAGCAACCGGGTGGGGCGGGCGAACGAAGGCGCTGAGAGATGAACGTTCTACTCGAAAGGGATCAGGGCTGATTGCCCGGTTTCGAGTGCTTCTGAATTGATTTGCCAGCGCTTTCCATCGCGGTGCCGGTTGCGTGCGCAGCGTCTCGTCCTGCAGCAGCGACGTCAGCGCCGGCTTCGCGAGTGGCCTGTGCGGCGTTTGCTGTGTCGGTGCTGTCGATGCCTGCGACGGTGGTCGAACTGCTGGTGGAGCTCTGCACGTCGCCGTTCGGGTCGACGGTGGTTTGTGATGCTGTTTCCTGCTTACATGCGGCTGTGGCAACAAGAAGTGACGCAAAGATCAGCGATTTCATTCTCATTAGTTGTTCCCCTTTGTACCGGAATGCAGCAATTTCCCGGCCAATGACCTCCGGCCTGATGCTGCTCGAGAGCATCAGATGTCGGGTCTCCACGATCACTTCCGGCCCAACCACTTTCGCTTGCCGCTGTCTCGCAGCGCGTCGCGCACGCGCGCCTCATCCATCCATTCCGGGTGAGGTGTGACTGCCGCAGGCACTTCGCGAGAGCGGAGGTCGCCGGCATGCCGCGCAATCGCAGCATCCGCCAGATGGTATCCATGATTCTCCAGCACCGCGGACTCGGCTTCCGAGAAAGAATCGAGATCGGTTCTGATCTCGCTGATGAGTTCTGCGGCCAGTTCCTTGCTGTAGCCGCCCGGCTGTTTGTAACTGGATGGCGAGCTGCCAATTCCCCAGTACGCGCCGCGCATTACGCCGGAGATGAAACTGGAGATCAGCCAGCGCTTGCGGAGCGCAATCGCCTGGCGGTCGATGATGGCGGTGTACCGGAGCAGACGCTGCATCAGATTGCGATCACCCTCGGAATCGAAAGTGCCTCCACCATCGCTGACGAAGACGACTCGATGGTCTTTCCAGACCGGCTCGAGTCCCATGTTGTCGTAATTACCACCGTCGGTGAGACGGAGGTTGCGAATGCAGTCGTCACGCACTTTTCCGGCCACTGCACGCCCGCCTTTGAACAAACCTGGATCGAGCGTTAACGGTAGTGGATTGAAAATCGGAGGGAAGCAGGATGAGGCTGCGACGGCTTTTGCCAGCGGCCAGTCTTTGGGAGCGGGTCGGATGTAGCCGATCTGATAATCACCCATGCGACTCCGCTCGAAGGTCCAGTTCACGCCGTAGGCCATCTCGGTTGCACAAAAGATGAAGTTGGGCGACTTGGGCAGTTCCGACAATTTCAATTTCGTCAGCGCTTCGTACCTTCGTGCAAGAAGCTCCACCGCAGTCTGGGTCGGAAGAATTCCTCGCAACACCGCCGCGGTTCTGATGTCGTTGCGGGCGAAGGCGCGCAGGGGCGCAGCGACTCTGCTCTCCCAGTCCGTGACGACTCCTTTGAGGGGCCACTCCAGAACGGTGGCCAGATGAGCTGCGGCGATGCTGCCCCCTGACACTGCGGAGAAGGTAGTGACCTTCTGCAGTAGACCGACCTCGTTGAGTCGCCGCAGTGCACCGAGGTGAAAGAGCGTGGCCCGAAAGCCTCCGCCGGAGAGGCATAGTCCGACTCCCGCGCGTCGACTGTCTGGCTGCGGTGCGTAGGTCGTGCGCGCGTGATCGGTGCTGGTGCGGTTTTCTGTCATTGTCGATGGAGAGGGTCCCTGGCCAGTATCGCCCACTGTCGCGCTGGGTTACTGCGGCTAGTGGCCAAAGTTTTCAACGTTGGGCTTCGAAGTTCCGAAAGAAAGAGCGCCTGAACCTCCGAGCCCAGTCCTCCGAAGTTCCGCGCCGCGAGAGTTTACCTCTCCGTCGACTACGGTCGTGAGTACTCGTCGATCACGCGTTCGAGTGCGCGACGGCAGACCTTGCAGAAGCCCACTTCGTTGCGCGAAAACATGATGCAGTCGACTTCCGGACGGTAGAGGCCTTTAGCCTCATACGATGCGCCTTCGAAGGCGCCGACTTTTCCGCTGAACTGATTCGATGCGAAGAGTCTCGTCTCCTCAGCCTGCTGCTGCCTGAATAGTTTGTCGATCTCGGTTTCGGCGGCGCCGGAACTGCGCAGATCTGACCGCTGCTTCTGAATCGCTCGCGCTCGAGTCTCGTAGATTTCCTTGTTCCACGGCGTTGGCAGCGGCGTGCCTGGTTCGACGAGATCGCGCCACTTCAACCTGGCCGGATCGAGTAGAGCAGTCACGTTTGGCTCCCATGGTTCCAGCTTGATTTCGGCTCCGGTGGTGTAGGCCACCTGGGAGGTGTAGTACTCATCGGCCAGCGCTGCGAAGTGATGTCCAAATTCATGAACGAAGACATACTCGGAGAAGGCACTGTCGACCGAGGTCGTGGCCTGGGCGTTGTAGATTCCGCCTCCACCGTACTGCTTCTCATTCACGAGGATCTCGATGAACTCGTAAGGCGCTGCGGAGGCGATGTCACGCATGCTTCGATTGTCGTAGGTCAAAACATATCGCTCAGAGTCGAAGACGTTGTACTGCGTGGAGATGGCCGTGCGTCGATTGTCTTTCGTGCGGGGCCGATGCACGCCGCTGGACTGCTCCGGCAGGTCAATGGCCCTCACGTTGAAGTCGCTCTTCCTGCTCTTGAACGGCTCGGTGGCGAAGAGCTTGTCTGTGAGCCGCTTTGCATCTCTATGGAACTTGTCCATCTCCTTCGCGGTGTAACCCTCTCCGAGGATCAGAAGGTCGACTTTCTTTGCGGGAGTACCGTTGTCGAGTAGCGACCAGACTTTCCCACGCGGGGCCAGGCGCGCTGGATTCACGAAACGTGAGGCAGGATCGAGATGTGTTGACCAGATCTGCTCGAATCCGTTCTGATCATTTCGCTTGCTGAGAATGATCTGCACTTCCTTCTTCGGCCATGGAAAGCGTAAAGACTCATGAAAGGTCTGGTGCATCTTCTTCGGCTCTTCGGTCGTCTCCCATTCGCCGTAGATCGAAGCGAAACCGCGTGAGTAGATGGTGCGATGTGTGGAGGGGTCGATGACCTGGAACAGATACTTGCCTAGATTGGTCTCGTCGATCAGACGAGTCTGACTTCCGGACCATGCACCATCACTGACGATCCGATCAAGGCTGATGATTTCCCTGCCCAGTCCACCGGTGTGAAAGTAATCGAGCCGCATGGTCTCGCCAGTGAAGATGGCGTCGAATGTCTGCGCACTCTGCGCAGCGAGCGGGGATGAAGACAGCAGCGAAAAAGTGGCCACCAGGATGAGGCGGATTGCGTTCATGCGAAAGGTCTCCAGTCTGCTACGGAATGCGGGACATTCAAGTTGATTGCATCCTACTTCAGCCACGCCGGTGCAGCACAGAGGGCAGGCCGGGGCCGGAGTCAAAGGCGAAGTAAAGTTGCTTCGGGTGCACCCCACGACGTCATTCCGATGAGCGAGCGATGACCTGGCGAGCTTGCGCGGTGTACATCGCGAAGAGGAATCTCCGTTTCGCGCCGCGAGGGTCGTGACGGTCCACCGCGTCTGTGCGGACCGGAGATTCCTCTTCGCATTGCGCGACGTGTGACGCCGGGAATCGCGCGTGCTCATCGGAATGACGTATCGAAGCGGGCCGGGTCGGGGTCGGGAAAGTGGGGCCGGGATAGAGGCAAGGCAAACCCGCATGCGCGATTTACGCACTGCCCTTAGAATTATGAACATGCGCGGCATGGCGATTCTGCTGATCATGATGGGTACGACGATTTCGTCGCGGGCCCAGGAGATTCGCGCCTCTGCCGAAATCACTGTGCATCGGTACATCGTGGACGCGCATGTGATCGACTCTCGCGGTCGCGCCGTTCCCAACCTCGGAGCCACCGATTTCAGGGCCCGTCTGGACGGGAGAGCCTGCGAGGTCGAAGCGGTCGAGTGGATTCCGGCGGGAGAGCAGGCAAGGGTCAACGAAGTATCCGCGCAGGCAGACCAGGACTTTGCACGGAGCCCCGGCCGCAGAACCATTGTTCTCTTTTTTCAAACGGACTTTCAGAGGATGCGGATCGCAGGGCAGATGCGAATGCGGCATTACGCCGCGGAGTTCATCAAGACCCTCGGACCTGAAGATCGCGTCGCGGTGGTCTCGCATGATTCGCGACTGAAACTTCGGCAGGACTTCACCAGCGATCAGGCGCTGCTCACGAAAGCGATCGCGGATTCACTGCTCATCGATGATCCGCCTCCGCCATCGATGAGCGAGAGCATTTCGCTGTTCACCGGAATCGCAATGAGCGAGGCCAACGATGCTTCCTCACCTGAGCAGGCTTTGCTTCTCATTGGTAAGGCGCTGCAGCCCATCGAAGGGCCGAAGAGCATGCTGCTGTTCGGCTGGGGACTCGGGCACTTCAGTCGAGCCGGCGTGCAGATGGACTGGCGCTACGCAGCGGCGAAGTACGCACTGGACCGAAGTCGTACCTCGGTTTTTACGCTCGATATCAGTAACGCGGACTACCACTCTCTCGAGGCAGGTCTCTCGAAAACTTCACGGGATACGGGAGGCTTCTACATGAAGACCCATCTCTTTCCGCAGATGGCCATGGATCGGATCAGTGGTGCGATCTCCGGTCGATACGAGATCACACTGAAGTCGTTGCATGGCGGAAGGGCCTCGCACGTTGATCTGAAGATGCCGAAGATCGATGGTGAGATTTTCTATCGCAGGTTACTGCCCGAAGCGCGGTGAGGGAGAGTGGCGGCTGTCATCCCGAGCATGCGTGGGCGTGTGGGAGGGGCGAGGGAACTCACGAGTTGCGAACGATGTGGCTTGAAAGAATGCTTCTGCGCGTAGGGCATGGCTGATATACAGGCGATAACTCAACCCGTTCGTCGAGTGGTGAGTTCCCTCGCCCCTCCCACCCACCCGCGCATGCTCGGGATGACAAATGTTGCGCGGGTTCGATCTGACCGCGCGTCAGGCTGGCTTCATCGAGCCACCGCCTTTCTCGCTGCGCAGCAAAAGCAGCGCGCGCGTGGCCAGATAAATCGCCAGTACCAGCAGCGCCACCGCCGCGATTCCGTTTACGGTCTCCACTCCTGACGATACCCGCGCCGTCAGATTCGACCAGGCCAGTCTGACCAGAGCCCAGGTGGTGATGATCAATACGAACAGCATCGGCAGCAATGTGAAGGCGATGCGTTGACGGGATTGGTGCAGCCATACGGTGATGGTGAGCAGGGTCAGTCCGGCCAGCAATTGATTGGATGCGCCGAACAGCGACCAGAACTTGATCCAGCTTCCTTCGGGTGCGAAGAGTACGAAGTAAACCGGAAGGGCGATGGTGATAAACGTTCCTGCGACTGCACCGGCCCGCGTCCGCCAGCCGAACAGCTCCTGCACGATATAGCGACCAAGACGCGTGCAGACGTCGAGTGTGTCGAACACGAATGTGGAGAAAGCCATTGCTCCGAACGTGATTGCGAAGTTACGGTGTTTCTCGCCAATGATGAGAGTGAGAAAGTCGCCGATGCCATTGCCGTAGATGGTGCCCGGCTTGAGTCCCTTCAACGCGCCCTCGGAAACGATCATGACCGTCACCAGCGCGATGAGCGCTACGAAACCTTCGGCCAGCATCGCTCCATAGCCGACGGCACGAATGTCCGATTCCTTGTTGATCTGCTTCGAAGTTGTGCCCGAGCAAACCAGTCCGTGGAATCCGGAACAGGCACCACAGGCAATGGTGACAAATAGAAAAGGGAAGAGCGTGCCGGTCATCCCTCCGACATCCCACGATTTGAATGCGGCCTGCTTGATCTCGTAGCCGCCGAAGAAGATTCCCACGACACCGAGCGCCAGTGCGATGTAGAGCACGAACCCGCCGAGGTATCCACGAGGTTGAAGCAAGGCCCAGACTGGAACGATCGAGGCCACGCAGCAGTAAGCCAGAATGAGCAGGCCCCAGGTCCGGGCATCGAGAATGAGCAGTGTGGAGATTTTCGTGCCGAACCAGACTGCTCCGAAGGTAGCCGGAACGAAGATGATGGTCAGCAGCCAGAGAGGTGGATTGAGGAAGCGCTGCACCATCCCCATGAGTAGCGAGATCGCTAGATACATGAGGCTGGCCGCGGCAACTGCACCGCCGGGATTGAAGGTGATGGCAGCTCCCGCGAATTCGTCGACGCGACTCACGAAGCTTCCTGCGGTGATATCGGCGAAGGCCACGATCACATACACCAGAGCGATCCAGATGAAGGCCATCATGGCCATTCCTGCCCGCGTGCCGAGATGCTCCCGCGTGATGTCTGCAATGGATCGCGCACCGTGTCGGACCGATGCCGCAAGCGCTGTGAAGTCGTGTACTGCGCCGATGAGTACGACGCCCAGGGCGATCCAGACCAGACAGGGCAGCCAGCCGAAAGTCTGCGACGCGAGGATTGGTCCGGCGATCGGACCTGCTGCCGCGATGGCCGAAAAGTGCTGTGCGAACAGATAGAAAGGTTTGGCCGGCACGAAGTCGATGCCATCGTTCACTTCGTTGGCTGGCGTGGTTCTGGAGTCGTCGATGGCGAACTGTCGGGCGATCCATCGTCCGTAGAAGTGGTAGCCGAGCGTGAGCAGAACGATGAACGAAATGGCGATGACCGGCAGGTTCATGGCTTAGCCCGCATTTCTTGAACTCCTTCTGCTGTAGAGCCGGATCGCGGCCGGTCTTGCTTCGTTGCACATCGGTTCATCCAAGCCACTCTCCGCCGCCTCGCAACGCAGTGTGGGAAATGCGATTGAAGAGAGTCTGGCTGGAGAGGGTTCTCGATTCAAGTCAAAAGTTCGCGCTCGGCCTGATCGGCTACGGGTCGGGCCTGGCCCCTGACCATCTGCTGATGCCAGACCGGAAGGGTGATTCCGATGGGAAGAATCATTTCGGAATGATTCGGGCGATTGGTTCACCCATAGCTTTTCCCTTCGCCTTTTCCCTCATACCTTTTGCGGCCATGGAGGCCTAGTCTTTAATCCTCATTAATTAACGTTGCAATTTTGCGTAACCCGTTCTACTGTGGTAGTCACGATCGTTCTAACGACGCATTCAAGTAAGGAGACGCTATGGCCACATCTGCAAAAAAATCCTCGGGAAAATCGGAGAAATCAATGGTTGGAAAGAGTGCATCTGCAGCAAAGTCCGGCGCCGGTAAGAAGGCCGCAAGCAAGTCAGCAGCGAAGAGCAGCAAGAGCAGCGCGAAGAAATCCTCCGCGAGACCGGCTGCGAAGTCGTCAGCCAAAAAGGCCGCACCGAAGAGCAGCGTGAAGAAGTCGCCGGCGAAATCAGCGGCGAAGAAATCGCCTGCCAAGAAAGCGAGCAGCAAGAAAGCAAGCAGCGCCAAGAAAGCCACCGCACCGAAGAGCAGCGCCAAGAAAGCAGGCAGCAGCAAGAAAGCAGCAAAGAAGAAGTAGTTACACGCTTTCGGTTACTTCAGGGGCGCATGACCGGGCCTCGCATCAACGGAAGTCTCAGACATCCGGTGCGAGGGCGGGTCATGCGCCCCTTTCGTTTGTGGGACGCCTGAGAAGGATCTGCCCTACGTCACGTCATTCCGATGAGCACGCGCGATCGCGGGCCTGCCGCAGAGTGCAATGCGAAGAGGAATCTCCGGTCCGCGCAAATGCGGTGCATCGGTACGACCCTCGCGGCGCGGAACGGAGATTCCTCTTCGCGCGTCACACCTCGCAAGTTCGCCGAAACGTCCCGTGCTCATCGGAATGACGCCGCGGTACGTGAACGCGAAGTGATACCTTCGCCTTTCACCCCGGCCCCTCGACCCCGGCCCCCGGCCCGATCTCCTACCCCGCCGATCGGACGCAACCGCGGCCTGCGTCTTTCGCTGCGTAGAGCGCTCTGTCCGCAGCGGACGTCCAGTCCACCAGGACATCGAACGAAGGACGCAGCATTGCGACCCCGGCGCTGAATGTGGTGCGGAACCTCTCGCCTCCGGGAGCAGTCAGCTCGATCGCCCGGAAGTCCTCCAGCAGATTGTCCATCAGGCGCGTTGCATCCCGCTCAGTGAGATGCTCCAGCAGAATTGCGAACTCCTCGCCGCCGTATCGTCCGATCAGATCCGACTGCCGCAGCCGTTTTTTGAGGAACGTAGCGAGTGAGTTGAGTACGCGGTCACCGACCGGGTGACCGAAGCGATCATTCACACTCTTGAAGTGATCGAGGTCGAGCATCACCAGCGCGGCAGAGTATTGCGGCCTGCTTTTTCCCGTAGCGATCGCCACTTTGACCTTCTCCAGGAAAGCAGTGTGCGTGAGCAGGCCGGTGAGACCGTCGCGTTCGAGAAGACTGCGGAGAAAGCGTGCACGCTCGATGCGAGCGGAAACGGAGGAGAGCAGAAGGGCCGGCTGGACAGGTTTGACGAGGTGATCGTCGGCGCCGACGTGCATCCCGCGAATGCGATCCTGGATACGGCCTTCAGTGGTGAGGAACAGGATCGGAAGCATGGTGGCTGATTCTCTGGTGCGCACGTATTTGGCCAGATCGTAGCCGGACACGCCCGGCAGTTTCACATCGAGAAGCAGCAGCTCCGGCGAGAACGTTTCCAGAGCGTGATCGAGTTCGCTGGGGTCGCTGATTACCAGCACTTCGTATCCGGCCGGCTCGAGTACCGCGTGGATGAGATCCGCGTGATCCTGCTCGTCTTCCACCGAAAGAACGCGTGGAGGAGCGCTGGAGGTGCGCGCCAGAAGATGATTCATCTGCCGCGTGAGGGCCGACCAGTCCAGCGGTCGATCGAAGTAGGCGTCGGCGCCGCACCGAATGGCTTCGACCTTGTCGAGAATCCCCGACTGATTGCTGATGAGAATCGCTGCAACCTGGTCGCCTTCAGTCGATTCTCGCAGCGTTCCGATTAATTTATATCCGCTGCCATCGGGGAGTTCGGCGTCGATCACCGCGCCATCCGGTTCGCGCAGGACGAGTTGCATCATGGCCTCGGCAGAGGTCGCCGCTGAACGAACGGTCATTCCCTCAGCTTCCAGAAGAGGCTGCAGAATGAGATGCTCCTGCGTGTCACCGACCAGAAGGATGTCGAAGGAAAGTCTGGGCGATTTGACCGGGACAACCGGATCATGCGGTTTTCCTTCGCCGCGCAGGTCGTTCCGTATGGCTTCGATCTGTTCGCGCCAGCGGAAAATGTCTGGTGTGCGCGGCGCGAGATTTCGTCGCAGCATTTCATCGCAGTCGCGCTCGGCCTGGCCCGACAGAAGGCTGGTCAGGAGGAAGCCGTGTGTTCCACCGAGACCTGACAGTCCATGGAAGTGCCTCATCAACCCGTCCAGCGACTCGAAGTCTTCCGGTGTCGAGCTGAGCGTCTCCAGCAGGCCTTCCATCTTCTCCAGCCGGAGATTGGAGTTGACTACGAAGGATTTCCGCAGTCTCTCGAGTACGTTTTCAACCGCAGGCATTTCAGGACTTTCCAAGAATCGCCCTCAGTTCGCTGGCCAGCGTCATGGGATCGAAAGGCTTGGTAATGATGCCCTTTGCTCCCAGCTCTCGAAGGCGCTGAACTTCGGAAGACATGGCCTTGGCGGTGAGGAAGACCACCGGGATGGTCTTCGTCGAGACCTGGGCGCGGAGTGCAGCCAGCGTGTCGATTCCATCCATCCCGGGCATCATCATGTCGAGCAGAATGAAGTCGGGTTGTTCGGCGGCCGCTGCAGCAAGCCCTGATTCCCCGCTCCCCGCTTCCATCACTTCCATCCCGCCGACCAGCGCCAGGCTCATGTTGGCCACGCTCCTGACATCATCCTCGTCGTCGATGATCAGCACTTTCATTGGTCCTGTCCCTTTTCCTGAACTTCATGAAGCTTGTCGACCAGTGCCAGCAGTTCATCCTGCGTGGCCCGCGATTTCATGAGAAATCGTGTAGGTCCGAGTCGCAGTCTATCGCGCTGCTGCTCGTCGAGATCGCGACCGGTGTAAACGAGCACTGGAATATCTCTGAGAGCTCGATCTTCACGCAGCTCTGCAACGACATCGAAACCGTCGATATCCGGCAGTCCAACATCCAGGACGATGAGGCTGGGAAGAGCTTCTCGCACGAGTTGCAGTGCCTCGCTTCCTGATGCGGCGGAGCGCAGTGTGTAGCCGTGATCTGCGAGCTGACGGGTGATCACGTCGAGCAGCCCCGGGTCGTCCTCCACGATCACGATGTCCCTCTTTCCCGGGGCGCTGGTTGCTCGGCGGATGGCTTCGAGCAGGCTGTGGCTGCCGGTCCGCTCCGGTATCAGCACCACCAGTTTGTCGGTGAGAAGCACAGAGGAGAGTGGTACGTCGCTTCCGATCAGAATTACCGGGAGGTTGCTGAATCGGGCATCAGTGCGTACTCGCTCGAGAAGTGGCGAGCGCGAACTGTCGTTTTCGGCGATGATGACGAACACCGGTTGCTGCTCGAGAATCGACCAGGCCTCCTCGAACGAACTCACGAAGAGGCTGGACCGACCGTTGGTTTTGAAGATTGGCTCGAGCCACTCGCGGGTAGCAGTGGAGGTGAAACAAAGGATCGCAGGCTCCGCGGCAGGTGTGCTGGGCTGGCCTTCCGCCGCCGCGAGTCGAAACCAGAAAGTACTGCCGCTTCCCTCTACGCTCTTCACTCCGATCGTGCCACCATGCTGCTCGATGATGGCCCTGGAGATAGCCAGTCCGAGACCGGTGCCTCCCTTGACCTTGGAGTCGGAGGCATCGACCTGCTGAAAGCGACGAAACAGTGCGCCGATGGCGTTCGATGGAATTCCGCGGCCTTCGTCTGTGACTGCGAACTCCACTTCGTTGCCCTGCATGCGGGAGGTGAAGCTGATCCGGCCACCCTTCTTCGAAAACTTGATGGCGTTGGAGGCGAGATTCACGATCACCTGCACGATCCTGTCAGCGTCCACCTGAACTGAACCCTCACTTGCGTCAACGGTCAGGGTGATCTGCTCCTGCTCAGCGAAGGAGCGGACTGATTCGAGTGATCGCTCGATGATCTGTGCGGACGAGATTACGTCGATGTGCAGGTCGGCCTTGCCGCTCTCGAGTCGTTCGAAATCGAGGATATCGTTGATGAGCGTGATGAGTCGGGTGCTGTTTCTCTCGGCGATCGCTACCAGATTTCGCGCCGCTGGCGGAAGTTCGCCGACCGCACCACCGGCCAGGAGCCCGAGTGAGCCCCGGATGGAAGTGAGTGGCGTGCGGAGTTCATGGCTGACGGTGGAGACGAAATCTTTCTTGATTCGATCGACTTCGTGGCGCTCACTCACATCCTGGATGTTTCCGGCCCACCTCTTCCCCGAAGCGCTGCTGAACTCGAACAGCGACATCTCGAAAGGGAACACCTCCCCGTTTCTACGACGACCTTTCCATAGCGTCACTTTTCCTTCTGACTCCTTGATGAATGAGTCGATGGTCTCAGTGCGCCGGACATCTTCCGGCCCGAGCAGAATGTGAACGGGCATGCCGATGAGTTCTCTTCTTCCAGAACCAAAGATTCGCTCAGCGGCCGGGTTGACCGTCTCGATCGCTCCGCGCGAGTCGAGAGTGATCAACCCACCGGACATATTGTCGATGATGGACCGTGTTCGCGATTCGTTTTCGATCAGAGCCGCTTCGGCCAGCTTTCGACGCACGACGCTTCCAAGTTGCATTGCAACTGCTGAGATGGCACCGACGGTCGCCTCGTCGCGTTCGTTCCAGTCGCGGATGAAGAAAGTGAGCACGGCCACAACGTTCTGTTCCGACATGACCGGGACGCCGACACCGGCCGTGAAGCCTGCTTCCTGTGCGAGGCGGGTGCGTGGATAGGCCTTGTTGGTGCCGACATCCTTGAACCAGATCGGCCCGCGTGCGGCCCACACTCTCCCCGGCAATCCCTGTCCCGGAGCAAATCTGAACTGCCTGCTCTCCAACGCAAAGACGCGCAGGCGCTCATCATCAATGTGCCAGGCACTGACGAGTCGCATCTTTTTGTTGTTCACATCAGGTTCCCAGGCCTCTCCGAATGGCCAGCCCGTCACTTCACAGACCTTGCGGATCGCGGTCTGGAATGCCCCCACGATCGAAGTCTCCTGGTTCATCAGCAAGGTGATGGTCTGCAGAAGATTCGACTCCTCTTCGGACCGCTTCTTCTCAGTGACATCTCGGATGACGATGATGAAGCGGTCCTCTTCCACGTCCGCAGATTCGCTGACACTGGCCTCGGCGAGGAACGTCCCTGATCTCTGGCGACCGCGAATCTCGTGAGTGGCCACCTGCTGCAGCGGGGATGCGAGGTCGGGCAGAAAATCGTGGATGTCTCGCCCGAGAACAGTAGAAGGACGCCTGCCGAGGATCCGCTCGGCGGCTGGGTTGATGGAGGTCACTTCTCCGGCAATGTTGCAGGTGATGATTCCGTCCACGACATTGGCTACTACCGCTCGCACGCCGGACTCGCTTTTGCGCAATGCGGCAGTCATTCGTGAAGCGATGGTGGCGGCGCGACGCTGCATGGTGGTGAGAATCCAGACCATCGCGCTGATGAGAAGGCTCAGGACGATCCCACCCAGAAGGAATGCCGGTCCTTCGAAGTTGCGGTGGCTGGCGTCGTAGTTCGGCAGCGCGTGGACGTGGAAGGTCCAGGTCCGGCCGTAGACATTGATGAGATCCGTGCTACGCAGAGACGGTCCCGTCGGCTTTCCCGGAGCATTGCGAATGTTGTCCGTATCGTAAAGCAGTGCGCTTTGCAGCGGGATACGCCCGTCATAAACCTCGAGTCCGAGGTTCTGAAGACCGCGGGGGAAGATGCCTGCGAATAGATCGCTGGCGCGAAATGCGGCATAGACCCAGCCCTGCAATGCACTTCGTCGCTCCTCGACGGTACCGGCAGGCGCCCCGAGTCGATAGACCGGAAAGAACATGGTGATGCTCGTGCGCTTCTCCTGATCCTGAAGGAGGCTCAGCGGAGCAGAGACAACCGGCAGGTTTCTGTCGCGCGAACTCTCGGCGGCAGCGCGACGATAGCGCTCCGTACCGAGGTCGAATCCTTCAGCGAGCGCGGAGCGGGGCTCGACGTACTTGATGGGCAGGTAGTCCTGGCGCGATCCGGCCGGGTACACAGTGAAGGTCGCGCCAAGTTCCGTCCGCGTGTCTCTCACGAATTGTTCGAGCGAGGCCGCCGGAATCAGCGGAACGTAGCTGATGGAGTAGATCCCGGGGAAGCGCCGTTTGATATCCATGCGGCGAACGTACTCGCTCCAGGCTCGCTGATCGAGTTCGGGACTTACCTGCAGAAGGGCGCCGCAGCCTCGCAGGACCTCGGCGTAAGCGCCCATGCGATTCGTGAGCGCTTCCTCCATCCGTTCGGACTGTCGTGCGAAACCCTGATGCTGCTGGTCCTGAACTTTGCTTGATACTGCCCGGGATACGATCAGCGTACCGAGCAGGGTGGCTACCAGCGTGACAATGGCAAGAAGAGGACTGCTGCGAGGTGTCAGGGTCGGGCGGGTTAGCGAAGGATCCACGTCGATTCGGCCAGTGAGAAACTCCCGCGAAGAGAATCGTCCGCTCCGGGTATCGGAACCCTCCGACGTTACTCGTTTGACCGCCGAACCGGCGAGGTTGCGTTGCCGGAGAAGTTCTTCTGCATGATCCCGGTCGATGATGGTCTGTCGGACCTCAGCGAGGCTGAGCTTGAGCTCGAGCTGATTGATGACCTGCTTGGCCAGGATACGGAGCGCGGCGATCTGACTCTCGTTTAGTTCGCGCGGGCGAGTGTCGAGCACGCAGAGAGTTCCAATGGCGAGCCCTTCCGGAGTGACCAGGGGAGCACCTGCGTAGAAGCGAACTAAAGGTGGGCCGGTGACCAGCGGGTTGTCGGCGAAACGTTCGTCGGTTTCTGCATCTTCAACTGTGAAGACGTCGGGCTCCCCGATGGCATGGCTGCAGAAAGCGATGTCTCGCGGAGTTTCCGATACCTCGATTCCGAGTCGCGACTTGAACCACTGGCGATCGGAATCGATCAGGCTGACCAGCGACATGGGCGTGCCGCAGATCTGCGCCGCCAGTCGCGTGATGTCATCAAACGCCTCCTCGGACGAGGTGTCGAGAATTGCGTAGCGACGCAGAGCCTCGAGCCGTTCATGCTCGTGGTCGGGGACCGCTCCTGTTGCTTCCGTCGTGTCTTTCATGTGATCGGTTCTTGTTTTGCGGGTGTCTGATTTCGATTCTACGGCACAGCGTCGAACGATGACATTTGAATACTGATGCCAGTGACCTCATCCCCCGCTCACCAGCGGCGTCATTCCGACGAGCACGCGCAGTCGTAATCTGACCGCGGCAAGGTATGCGAGGAAGAATCTCCGGTCCGCGCAGGCGCGGTGAGCCGGCTCGATCTTCGCGGCGCGTACCGGAGATTCCTCTTCGCACGAACTCATCGCAAGCGCCTTTCGTCATCGCGCGCTCATCGGAATGACACGAATACGCGAGTCGCGTAGATGGCTTCTGGTTCACCGCGAAGTTCTCGAAAGAATTACACTACAGCTTCGCAACTGAGGGAGAACGAAGCCGGGGAGATGAATGCAAAACAGAACATACCTCCTGATCCTGCTGGCGATCGCGTCTGCAGTCTTCACCTGGTCGGCCATCGCTCCGCACGACCGGTTCACCTGGATTCTCGAAGTTTTACCGGCAGTGATCGGTGCGACAGCGCTGGCCGCTACGTGGCAGCCATTTCCGTTGTCACGACTCGTGTACGGTCTGATTACGCTGCACGCCATCATCCTGATGATCGGCGGCCATTACACCTACGCGGAAGTTCCTCTCTTCAACTGGATACGGGACGAGTTCGGGATGGCGCGCAATCATTACGACCGCGTGGGACATTTCGCGCAGGGCTTTGTACCGGCCATGATCGCCAGAGAGATTCTGCTGCGACGATCGCCGCTGCAGCGAGGTAAGTGGTTGAACTTCGTGATCGTCTCGATCTGCCTGGCAATCAGCGCAGTGTATGAACTCTTCGAATGGGCTGCCGCTGCATTCTCCGGAGAAGCAGCAGACGCTTTCCTCGGAACACAGGGCGACCCATGGGACACGCAGAAAGACATGACCCTGGCACTGATCGGGGCGTGCACGGCACTGCTGCTTCTCTCCCGGCTGCACGACCGCTCCATGGCGAAGGTTCCGCGCATCAGAGCTTTGACGGATCCAGTAGAAGCGTGAACTTCCCGGTGAGCGGATCGAGCTTCATCAGCTTTCCATCGCGACTTCTGAAAATTCGCGAGGATGCAGAGATCTCGTTGTAGAGCGTAGGCTGACTGAACGCGTTGACACTGACGGTTTGATGGAGAATTCTCCCGTGGGGCTTCCAGCGAAACTTTCACTAGAGCCGTAGCTGAACCGTAACGCACGGTCAGGTTCTCTGTGACGATGGGAGAGTGATTCACGAGCGATCTCCTTTTGGTGTCAGTTTTTTGTAGGAGCTTTCCAGCTCCGCAGTGGCCGCGTCGAGGTCGGCGCCAAACTGGAGAGCCACGCTCGCGTAACGCGTGGCACCTTGCCTGAGATGTTTCTGTCGCTCGCTGCGGGAGATGGATGGAAGCTCGTCCGCCACGTAGGTGCCGTCACCGCGCTTGACCTGAAGCAACCGCTCGTCGACCAGTGATTGATAGGCCTTGGCAACGGTGGCCGGGTTGATGCGCAACTCTTTGGCGAGCTCACGAACCGAGGGAACGGGATGTCCCGGAAGCAACTTCTCTGAGGCGATCAGCCTTCGCATCTCGTCCTCAATCTGCTTCCAGATCGGAACAGCATCGGTGAAATTGATCTTCAGCATGACTCTCCATGATTGCTGCTGTGTACTACGACAGTAATACAGTGGAAAAGTTTTGGCAAGCAGAGATGCGGGCCGGGGGCGGGGGGCCGGAGCGAGAGGCCGGTCCATCTGTGTCAGGACTCGCTGTGTGGAGCACAGGCAATCCTGCCCGTGGCGGGACGCCCTGACTTCGAAGGCGTGAGGCTGATGAACGCAGAACGCAGAAGTAAGAAAAGTATCAACGACCACAGTCTTGCCCATCAGGAAGGGATTGTGTGGAGCACAGGCAATCCTGCCTGTGGCGGGACGCACTGACTTCGAAGGCCTGAGGCTGCTATACCCGGCTCTCTTTATCGAAGGTCTACATTCGAATCCAAAACGCTACAATCCACCGCATGACCGAACAAGCCCCGGCAGTCGCTCCAGTCACCCTCGACGAGATTCATGCTGCGCGTGAGCGCATTGGAAGGATCATTACACGCACTCCACTGGTGCGACTGGAACTCGAGGGAGATGCGCCCGAGATCTGGCTGAAGCTCGAGAATCTGCAGCCGATCAATGCCTTCAAACTACGCGGCGCCGCGAACGCAGTCGCGCTTCTCGATCCTGAGGAGAGAGCGAAGGGCGTCTGGACCATCAGTGCCGGGAACGCAGGACAGGGCGTGGCCTACGCAGCGAGACAGTTCGGCATTCCCTGCACGGTAGTTGTCATCGAAACAGCGCCGGCCACCAAAGTCGAAAGGATGCGCAAGTTGGGAGCACGCCTGGTCAAGGCGCCATTCGAACTCTGCTGGGCGGCCATGGAAGAACGGAGTTTTCCCGGTGTGGAAGGCGCCTTCGTGCATCCCTTCGACGATCACAATTTCATCGCCGGCAATGCCACCATGGGACTGGAGATTCTGGAGGATCTGCCCAACGTCTCCTCGATCGTGGCCTCGATCGGCGGCGGTGGATTGATTTCCGGAATCGCAGCTGCAGCGCACGCTCTTTCACCCGACGTGAAGATTTACGGCGCGGAGCCGGATACTGCTGCGCCTGGAGCGCTTTCATTCAGCAAAGGCTCACCACAGATTTTCGAGAACTGGACTCCATCGTTCGTCGACGGGGCCGGAGGGAAAAGCATCTTCCCGCGCATGTGGCAGAGGATGGAGGGGCTGGTAGACGGATCGATCGTGGTTTCGCTCGAAGAAATTCGTCACGCCATGCGGCTCATCGCCGAAAAGACCCGCGTGATCTCAGAGGGTGCCGGAGCTCTTGCAGTTGCTGCAGCACTCACCGGCAAAGCAGGAAAAGGCCCGGTAGTGGCCATCATCTCCGGCGGCAACATCGATCTCGCAAAGTTCTCGGAACTGATCGCTACACCTTAGCTTTGCAGCCGCTAAGCGGGCCTGACTGGCTTCGAAGTCAGTGGGTCCCGTCACAGGCAGGATTGCCTGTGCCACACAATCACGTGCGCACAAGCTGCGATGCGGGACCCTCTCCTTACTTCGACGTTCTGAGTTCTGCGTTCAACAGCCTGGCCTTCGAAGTCAGAGGGTCCCGTCACAGGCAGGATTGCCTGTGCTCCACTTGCCCCGGCGTGAGTGCGCCGCTGAGACTCCGGCCCCCGGCCCCCGGCCCGATTCAACCTACTTTACGATCGCCAGCGGTGCGTTGTTCTCTGACGCCGCGGTCGGGTAGTCGCGACGGTCTTCGAGTTCGCGCAGGGGCACTTCCCATATGTCGACTGAGTGCGGCCCGATCATCGCTTTCTGCGGGAGCATTCTCCTGGGGGCGTTCGCGCTGCTGCCGGGAACTCGCACACGAAGGGATTCCGGCTTCGTGACCACCACACCGCTCGGCGAAATCACCAGACGGGGCAGCAGCACGTCGGCGTTCGGAGGGATATTCGAAAGGACGAGTTTTGCACCGTCGATGCCGGGAGCCTGAAACAGCATTTCCGCGCGACCGCTCGGCGCATCGAGAACGACGAAGGCGCCAGTCTCGCCGATGCCTCCCGAGGCGTACGGAGCTTTCTCGATACTGACGTTTGTCTGCTGCAGAAGTTCGATCAGACGCGCGTTGCGCAGAGTAGTGACCTGGTAGACGCTCGGTTGTCCCGTGTCGATGTCGGAGATCCAGCCGCGGATGCTCACAGGGTAACGTCCGGGACTCGTCGCTGATGGGCCAGACGAGTTTTCAGAGCAGGCTGTCAGCAGGCTGAGACAGAAAAGAAGGACAAGGGCCGCGCGGTTTCGCATGAGATCTCCAGTCGCGAATCTTATCGCACCTGCAACGGCGGCTGGAGGCCGGGGTCAGGGGGCCGGGGTAGAAGCTGGCCTGGGCAGTGGACTCACTGCTGCAGGCCGGGGTCAGGGGTTCAAGTAGCCAGTAACCAGTAGCCAGTAGGGATCAACTGTCACTACTGGTTACTGACTACCAACTACTGACTACTATTCACTGCCAGGCGTCGACGAATTCCTTCACTGAACGGAAGCGCTCCGATGATTCTTTCGCGAGCGCCCGATGCACCGCTGCAGCGACCTTCGCAGGGACGGAAGGCGCTTTCTCGCGGAGCGGCGGTACGGGCAGTTGTGTGTGTCCGATGACGATTCCCGCAAGATCACGCGCTGCGAACGGATGCAGTCCGGTGAGCAGTTCGTAGGCAATGACTCCAACTGCGTATTGATCGGAGCTGGCAGTAGCCGAGCCTCCCGCGAAGAGTTCCGGAGCCATGTACGGAAGTGTTCCCAGTATGCTGCCCGATTGAGTGGTCTGCAGGAGCGTTGCTTCGTCGTCTTTCCTGTCTGCACTCTGCTCCTGAAGGCGCGCCAGCCCGAAGTCGAGAATACGCGCCGACGTGAAGTCGGAAGGTGAGAGCACGATGTTCTCCGGTTTCAGGTCGCGGTGGATGACTCCGGCCGCGTGAGCCGTGTCGATTGCTTCGGCGACCGGCGCCAGAAGCGACCGTGCTCGCGCATGATCGCTCGCTCCCAAGCGAATCACCTCGCGCAAAGTCCGACCGTCGACGTACTCCATCACCAGGAACGCGTGCCCCGAACCAAGCACACCGAAGTCATGAATGGTCACGATGCCGGGGTGACGAAGGCGCGCAACAATCCTGGCCTCACGCTCGAAGCGGAGGCGCATATTGCTGCTCGAGACAAGATGAGAGAGCAGGATTTTGATGGCCACAGGCCGCTGCAGACGCAACTGCGTGGCCTGATACACGGCACCCATGCCGCCGCGCCCGATGAGTCGCTTCATCTGGTACTTGTCCTCGATCTCGAATGGAATGCCGAACTCTGCGATCAGTGCCGTCTGATCGAATTCGCAGATGGCGATCTCACGCGGAAAACAGCGACGGCAGGAGGGACATAGACGCAGCTCGTCCGAGAAGATCGGGGAGGTGATCTGATTCGACCATACCAGAGATGGAGAGCTGCGCATGCGACCGTAATCCTGGGTGATCGACATCTGCGCTGCGATCACTCTGAGAAGCTGCCGGTCCTCTTTGCCGTAAGGTTCCTCGGAGCGCTTTTCGCCGAGAAGCAGGAAGCCTGCGAGATTCCCTTCCACCAGCATCGGAACGAGCAGATGAGCCTTGCTCGTTTCCATCCACGCTTTCTCGGCAACGGGAAGGCGGCTGAGGATTGCCCGCGTGCCACCGCTGTCCAGATCGAGCGGCTCTTCGTCGGTTCCGATCAGAGTCGCCAGCGCGCTGCTCAGTGGCAGGGCAGCGCAATCCGCAGGTGACTCACCCGACGAAAGCACCTGCCTGATCTCACCCTCTGCGGCTTGCACGATCCAGAGGGAGGAGTGATTCGGATGCAATGCGCGTTCGATCTGGTTTACAGCAGCGCGCGCGAGTGCAGCGGCATCGCTTCCACTCCGAATCATCGAGACGACGCTGGTCAGCATCTCTCTCGCGTCGTATTGCTCTCTGAAGTAGCGTCGGTCGAGAGCGGTGAGCAGCCGCTTTCGGTAGGAGAGAATCAGTCCTGACGAAACCAGCAGCGTGAGGTAAATGGCAGGCTGACGCGAGACGATCTGCACGATGGACTGGTCGCGGTGCGTATAGATGAAAACGAAGAGCGCGATGGCTGGAATCAGCATGAAACCGATCAGAGTTCCGCGCGCGAGAGCGTACTGAATACTTTTTCGAACCAGAACCCGGACGTCGAAAATGCGATGTCGCGCGATGGCATACGCGTAGATCGCTGAGCTGAGCGCCACGCTCAGCCACTGCAGCATGGTTGCAGTTGTTCGAACCGTTACCGGCGCCTCGAATCGGTCAACGAGTATGACCAGGATCAACGCGAGAAGGCCGGGGATGAAAGACGCAAACACCACTCGCAGACGGCGGCGGAGTTTACGATCCGTAGTGGCGCGGTAGCGAACGGCAAGCACTGCCACCGCGAGGAGGAGCAGCAGAGGTCCGAGGAAGGAGTAGAAGCCCGTCTCACTTGCGATTGGGAGTGCTGCTCGCAACGACGGCGAGAGGCGACGGAGCAGATGAGCGAATGACTCCAGGAAGATCGGAGCAGCAATGAGGTAAGGAACCAGTTGCAGCGCCGGACGGCGACGCAACGCGGGAAGTGGCTCCGGGAAAAGCAGTGCGAAGTGCAGACAGAGGGCGTAGAACGCCGCGAAGAAGTAGATGTCGATGGCATGCAGCGCGATGGCCAGTGGAAGGGGGAGGCTACCGAACAGCAATCCCGCGCCGGCCGCTTTGCTGAAGTTGTCTCCACCTGCCCAGAACACGAGAGAAATCGCGGAGACGCGGGCCGCAGCGACTCCGGAGCGAAGGAACATAATGGTGAGTCCGAGCGCTGCCATCCAACGATTCACCGGTGTGCGGAGATAGCCAGTCAGGGCCGAGGCGCTGTAGGTGCCGCCAGCGTGCAGCGCTTCGCCTCGGGCCCGCCAGGTGCTGACAGGAATGACGGATGCCTCGAGGACACGACTGCGCCTTTGAAACACGACTGTGGTTGGTGTTCCCGGCG
>JBKJUK010000068.1:0-10484 GCA_046590705.1 Thermoanaerobaculia bacterium
CCAGTGAGGCTCTGGCCGGGGGCCGGGGTCGGGGGGCCGGGGCTGATGAACGCAGAACTCAGAACGCGGAACGATGAAGCAAGAAATAGAACCGGTGAGTTCTCTGCGAAGTGTAACAACCCACCGCGCCGTCATTCCGATGAGCGCGGGATGCCTGGACGAATTTGCGAGGTAAGTGTGCGAAGAGGAATCTCCGTTCCGCGCCACGAGGGTCGAGCCGATTCACCGCGTCCGCGCGGAACGGAGATTCCTCTTCGCAGTAAGTGCTGCGCCAGGCTAACCATCGCGCGGCTCATCGGAATGACGTGTGCGTAGTTGCCAAGGTTTGCTGATTCTTTTTCTTCCTTCTTCGTTCTGCGTTCTGCGCTCTGAGTTCATCAGCTCCGGTTACTCACGAACCATCAAGACCATGGTGGTGTTCACGACTTTCCCGTTCACAGCATCGAACCATGGGCGTTGGATGGTGACTCTGGGAAACCCGGGCTTGGGGCTGATGTGCGCTCCGCGGTATTCGCCTTTGGCCGCGCTCAGATCTGTATTGACCGCGAGTTTCTCGAGAATCGGTTTGATCGGCGGCGTGTCTACTGCGAGGTCGCCCTTCAAGTAGTAAGCCATTGGTTTGACCGAACTGAAATTGTTGGCAACGTCGGGGGCGATCTCGCCGTACTCGTACTGCGCCGCGTACCATTTAGCGACCTCATCGACCGAGGCATCGTTCTCGTACATGGCCATCGGAGGAGCTTCCTTCGAGGCAGGTGTGAGCACAAAATGCGCGCGTCTGAGAAGGTCGGTCTGCGGCTCCAGAAAACGCGACTTCGGGATCACCCGGAAGTTATATGCACGCGCCTGAATATCGGCGGATTCATACGAGCTGACCGGCTCGATTTTCTCTTCTTTTTTGCAGGCCGACAGCGCCACGCAAAGAAACAAAGTTCCAATGACAGTTTTTCTCATCTTCTTCCCTCGATCTCACTGCGCCCGCCGAGCGGATGCGCTTCTACTTCTCGTTGCGTGCCGCCAGAAGAAACTCTGCTGGAGCAACACCGACCATCTCTGTGAAAAACTCCGAGTATGACTTTACCGAACCGACCGTCTCGTCGAGAAACATCCGTTCAACGCGGAACAGCGGCACGAACATGGTGACCAGGTCGAGCGTGAGCTCGTCCTTTCTGGCAATCTGCCGGACCCATTCTTCGAAGGCGTCGAGATTGATGCCTCGCACCGTGATTCCGACCTGCGAGAGCGAAAGCAGCAAACCCCAGAACTTTTCCTTCGGATTCACCAGATTCAAAATCACCAGAGAATTCGGCGGCAGCGGGTCGTTCATCCCTGAGGTCACGGCTCGATCCTCTCGCTGAGTTCAATGAGCACCCCGTTCCCTGCGGATGGATGAAGGAAGGCAACTCGACAACCGTGCGCTCCCGGAACCGGCTGCTCGTTGACCAGCCTGTAGCCCGCCGCAGAGAGACGCGCGAGATGCTCCTCTATTTTATCGACGCGAAAACAGAGATGGTGAATCCCCTCGCCCCGTTTCTCGATGTACTTCGCAATCGGCGAAGAGGGATCTGTAGGTTCGAGCAGTTCCAGATTGGAATCACCAACCGAGAGAAAGGCCGTTCGTACCTTCTGTGACTCCACCACTTCCACATGCTCGATCGTAAGACCAAGCGCCTCGTAAATCTTCGCAGATTCAAGTGACCGCAACGCAATACCAATGTGATCGAGTTTCATAGTAAGAATGCAGAATGGAGAATGGAGAATGGAGAATGATTGAAGCAGCCCATCGGGGCCGCAAAGCAGTATAGAGCCTCAAACATTCTCCATTCTGCATTCTCCATTCTCCATTCGTGTCACACCCCCGTCGCCTCCGCTCCCCATATGTGCTTGTGCAGCTGGGTCTGCAGCCTGGCCGGTGAGCGGTCCTCCAGCATCCACTCCGCCAGGGTGCGGAGATCGAGTTTTCCCCACACCGGCGAAAATAGCAGTGGCTGCGCCGAGAGGCGGTATCGCTTGATGACGTCGTGCGCGAATTCGTAGTCGGCACGATCGGCAATGACGAACTTCACCTCGTCATGAGGCCGGAGGTGCTCGAGATTGCTCCAGAGATTTTCATCGGACTCGCCTGAACCTGGACACTTCACGTCGAGAATCATCCTGGCCCGCCGGTCGATCGGGGTGATGTCGATCGACCCCGAGGTTTCGATGAGAACTTCGTAGTTCTCGTCGAGCAGGCGCGTGATCAGAGTGGCAGACTCCCGCTGCGCCAGCGGCTCGCCTCCCGTCACTTCCACCAGGCCACAGCCGTATTGCCGCACCCGCTCCAGAATCTGATCCAGCTCCATCTTCTCGCCGCCCGCGAAGGTGTACGCCGAGTCACACCAGACGCAGCGCAGATTGCACCCGGTCAGGCGCACGAAGACGCAGGGCCTGCCGACATGCGTCGATTCGCCCTGAATGGAGTAGAAGATCTCAGTGATTCTCAGCATGATTATCTGTTTTGTTTAATAGAATATTTTATATAGAACGATTGCATCTTGTTATTGACGTACTCATTCTCATAGCAAATTACACCGGGGAGCGGGCGCGCGCAACGCGCCCCTACAGATCCCGGCGTCATTGGACATATCGCGTTGGATCTGCAACTTCCGCCTCGGCAAAGCCGCGCGCCCGCAGAATGCATGAGTCACAGTGACGACAGGCCAGACCCTTCTCATCGGGGTCATAACAGGAGTGCGTCAGCGAATAATCGACTCCGAGTCCGACACCGCTGCGAATGATCTCGGCCTTGCTCATTCTCAGGAGCGGCGTCACGATCCGCGGCATCCCTTTCTCCACACCGCTTCTGGTCCCGGTCTCGATCACCCGCTGGAACGACTCGATAAACTCAGATCTGCAGTCCGGGTATCCGCTGAAGTCCACCGCATTCACGCCGATCCATATCTCCTCCGCTCCCAATCCCTCGGCGTAGCCAAGCGCCAGTGCGAGGAAGATGGTGTTGCGCGCCGGTACGTAAGTCACAGGAATCCCCTCGAAAGCCACGTCGTCTTTCGGAACATCGATTTCTGCAGTGAGCGCACTCCCTCCGAACAGCCGAAGGTCAAGATTGAATGTCCGCGGTGCAGAGATTCCGAGGGCTGAGGCCACGCGCGAAGCGGCCTCGAGCTCGATGCCATGTCGTTGACCGTAGGCGAACGAGAGCGCGAACACTGAGCGACGCTGCGCGAGCGCCATCGCCGCGACCGTAGCCGAGTCAAGCCCGCCGCTGAGAAGGACCACGGCCTTCATGAATGATTCATCCGAGCCGACTTATAAGCGACGCCATCATCCGGGATCAAGCGTAGTGACGAGCTACGCCGCCACGCGATGGGTCCTGCGTATGGGCGAGCTGCGCTCGCCCGCTCTCCCGGCTGTACGCGAAATTGACCGGAGGCGCGGGCTCTCGAACTCCATTGGTCCCGTCACAGGCAGGATTGCCTGTGCTCCACAATCCCGTATGGTCGTTGACTGTTTTCTTACTTCGAATTTCTGCGTTCTGCGTTCTGCGTTCATCAGCCTCCGGCCCAATATAGAATGCGCCGCGCATGGCCGACTTCTCACCGTACGAATTTCTGAATTCCAAACGCCGTGGCGATCGACTCGCCGAGGGCGATATTCGCCGCTTCATCCAGCTGTTCACTGCCGAAGAGCTTCCCGATTACCAGATGTCGGCCTTCCTCATGGCCGTGGCCATTCGCGGAATGGACGCCGGCGAGATGGCTACACTCACGCAGTCCATGCTCGATTCCGGAGAGAGCTGGGCGCTGCGCGATCGCTTCGACTACATCGTCGACAAACACTCTACGGGCGGTGTGGGCGACAAAGTCTCCATCGTTCTCACTCCCTGGGTCGCGTCCTGCGGAGTGAAAGTGGGCATGCTCTCCGGCCGCGGACTCGGACACACCGGCGGCACACTCGACAAACTCGAAGCCATCCCCGGATTCAATGCACGGCTCTCACGCGATGAATTCGAGCGCTGCATCGACGAGGTGGGCTGCGCCATCTCCACGTCCACGAGAGGAATCGCTCCAGCCGATCGCCGCATGTATGCGCTGCGCGACGTCACCGGCACAGTGGAGTCGCTCCCGCTCATCACCGCATCGATCATGTCCAAGAAACTGGCCATGGGAGCGTCTGCTCTCATCCTCGACGTGAAGACCGGAAGCGGAGCCTTCATGAGCAGCTACGCGGACTCGCGTGCGCTGGCACTCAGTCTGATCGCGGCGGCAGAAGGCTCCGGCACTCGCGTTGAAGCTCTGATCACCGACATGGACCGCCCACTCGGCGTCGCTGCCGGAAACGCCAACGAAATCGCAGAGTCCTTCGCCGTGCTCGCGAATAAAGGACCAGCCGACGTACTGGCAGTGACCCGGGCCCAGGCAGTTCGCATGCTGGTCATGTCAGGAAAATTCGACGACGAAACCGCCGCGACGGCACTCGACCAGAGCCTCTCTTCAGGAGCTGCGCTCGAGCACGCACGCAAGTGGATCGCAGCACAGGGCGGCGACCCTCGAGTGGTCGATGACAGCTCACAGCTTGCATCTCCAGCACGCACCGTCGAAATCAAAGCGGATCGCTCCGGATTCATCAGCGCAATCGACACTTTCGCCGCGGGCATGCTTGCCGTAGACCTCGGGGCCGGACGCCGCGTGCAGGATGACCTGATCGACAACGCCGCAGGTCTGATGTTCGACCGTAATGTCGGCGACGAGATCAGCGCAGGCGAAGTAATAGGACGTATCGAGCTTGGCGATCGCGCCTTCGAAGACGATGCACTCAGGCAACGATTCAACGCTTTCGTAACGATCGCCGATCAGCCGCCAGCATCGCGTCGCCTGGTGCATGAGCATCTCACTGTGAGGAATCTATGAGTAGAAAACGCGCCATCGTCATCGTCTGCGACTCACTTGGAGTCGGCGAACTCCCGGACGCCGCCGAGTATGGCGACCAGGGATCCGACACCCTTGGGCACATTCTTCGGGACGAGAAGCCGCACCTGCCCAACCTCACCAGGCTCGGCCTTCTGCAAACGCTTGCCACCCCGGGTTCCACCGAGACTCCAGCGTACGCGTGGGGAAAAATGAATGAGCGCTCGGCGGGCAAGGACACCACCACCGGGCACTGGGAAATGATGGGACTCATTGTCCGCGACCCATTTCGCACGTATCCGAACGGCTTCCCCGAAGAGATCATTCGCGAGTTCGAGTCACGCATCGGTCGCCGCACACTCGCCAACAAGCCAGCTTCCGGCACAGAGATTCTCGACGAACTCGGTGAGCAACATCTTCGTACCGGCGAACCGATCGTCTACACCTCCGGCGATTCCGTTTTTCAGGTCGCCGCGCACGAGAGCGTGATCCCTAAAGAGGAGCTATGGCGGATCTGTCAGATCGCCCGCGAACTCATGGTCGGCGAGCACAACATCGGCCGCATCATCGCCAGACCTTTTCTCGGATCAGGCAGAGGCGACTTCAAACGGACCGCAAACCGGAAGGACTTCTCCGTCCGCCCAACCGGTGAAACCGTTCTGGAAAGGGCAACGAAGAATCAGAAGAAGGTCGTCGGAATCGGAAAGATCGCCGACATCTTCGACCGCGTCGGGATCAGCGAGGAAATTCGAAGCGAGTCGAACTCCGACGGCATGGCCAAAACACTCGAACTCATTCGCAACTCCGACGCGGATCTCATCTACACGAATCTGGTCGACTTCGACTCCAAATATGGACATCGAAACGACGCTCCAGGCTATGCCCGAGCCCTCGAGACCTTCGACGAAGAGATCCAGCCTCTGGTGGATGCGCTAAGGCATGAAGATCTGCTTTTCATCACCGCCGACCACGGCTGCGATCCGACCGACGTCTCCACGGATCACACACGCGAGTACGTCCCTCTCCTCATCTCCGGCCCAACCGTACATTCAACCAACCTCGGCGTTCGCGACACCTTCGCAGACCTCGGCGCCACCGTGGCCGAACATCTGGGGCTCGACGTGCAGGGGATCTCGGGGAAGAGCGCACTGTCTGAGCTGATGAACGCAGAACTCAGAACGCAGAACGAAGAAGTAAGAAAGTGAGGCAGAGCCGCGGATGACTGCGAATAGGTGCGAGCGAGATGGAGTTGTGTGGCACAGGCAATCCTGCCTGTGACGCGACGCGCTGACTTCTAAGGACGATTTCGTTCCGCCCTAATCGGGATGTCGCTCCTCTCAGCGACCTGCCCACGAGACGTGCGAAGCGTCATGCAGTGGCTTGGAACTCACTTCTCCGCGCCACAGGCAGGATTGCCTGTGCCACACAGTCCTGCCCTCTCTTTCTTACTTCTTCGTTCTGCGTTCTGCGTTCTGCTTCATCAGCCCCCATTTGACCCGGCGCCCGCCGAGGCCATATAATCCGTCGGCTGAGCTATCGAAAGGAGTCTCCCCTTGTCGTTCAAAATTGGCGATAAAATCGTCTACCCGAATCATGGAGTTACTGTCGTCGAGCAGATTGCCGAGTCGAGCATCAACGGTTCTGATCACGAGTACTACCATCTGCGCCTGCTTGCGAATAACTCGCGGCTGATGGTGCCTGTGAACAATACCGACCGGATCGGGCTTCGTCGCCTTTACCAGCCGAAAGAGATCAAAGGTCTCATCAGCCTGCTCGAGCAGAATGAGACTGGTGGATCCCGCGATTGGAAAGATCGCTACCGCGAGAACCTCGAGAAGATGAAGACCGGGAAGCTCGAGGATGTCGCCGATGTGCTGCGCAACCTCAACCAGGTTGCCAAGCGCAAAGCGCTGTCCTTCCGCGAGAAGAAAATGTACGAGCGCGCCAAGCATCTTCTGGTCTCGGAAATCGCCATCGTCAAGGGAATTCCGGAGATGGAAGCGGAAGGTCTGATCGAGACCGCTCTGGTCACATCCATCGCCGCAGGCGTTGCGAGCCACTGAATTCGTCCACTTTGTAACGATTCAATGCCGCCTTCAACGAGGCGGCATTTTTCTTGTCCCGGGCTTTTTACACTTGCCGATGAGGCCTGCATCGCTCATCGTTACTGGCGCATCACCAACGAGAGGCGATCAACAGAATGTCCAAGGCTGCTCCCCGGCTTCCTGAATGGATTCGCGAGAAGAAACTGAATCTGCAGGAACTGCACGAGATCAAGACTCTTTTCCGTGCGAAGTCACTCAACTCGGTCTGCGAGTCGCTGGCCTGTCCGAACAGATCTGAGTGCTTCTCCCGCGGAACGGCCACTTTCATGATTCTCGGCGACGTCTGCACCAGGCGCTGCGGGTTCTGTAACGTCACCACCGGGCTGCCGTACGCAGCTCCCTCTCCAGATGAACCTCGTTCAGTGGCCGAGGCCGCGAAGCAGATGAATCTGAAGCACATCGTGGTCACGGCGGTGACGCGCGACGATCTGCCGGACGGAGGAGCGAAGCAGTTCGCGGACACGATTCATGAGATCCGGCTGGCGCTTCCCGAATGCGCGGTCGAAGTGCTCACCTCGGATTTCCGCGGGAACCTCACCGCTGTGGAGACGGTCGTAGCGGCTCGCCCTGATTACTACAACCACAATGTCGAAACGGTGCCTCGTCTTTACCGGCACGTTCGGCCAGGGTCGCGATTCGATCGCTCGCTCGATGTTCTCGAACATGTGAAGAAAGTCGACCCCACAATCATCACCAAGTCAGGGCTGATGCTGGGCCTCGGGGAAACCAGGGCCGAGGTCGTGGAGGCCATGAAGAGTCTGCTCGATCATGGTTGCGAAATCATGACCATTGGTCAGTACCTGCAGCCGAAGAAGATCAAGCTCGAAGTGGTCGAATACATTCGGCCGGAAGTCTTCGACGAGCTGCGGATGATCGGCGAGCAGCTCGGATTCAAAGCGGTGTTTTCGGGGCCATTTGTACGGTCTTCATACATGGCCGACATCGTGGCGCACGATGCCGGGAGTGCGGGGAAGTCGTCGGACCGGCACGTCATTCCGAAGGAGCACGCCATACCCGCTACTGCAAGAGAATTGGAGTGCGACTGAGGAATCTACGCGATAGGTTCACGCTTGAAATTCAAAGCGCGGTCCTTGTGCGTAGATCCCTCGCACCCGCCCTTCCCGCCGCTCGGGATGACGATCGGTCGCCGCGCAGTGGGTCCACCGCTCCGGTAGCGTAACTCTGGTCACTACCCACGCGGCCCGAACCTCGTTCCGTTAAACTCGTCCTACCTGTATGACGCGCGACAACCCACGATCGATCGAGCCCGACACTCCGGAGGAGACGCCTTTCTTCGTGACCTGGCTGCCGATGTATCTCGACTATCTCACCGTCGAGAAAGGGCTGGCGAAAAACACTCTCTCCTCCTACGCCATTGATCTGCGGCATTTCGGTCACTACCTCCGCGAGAAAGAGATCGCCCTCGAAAAAGTCGAGCGGGTCCTGCTGGTGAAGTACTTTCAGTTGTTGCGCGGGTCCGGAATCTCCGCGCGCTCCGTTGCGCGCGGGCTCGCAGCAATTCGGGGACTCTTTCGGTTTCTGGTGACAGAGAAACATCTGACAGAGGATCCGACCGAGAACGTCGAGAATCCGAAACTCTGGTCGTCCCTCCCGAAAAGCCTTCCGCAGATCGACGTCGAGGCGCTTCTGAACGCTCCCGATACCTCGACCGCCGAAGGGTTGAGGGATCGCGCCATGCTGGAGTTGCTTTACGCGACCGGCCTGCGCGTGAGCGAACTCACCACCATCAAGATTTCAGACCTGGTCCTCGACGGCGGGTTCCTGCGCACCTTCGGCAAAGGGAGCAAGGAACGCATCGTTCCCTTTGGCGACAGCGCTCGCGATGCAATCGTGGCCTACATGGAGAAGGGGCGACCTGATTTTGACCGCTTCGCTGACAGAACCCTCTTCCTATCCATCAGGGGAAGAGGCTTCACCCGGCAGTCGATCTGGCTGAAAATTCAGAAATACGCCAGCCTCTCCGGAGTGGGGACGCACATCTCCCCTCACATGCTGCGGCACTCCTTCGCTACGCACCTGCTAGAGAACGGAGCTGACCTCCGATCAGTGCAGATGATGCTGGGGCACTCTGACATTTCCACCACTCAGATATACACGCACGTCAGCCGGGCTCGCCTGCAGCAGCTCTACGACCGCTTCCATCCTCGGGCATAATGGCTGGTTCAGACAGGTTAAGAGACCCGATGCGCAGAAAACGAACAGCAACCGTACTCAGCCTTGTAGCTGCCGCGATTCTTCTTCCGCGCCCGGCAGAGGCTGGTATTGCTCTCTTCGCAAACGGCCGTACCCTCAAGGTTGCGGGATACGAGGCCATCGGCGACATGATGGCGCTTCGCTTCCCCGGCGGCGGCAGAATCGAGATTCCCATTCAGCAGATCGAGCGTATTCTCGAAGATGAAGTCGTTCCAGCAATTGAGGTTGTGAATCTTCCAGTCCTGCTGGTCCCCAAGAGCTGGCGCTACACAGAGACCAGCAAGCCACTCTTCCGCAGCAAGTACGACAAGACCATCATCGAGGCCGCGCAGAGATTCGACGTCGACGCTGCACTCATCTCCGCGGTGATCAAGGCAGAATCAGACTACAACCCCAGAATCGTCTCGCACAAAGGTGCACGCGGACTGATGCAGCTGATGCCTGCCACGGCCATTCGTTTCGGAGTCACGGACGCCTTCGACCCGACGCAGAACATTCACGCAGGCGCAAAGTACCTCCGCTGGCTGCTCGAGAAATTCGAAGGGAACGCCGAACTCGCTGTGGCCGCTTACAACGCCGGCGAGGGCAACGTCATGAAGTACAAGGGCATCCCGCCGTTTCGTGAGACCGTCGAATATGTGAAACGCATCGGTCGCCACGTAACGATGAAAGCGGTCTCAGTTTCAAAAGAGTCCGTGCCGGCCCCGGCCGCTCTCATAGACGCGACGTCATTCCGATGAGCAGCGCGATCGTCATCCGCACACAGTCCTGACTGCGAAGAGGAATCTCCGATCCGCGCAGACGGGGTGCGAAAGTACGACCCTCGCGGCGCGGAACGAAGATTCCTCTTCGCACACACACCTGGCATATCTGAACAAGTAATTCGCGCTCATCGGAATGACGGTTCGGCCAATCGAAGTCGATTTCGCTCCGGCCCCCCGACCCCGGCCCCCGGCCCTGTATCAACCCACTACAAGCTCTTCCTCAGCCTCGATCGGCAGCCATTGCCCTCCGGCAACCTGATCGAAGCGAAGCACCATCACCGTTCGATCGTCGTCAGCGACACGCCCCGCTGAATGTTTGCCGATGGCAGTGAGGATCAGCTTCTGAATCTCACCCGGTTGAAGTGAAGCAGCGCCTTCCAGCAGCGCCTCCAGCGCCTCGAATCCGTAGGGATCGCCATATACGTTCTGCGCCTCGATGATTCCGTCGGAGAGGTAAACCAGGGTGTCGTTCTCGTTGAGGGGAATCTCGAGTGTCA